>JBBAAC010000009.1:0-24092 GCA_041658465.1 bacterium | reverse complement strand
ACTCCGCAGCGCTCTTTGCCAACCAGCTGCCCGTGGCCGTCGTCGTGATCACCTCCCAGGAGATCCTGGACACCGCGTATCAGCTCGGAATGCCCGCGACCAAGCACGCCATCAGATTCGAGCCGGGCACCGATCCCGACAGATACCACCCTCGCGATGACGTCAATGATCCTGAGATCCAGAGGCTGTTTGATTATTTCCAGAAGCCGCGCGCCTCAAAGGAGGCGATAGACTCGTTAATGGAGGAGAAGGACAAGGAGTCCAGAAAATTCGCCTCCAACATGGCGGCGTTTGACACCGAAGACGCGATGGTGCGCTATTTTTCAGAAACCAATGTGCCGCAGGATATCATCGAAGCGATGCGGCAGAACCCGCAGGCCTTCAACGTCGTGGTCGAGGCGGGCCGCATGGACGATACGAAACAGAAGATCGAGCTCATACGAGCGATGCAGTATCTTCCCGAGAACACGCTCCTCTTCATCACCGGCCCGCGCGACAGGCCGGAGCCGGAGGTGAACAAGCCGAGCATTTATGACGGCTTGAGACAGGAGATCGACAGGCTTGGCCTCAAGCGCAGGGTCTTCCTGCTTGGAATGGTTCCAGATGCGCTCATGGGTCCTCTCATGAGCCTGCCGCATGGTGATGAGAAGGATCAGTTCCATATCGCGATAGTTGCGAGCGCGTCCCGACAGGAGGGCTGGGGCATGGCGGTGCAGGACGGCACGAGGGGCGGTATGCCGCTTGTGGCCACTGACTTCACGCCATATGCCATGCATCTGGACAGGACGAATAAGGCGGCAATGATAGTGTCGCTCAAGCAGGGAGAAGTTCCGAAGCGCTTCGCCAGCGCGATCCAGAGGCTCATCGACAATCCGCCTGAGGCCCGCGCCATGGCCGAGAAAGCGCTCGCCATAGCGGCGCAGTACGAGTGGGGTCCTCTCACGGCGCGGTTTATTCTCCAGCTCGGCAATATCATTCATGGGGCCAGGGAGCTTTATCCTTCTATTGCGGCCGAACAGATTACGCCTGCGGAAAGGGCGGAGTCGGAGTCTCCGCCTGTGAACCTCGTCGTTTTGGCAGGCGGGATTGGCAGGCGCTTTGAGCCCTACAGCACGGAGGACAGGCCGAAGCAATTCCTGCAGATCACCAGCAAGGACAGCTCGATGCTCCAGCAGACCATCGACCGCTTCCGCAGCACCGTTCCGGCACAACGCATCTGGGTCGCTACCAACGCACGATACATGGATAAGGTGAAGGAGCAGGTCCCTGATCTGCCGGATGCGAACATAGTCGGCGAGCCGATGATGCGAAACACGGCGCCTGCGATCGCGACCCTCATGTACAGGCTTGCGGCAAGGGATCCGAACTCCGTGGCGGTAATAGTCCCTTCAGATCACTACATAGAGGATCCGGAGCGATTCCTCAGTCAGGTCGCCGGGGCGGTCTCTTTCGCAGTGACGAGCGGCGGCCTGATCACGTTCGGCATAGACCCGACATTGCCCTCGCCTGAATACGGTTACATAAAGCGCGGCACCGAGGTGCCGGGTTCGCCTGGCGTCTACAGGGTCGAGAATTTCGTGGAGAAGCCCTCTGTGGAGACGGCACAGCAGTACCTGGAGTCTAGGGATTACTACTGGAACAGCGGCATGTTCGTGTGGGGGACCCAGGCCTTCCTGCGTAACCTGGCAATCCATCAGCCGGTGATGCACGCGGGGCTCGAGGCGGTATATGGAGGGCAGCCTGCGGATGTCCCCTTATCCCAGCGTTTGCTCACCAGTTACTTCGAGCCGCTTACGCCAAAATCGATCGACTACGCGCTCATGGAGCCCGCGGCAGATGCCGGCAGGGTCGCAGTACTCCCGTTTGACAGGGAGGGCAGGAATTCGTGGTCCGATGTCGGCACTTGGGCAAGCCTGGGGAGGCTCGTGGATGCGGGCAAGGTAGATCCGCCCGAGGCCGTGATGGAACACCTGCGGCAACAACAAGCGGCTGGCGGCATACGTTAAAGGGGGACTATGCTCAGTTGCGGACAGTCGAAGGGTGTCGACGCCCTCCTGGGGCGGTGCTCTGTCTGGGGGCTTGTAGACATAACTGATCCCGCGCAAGCTCTGGACGATGGCGGAGGTGCGGGGGAGGGGGCGGTTGAGGTCGTTTCCAACGATGTGGCAGGACTTGCTTTGCCCATCGCCCCGCCGGATCTCTTTCAACTTTCGTGGCCGAATCCTCCTGGATCGGATGTACAGCGCAGTAGTCCGCAATGGAAGACGTCTCCTTATTTCGATTCTCGCCCGGGGGCTCCTTATCAGCAAGGCCGCCTTGAATTCACGCTGAGCCTGCGCGGCGAGCAAACGCTGCTCGCATCTGCCGGGCAGAGGCAAATCTCAAAAAATTATTTCGACGTCCTGCAGGCGCTCGCTGATCAGCCGGCCGAGATCCGCGAGAGGAATGCCAGGTTCGTGCAGCTTGAGGCCAGGCATATCCTTCTCATCAACCCGCAGGGCTATGCGGCGCCCAGCTTTCCTTTCAGCGCGCGCGACTGCGGGGGGCAGATCGATTACGTAAACGAGATGGCCCGCACTATGGCGGGCAAGGGATACAAGGTCACCATAGCAGCGAGATCGTTTGCCCCGGATGAAAAGTACATCGAGTATGGCGAGCGCCTGGGCGTGGAGTTCATGCCGGATACGGACGATCGGGTCCGCTATGTATATGTGCCCGGTATCGGCGGCAGCAGGGCGGATTTTCTGCCTAAGGAGGAGATTTATCGAGATCTTGAACCTCTCGCTGACAATCTGGCGAAACTGCTCAGCGCTGAGGCCTCCGCGCGCGGCCTCGATCCATGGGACCCAAGGTCCGTCTACCTCGTCAATTCGCATTACATCGACGGAGGCATCGTAGGCCAGCTGCTCGTCAGAAAGTGGCACGGCATAATTGCAGCCAAGGTTCTCGAAGAGCGGCTTCGTCCAATCATCGGCGGCCCTGTAGGGGGCGTAAAGCTCGACTCGGATGCCCTCCTGGACAACATCAACTACTACGCCGGCATGGCCGTGATCGAGGCGTATCAGAATGCGCACGGCGGTGGAAAGCCGCAGCTGATCCAGGGACTGTCGAAGGATACCTCCCGCGTGATCGAATGGGCGGGCGGAAGGCTCGGGCTATCCGATGAGAAATTGCTCGAGATGAACGAGGGGATCGCGAAGGCGTCTCAAAGGGCCCAGACCCTCGCGCCGCTCGCTGTGGATGCCGCTGCGGTCGGCCGCCGTCTGCTGGATGCGCTGGACGAGGATCTCAAGCTCCTGCGCCGCGTGCTCAAGGCGATAAACCGGCATGCGTTCGTTCCCCATTCTCTGGGCGCGCTTAAGCGCAGGAATATGTCTGCGACCGGACAGGCGCAGGCCCAGCCGCAGAAATACCATGAGCTGAATTTCTTCGTGCGCGAGACCTTTGAAGAGCAGATCATGCGCCGCAAGTCCGACCCGCTTCGCACGGCCCTTCCTCCAGCGAGCATGCTGGTTGAGACGTCGCCGGAGATCGGCAGCGCTGCCTTCTATGAAGGGAGATCGGAGCGCAAGCCGACTATCCATTTCGTGCCGGGTACGGACGGGAAAAATTTCTTTCCGAGGCGCTCCGTGGATGAGCCTGACGTGATGGAGCTGTTTGAATACCTGGAGAACGCCGGAGGCGTTCCAGAGAGTGTAGTGGAACAGATGCGGCAAAATCCTGAAACGCTGAACATCATACTTGAAGCGAGCCGTCTGGATCGGACCAAGCGCAAGCCGATGGTGGTCGATGCGTTTGCAGCTCTTCCCGCAGAGCTTCGGCAATCGACTTATGTCTTCATAACAGGGCTTGCGGATGACAATACGAGGGAAGTTCACGACGAGCTGACGGGGAGGATTGATGCGCAGGGCATGTCGGATCGCGTCTTCGTGGTAGGCAAGGTGCCTGCCCATCTCATAGGGACATTTCTCGGCCTGCCGTACGCCGGCGGGTCGCGCACATTCGCCTCAGCGCTCTATATGACGCCGTCGAGCATGGAGGGATGGGGCATGGCCGCGCAGAACGCGGCGGTGGGCCGCCTGCCGGTCATCGCGTCCCGCTTCGTCCCGCTCGCGCTCTACCTTCACGCCAAGGGTCCGGCCGCTGCCTACGTGGTCTGGGACGATAATCTCGCGAGCTATACGGAGGCATTGCAGTGGGGGATCGAGAATCCGCAGCCCGCTTCGGATATGGCCGACAAGGCCACGCCGATAGTCTCTAAACACACGTGGGAGAACGGCGTGGAGACGTTTATGGCGGCGGTGGATGCACGCCTGCAAGTCGCGAGTCAAACCGCGGTTCGCGCAGCCAAGAAAAAGCGCTCAAAAACCTGAGCAGCGGCTATTTTGATTTGGAGTTGTGGTACTTCTCCAGCTGCGGGGCCCTGTAATCCCAGAATGACAGGAAGAGGAGCGTGCCGATCGCAGCGGCGGTGATGAAGAATATGAACCCGCCGTTCCAGCCCCATTTGTCCACGATAAGGCCAGTGCCCAATCCTGAGAGCGCGCTGCCGATATAGCCGAATGCGCCAGTGAGACCGGTCGCAGTAGCCGCTGCCTTCTTCGTAGCGAAGTCCGCTGCGGCGACCGGGACAAGCAGCTGCGGCCCGTACACGAGTATGCCGGCGAAGATAAGCAGCACAGCGTCGAGTAGCGGATTATCGATGGGGGCAAGCCAGAGCGCGCCGACCACCAGCATGAGAAGGAACATGCTTACCGCTGCCATCGGGCCGCGGCGGCCCTTGAATACCTTGTCGGAAATCCAGCCTGCCCCGATAGCACCGATCATCCCGGCAATTTCAAAGCCAGCTGTCTTGAACGCCGCAGAGGCGAGGGTCGAGCCGCGCGTCTCTACGAGGAACGTCGGCGCCCAGTCGCGGATGCCTATGCGCACGACGTAGACGAAGATGTTCGCGCAGGCCACGATCCAGACCAGCTTGTTCTTGAGGATGTACCTGAGGAATATCTCCTTGAAGGTCTTTGCCTGGTCCTCGTTCGGATCCGTGATGTGCGCCTCGCCGCGGTACTCTTCCACAGGCGGCAGGCCGACGGACTGCGGCGTGTCGCGCAGACGGTTGACGAGCCAGAATGAGACTCCCATGGCGATGAATGCAGGGATATAAAACGCATAGCGCCAGCCCAGGCCCGCAAAATCGAGCACGTGCGAGCCGATCTGCCAGTGCAGCCCTCCGATAATGATGCCGGACATAACCATTATCGTTGCGCTGCCGATCTGGTGAGCCGTGCTCTGGAGACCCCACTTCGTGCCGAGCTCGGTCGGGCTGTACCAGTGGGTGAGGAGACGCACGCTTGCCGGCATGCCGTACGACTGGAACCACGCGTTGAGGAGCCAGAAGAATGCGAGCGCCGGGATGCTGGCGCTCATGCCGAAGAAGAAGTTCACGACGCCGGCGCAGAAGAGGCCGATAGCCATGAGGTAGCGCGCATTCGCTCGATCCGCGAGCACGCCGTTGATGAATTTGCCGAATCCGTAGACGATGGAAAAGAGGGTGAGGATCAGGCCGAGATCGGTCTTGGTATATCCGAGTTCCTTGAGCATCACCGGCATCGCCACAGAGAAGTTGGCGCGGACAAAATAATAGACCGCGTAGCCGATGATCATCGAATAGAGGATCCGAATCCTGAAATGCTTGTAGGTTTTATTGATTTCAGCCTGGTCCTTGATGGGTTCTGCGTGTGGGGCTACACCGAGAAAGGAAAAGATCTTAGCCATCGCACTCTCCTCTTTGTCATTTTTCCTCCCCTTTATAAGGGGAGGGCGGGAGGGGTAGATCATGATCTACCTCCCCAGCCCCTCTTTACAAAGGAGGGGACGTGAAATCAAGAAATCAGTGGATGTCCACAGGTGACGTCATCCCCATCTCTGAGAGCAGCCTTCGCGTCTGGCGCGGCCAGGTGAAATATGGGATGGTTATGCCATAGGCGGCAGCTGCAACGCGGGTTCGGAAAGGCTCGTCGCGCAGGAGCCGCGTGACTGCAGCGGTGAATCCTTCTACATCGCCGGCCTTGACCACTGCTCCGGCACCCCAGCGGACTGCCGAAGCGGGCTTGCCCGGCACTTTCTCCTCCGTGGCATCCTTCTGCAGGTATTCGACCGCAAAGGGTACGAGGTCGGACGCGACGAGCGCGCGCCTGCACGCGGCCGCCTCCTGCACGGACATGCCAAAGCCCTCCATCTCTGAGGGCGAACAATACACGGTCGTGATTGCATAGAGCTCGCTCATGATGTTGCGCGGGATCATGCCCAGAAGCACCACCCGGTCGCGTATGCCCGCACTCTCGATGAGCTGCATGCACTCGTCGTACACGACCTTGTTGTCCGGGCTCAATGTGAGCAGGAGCATGGCCTCCGGGTTTTCCTTGAGGGACCCGGCAAACGCCTTGATGACCACGTCCTTGCGCTTCGTGCGGTCCGTGCGGCTCACCTCGAGAACGCAGGGCCTGCCGCGCACGCGCTTGCCCGCGCCGGGAGAAGCGCGATCGAGGAAATCGTAGATGCGCTTGCAATCAGACGGTTCCATCGGGTGGACTTCATCCGTGTTGATGCAGGGCGGGAGCGTGAGCTCCGCGGTGCGGCCGTACGAATCGTGCAGCACGCGGCTTATGTCGCTGGATGTGGATGCGACAGCGTCTACACGCGGGAGCAGCTCCTTCTCGTATGCGATGCGCTCGTCAAAGCGGCACGCTGCTATCACGTCCGCGGGTTTGTGCTTGAAGTTCTCCTTTTTGAGAGCGCCGAGCGAGTGCGGGATCCAGACGTGCCTGGCCGCGAGCTGCAGGTGCCCCTTCACGAGATCGGCGAGCAGGGCGCCGTCCCAGTAGTGCGAGATGATGAGATCGACGGGAGCGCCTTCCTCCTTGAGGATGCGCTCTGCAAAGCCGGCCTCCTGCTCAAGTATGGTCCGATCGAGGTCCTCCTTGCGGATGAAATTGTGCCCGCCGCCTTCGAGGTACACTATGCGGGAGTTCTCGTCCTTGTAACGCGCGCCCGTGCGCATCTCATTGGTGACCGGGTCCGGAAATCCGCCGCGGTTGAAGGTGGTGACCTTGTAGCCGAGGGCGGCGAGCGTGTCGGAGAGGGCATTCACGTAGTGATTCTGCCCGCCGGTATCCGTGAGCCCGGACCGCACCTCCCAGTCATGGATGCCGTGATTGGTGACCATGAGGATGTGCGGACGGGATGAAGATGAGAATTTTTGTGTCATTATCTGCTCCTGTCTATGCGGCGGACGACCTGCCCGTCTTCAACAACGGATTCCTCGACTCCCTCTGCAGCGACGACGCTCGGGGCCATGCCCTTCGCTTCCTTTACATCTGAGCGGACGCGCACCCGTGAGCCGGCTGCCCCATCAGTTTCAACGCCCCTTGTCCTCGTAGCGGCCGGATCCCTCGGCGGCGTTGGCTGATATTCGAAGAGGCCCGAGAGGTTGGGATCATTAGCCGGAAGGCGCCGATGCCCCTCGACCCGCTGCCTATATGAGGCAATGGACATCTTTACCATCTTGCGGACCAGCTTTCTGCTGGCGCGCCTCGTACTGCCTTCAGGCAGGCGATAGTCTTCGGGATTCACATTCATGACATCTGCGATCCACTTATTCTGTTCGAAGAATGCCCTGATCTCCTCCCCGAATACGGGGCTGTCTTTTGCCATGGCGAGCGTCTGGATGAGCGGCCGCACCACATCGTACATTTCCGGATTTACAGCATCCATCGCTGCATACCGGAGTATGACGCCGACGTCTTCCTTGGAGAGCTTTTCAAAGTTGCCGCCCCTGAGCATCTGCTGGAGGTTGGAATAGAAGAAGCCGTTCGGGACCTGCGGGAACGTCGGCGGCACGAGCGAGCGCGTGAACGAATAGAAGGGCCAGAGCCTGTCCCTCATCCTCGCATAAGGCATGAATGGATGCGCTGGGTGCATGACCTGGCCTGGCATCACGAAGAAATTGCGCATCTTCGCCCAGGCTTCCGCCTCCAGCGCGTGGGCTGTTTTGGCATCGATCTTGCCTGCCTCTTTCGCCTCTTCGATGCCCTTCAAGGCCTTCAGCGTATCCCTTGTCTGCTCCAGTATTGAGTCGCGCTCCCATCGCGTGCCGGACGGTTCTGTCCACATCGCGGTCGACGCGCCGTTGCCGGCGACATAGTTTACACCGGACATCGCCAGCTGTCCTGCGTTCGTATCGTAGCCTAGTAGCGTGCGCGGTATCTCGGCGAAGAGGTCCCAGTACGGTATCCTGCCGATGCGGTTGTGGGCATAGGGCATATCGAATGCGCCGGCACCGCCCGAGGCTGCCTCATACAAGCGGCGGAGGGTGTGCTGGCCTTCGGAGTCCTCCCAACCTTCCTTGATACCGGCCCCGATGGGTATCTTGCCTTTGAGGACTCCGCTCAAGCCGAGCGTGATCGGGAGTTTGCAGAACGCGGTCGCTGCACCAAGCAGCGCGAGCGCGGCGATATCCTGCGTCTCGATCTTGATGCCTTTCTGGATCATAGCGCCGAGCGGCGAGGAGATGCCTGTGATGATCGCTGCAGCGAGGGGCAGCGAGTAGTCTGCCTTGAGCGTAGTTTTTAAAAGAGACTGCGCCACATCTTTCACCGATCCCCTTTTATCTAATGTGAGAATTCCTGCCGTGAGACACATCGCATATATCTCACCGAAGACGATGCCTGCGCGTTTGACGCGGCTAAAATATTCAGCGTTGGAGAAGTGGGGCGTGAAGTCCATTGACGAGAGCCCGGCGGCCAGCATGCTCAGGTCTGCGGAGAACATCAGTGCGCCCGGCAGGAATGCGGGCGCCAGCTTTCTGGTGAAGGCCCTTGTCTGTGGTATCGCGAGGTTTGCCGCGAAGAGCAGGGCAGCCCCTTTGGTGTAGATGTTATAGAGAACGGTCAGGGCATCCATCGATCCATGAGAGCTGCCGATGCGCGCATATGTCTCGGGATCAGTAAGGGAGACGGCGCCAGAGCCGATCCAGTGCGCAAAGCGCATGACGACGTTGCCGAAATTGCTGAATGCGATCGGTATGACCTCAAAGGAATCCGCTTTTTCGCGTATGAGTGTAGCAGGCACCACGAACATGAGGGCATCGAGGCCACCCTGTACAGCGAGCCGCCCCACGTCCTGCGCGCTCTCCATGGGGCTTCTCTCGTAGGTCCCGATTTCTCCGGCATATTGCGCCTGCTCTGTCTTCCACCCGTGTCGGACGCGGTTGATTGCTATGCCCAACGCGGCAAACAGCGCGCCTAGCATCGCCCCGTGCCCGGACTGGAGCATGAGTTCGGCTGCCACGCCCGCGAACATGCCGAGCGAGCCTGCAACCGCTGACTGCGCAAATGCTGGAGAATGCGCATGCTCGACCGCTGCCTGGAGCTGTTTGCGCCATGCGCCCCTCTTCGCGTGCATGCGGATCTCACCCGGAGTGAGGAACCTTGATCCGCTCTCTATAAAGGGCTTGAAGATCTCCTCGGAGAGGAGCTGCCTGGCGGATGCTGTGTCGCTGAACGGTCTTGACTGCGTGACGGTGCGGGCCCGCTCGAGCGCAGAGTTCCAAAGCCCGAGCCTTGCCTTGAGCACTGCGGCGCTGGCCATGTAGGCTGAGACCACTTTGGCCTTTTCTTCGTCCACAACGCCGTCTGTCTCGCATGCATCGGCGAGCCGCGTGAAGGAACGCCTGAGATCATCGACCAGCTCCCTGACATCTGCATGGGCGCGGCGATGGTGTGCGAGAGCGAGCTTCCTAGAGAGGAGTTCCACAGAGAGGAGCTCCGCAAAATAACTCACATCAGAGTCGGTCGTGGTGTCGCTGGCAGCGCGGGATAGGCCCAGGGCGCGTGAATAGAGATCTTCCGCAGTTTTGCCCGAAGATTCAGCGTGCCTCATGATGAGATATGCCCTGCTGATCTGTGCCTTGGCCAGGTTTATTCGACCAATGTCGCTTGCGGCGTCGGCGTCAAGCGAACGGGTTTCGGCATAGCGCGAGAGCCGTGAGAGCATCTCCGGGATCCCCTCCCGGCTGGCCAGCACGGCAGATGCGAACGTGGCCTCTGAGTAAAGCTCTTCGCCGCGAGGTATGTGGTGGTAGAGGGGGGTGGGGTCAGCGGCTGTGAAGGGCATCTCAAGTGTTCGAAGGGCTTGGCGATAGAGCTCGCCTGTCTTTGCCATGTCGCCTGTGCGGCGGGCCTTTCGCGCAGCTTCAATATGATCGCGGAGCGCGGTGAGGCGCGCTGGCTCGTTGTTCAGCGGGTATACATTTGCGCCAGCGGCATCGTTTGCAAAGCGAATCGCTACGCCCTTAGGCACGGACCTCGGTGCTACCAGGAATATTGATTCCGCTGCAGTATCGGCTATGGACGCCGGCTCTCCGCCTCCGGCGCTGAACGGGTCTATAGCTGCATCATCGGCGGCTGTGGAGCCCAGCGTTGAGCCATCCGTGGGCACGAGTATTTGTGAGACCGGCGTTTCGTTTGAGTTCGTGAAGATGAAGGGGAATAGCGCTGTGCCGGACATGTCAACCTCCGCGCCTAATATCGGTTGTACGACATAGAAGTTGCGTCTTCTTTAGCAAAAAAAAACAGGCGAGATTCGCCTGTTTTGTGACCTTATTCTGTCTTCCGGATGGCCTTATTCAACTTCTTTCCCGGGCCCTTCATCGGGCGATGCGCCCGAACGCCAGGGATATACGAACCGTTTTTCTTCGCTCCGATGTGCACCGATCGACCTCTCGTGCGTTGGGAACATTAGGGGCGAAAGGTCTGTGACATCGGTCGTGATGTGCGCAGTTTCGAAGCCCCGCGAATCAAGTCTTTCAAGACGCGGTTTTGTCGGCACCAACTACTGGCATCCGGAAGGCTCCCCTGGCCACGTCGGATGCAAAGAGATGACGACATCTGAGAGGCCATATAATCGGTGTCCCGGCCCTTGTCAACGCCTGCGCCTTTATTTCTTATATCGAGAGTCAGCCGCAAAGAGTCCGGCGCTGAAACGTGGAACGCGATCGTCGTTGCCTGCGCCCGCAGATCCCTTTGAGAACTTGCTGCTCAGCCAACGCATGGCTCGCCTCCAGAAGGGGCCTCGCATGGCAGTGTCGAAACGTATTTCCGGCTCATAGTCGGCCAGGGCTATTTTCAGGTGTTTCTTGATCCTTATTTCGCGGTCGCGGTGCCTGCGCAGTTCTGGGACCGGAGAATTGGCCAGGGTGATGCCAGGGGCGTTCCTGAGGTAGCGTCTCCGCTGAAATGCAGGCGATTCTGTATCTATGGGATTGAGCCAGTTGACCAGCGGAGTAGCATCCAGGGTCGTCCACCGCTGAATGGCGGTGACGAGCGCGCGCGTCTTGAGGTTCGCGTCCGCATCTGTGGGGAATTCCAGGTCGACGAGATCGATGTTGAAGATGTCTCCAAGCCAGGGACCATGCTCTTCGAAGAAGGCGTTGATCTTCTCCGCAAAGATCCCCTGATGGCGCGCCATGGCCAGCGTGATTACCACTGGCCTGACAGTGCCGTACTGCGCTGGATCCTGCGCGTCATGAAGCACATATGCGAGCATGCCCTCAACCAGATCGTCCGCAGCCAATGGAGGCAATGGAGGATCTGACTTGGCGCGCTTTTCATTGATCTTCCTGAGTGGTTCTGAAATCGAACCGTTCATCCCGTTCTCCGTGAGAAGGCGATACAGATCCACGAATGTATGAGGGTTGGGCATCTGGGGAAAATTCGGTTTGAAGAAGCTCTTCAGGATGGCGACACCCAGGAGCATTCGATGCTCAGGCGCTGTCGGCAGGAGGGGGTGGACCATGCCGATGCGCTGGCCGGCTGTATAAAAGTAATCTCTCAGCCCCGCGAAGGGATTGTTGTCGCCGCGGCTGTGGGCATTTGTTGACGCCACCCACTGTTTCGCGAGGTTGTTGCGTCCCCAGACGGAGCCGGTAGTGTCGGTCCAGGTCCAGGCGGCCGCCATGTTGCCATAGATCGAGTTGATGATCGACATGACGAGCTGCCCCTGCGGAGAATTCCATGTCACCTTGGTCCTGGCCATGGCCCCCGGGAGATCGTGCGTAAAGCTGCGCAGTGTGCGATTGACGGCGTACATCCGCTCCTGCAGGTCAAGGGTGTTGACGAATGCTTCATAGAGTTTGATGAGCCAAGGCTGTCCTTCGGCGTCTTTCAAGGATTCCCGGAACGTAGACACGATGGGAATCTTGCCCTTGAGCACGCCGCTGAGCAGCAGGGTGAGGCCCAGGAGCACGACGACGGTTGTCGCGGATTGCATGGCCAGTTCGATTACAGTCAAACTCTCGCGAGCTTTGCCCTTCGGTGCCTGGGCCAGTCCCCCGATAGCCGCTGAGATGCCCACCAGCATGGTCTCCACGATAGGCAGGAAATGATGCGCAGTCCTGAACTCCTTTGTAAATTTGGGCCATGCCTTCTCGAGTCGTTCGCGAAAAGTTGCGGCCTCGGATTTGGGGATACTGATGAGGCCGTTGGTGAACATCTCCAGGAGGCGTTCGAGAAAGACACAGAGCGCTATAAAGATGCCGGCAGCCGCCTCATTCTTCCATAGCTCATTTGCGACATCTTTCAGCGGGCGTTCGCCCACGGTCTGCAGCGTTTGCGCGGCACTTTCCAGCAGTGCCGCCGATTGATGGGCCTGGTTCATGGTCACCAGTCGAAGTATGTACGCCATCGATACGGCACCTGGCAGGAAGGCCGGTATGGCGAGCCAGCCAAGGTTGTTGAGCCGTTGCTTCAAGCGGTCCGAGCCACCCATATATGCAACGTAGAACCCAAAGCTCATGATCCCCCATGCGAGCGAGACGGAGAAGAGAGCGCCCTGGTTGGAAAGTCCCTTGACGAAGCGAGCGGCATCATCAAGCGATGAACTCTGGGCAGCACCATCCCAGAGGCGAGCTCCGGTCAGTTTCCAGAGATTGGCTCCAAAATTCTTGTATCCCACGAAGCCTTTGAGGCCCTCTGCAATAAGGGGGATGCCCGTGGTCACGGTGGTGAAGGCAACGGCCGCCATCACCGCGCCGAGGGTGCTGTCTCCGATCGCGGCGACGATCAGGCGCATGCAGTCCTCAAAGGCACTCCGGTCAAAGGTAGCGCCTCTTCTCATCTGTCCGATCTCATCGCTCCGCAGGGCGTTGACGAGCCGCACAGCGCCTGTGAAGAAAGCCGCGGCCGCTGCCCCGCCGCCCGCGATCGCCAGGATATGCGGATCGTGCAACAAGGCAGTGCTTGCGAGCGCACCTGTCAGTGCGCCGATGCCGGCAAAATACGCCCGTTCTCCGATCGAACGAGTGTCCTGATAGTGGGCGATGGCATGGAACATCTCCGGCACGGAAGCGCCCTTGCCGGAGCTGTCCGGGATCTCTCCGCTCGACGCTCGACGGGTTGCGAATTCCGCTGACGACGCTATGCGCCTGCCCCCTCTGGAATTCGGGAATTGGGTGGACAGAAATTGCGCAATGCCCAGCGCATCGCGCGTAAAATGCATGCGCATGAGCAGCAGGGCAGACTCAGCAAGAAATCTGGATGCAACTTCGACCGTGTCAGAGCCTGGGTTGCTTTCCGGCTTTTCCTTATGGCCCAGCATCCACTCCTTGACGCAGTCGATCTTCGCGAGCAGCTCACCTTTTGCTTGCTCCTTCTGCTTCTGGTTTCCGCGGTAACCTTCAAGCTCCATCTTGTGACAGAGGATCTCGATGGAGAGCATCTCTGAAAGAAAGCCGGTCTGTCCGTCAGGAGATGGCGATGCCTTCTGCCGGATGCGCTCAAGCTGACCGAGCGCTCGATCCAGCGGGCCTATCTGCTGCTGTGGGAGGCGACCTGCGTACGATGCGACAAGATAAACGCGCGCGAGATCGACAAGATCGATGCGATCGCGAAGGGCATCGTGATCCGGCTGTGAACCGTCCTGCAGTGAGGCCTCAAGCGCGCGGCGGGCGCGGATGAGGCGTTGCACCTGCGGTATCGTCGATTGCTTCGAATTCGTCTGGAGGTGGCGGAGGATAAGCTCGCTGTAGATCATGGCGCCGCCAGGCGTCACTGCGTGCGCCTTTGCCTTCATTCCATTAAGTTCAACATCTCCTTCCAACGCCTCGATCAGCTCCGGCAGTAGAGTAGGATCGTCGAGCCTGTTTGATGCCTTTTCCAGGATTGCGCGATAGGCCGGCGGATCGTCGGCTGCAGCGCCGGGCTGCGAGCTAAACAATGCGTTGATCGAAAGTGGTGTCTGAGTATCGAGTTTGTGTGGCGATGCCGAGAAGGGATCGATATGCGAATTACCTGCTTCGTTGTCCTCCTGATCGATCTCCTCTCCGGAAGTCGCAAGCGGAAGCGAACTCAGGAAAAGACTCGGGACAATTTCTGTATAAACCGGCCCTGTTGTCGTCACGGTTTCCTCTCGGAGTCTTATCGACACGCCGAAGCGGAAGTTGCGTCTTCGTCACCAAAAAAAAACAGGCGATGTGCGCCTGTTTCTCTTGTCTCAATCTGTCTTCCTGATGACCTTGTTCGTCTGCTTGCCGGGGCCCTTCATCGGGCGATGCGCCCGAATACAGAGAATGCGCGACCCTGCCTTTTTAGTTCCGATGTGCACCGATCGACCTTTCGTGCGCTGGAAGCATCAGGGGCGAAAGGTCTGTGACATCGATCGTGATGTGCGCAGTTTCGAAGCCCCGCGAATCAAGTCTTTCAAGACGCGGTGTTGTCGGCACCAACTACCGGCATCCGGAAGGCTCCCCCTGGCCACATCGGACGCTAAATGATGACCGACATCTGAGGCCCATATATTCCCCATCACAGGGCCCTGTCAAGCGGATGCGTTGAGAATATACGCGAGGATGACATAGTTTGTCCTCTGAGCTATAGATATATATTCAAACTATGCCAAATCTCCCATCTCAGGAAAGGTGGCGAATGCTCGGAAGCCGATGGCAGTGCCCCTGCGGCGCTACCCATGAGGTCCCGGTGAGGGAGGTCATAATCGAGGCCGGGGCCGTAGCCCAGGTGGCCGGGGTTATGCGTCGGCTAAGGCTTGTGGGGTCTGTGTTTCTGCTTGCCGATGAGGTCACGCAGGGTGTCGCCGGGGAGAGGGTTGCCTCGATACTTGGGAATGCTGGGATCAAGGTCCACGCGCACGTCCTCTCGGGCAGGCCCAAGGCGGAATATAGCCTGGCTGAGGGCGTGGCTCAAGCAGTGCCAGGCAACGCGGGAGCCATAATTTCCTGCGGCTCAGGCACCATCACAGACCTCGGCAAGTGGGCGGCGTTCAGGAGGGGTATACCCCAGATCGCGGTCGCCACGGCTCCGTCGATGAACGGTTATGCATCCGGGATCGCCGCCCTGACAAGAGACGGGCTCAAGTCGACGGAGCCCGTCACTCCGCCGTTGGCAGTGATAGCAGATCTTGAAGTGCTGGCTGCGGCACCTATTGCGATGATAAGGTCCGGGCTGGGCGACATCATGTCAAAGCCGGTCTGCAACGCGGACTGGCGGCTCGCGTCGATAGTTCGAGGCGAGCGATTTTGCATCCGGCCGTTTGAGCTCATCCGCGACCTGGAAGAGGTATACGCCGGGCAGGCGAGGCTCATCGGACAACGCGACCCGCGCGCGATCGCGGCGCTGACCGAGGCGCTTATCTACGCCGGCATATCCATGGTCATCGCAGGCAGTTCGCAACCAGCCTCGGGCGGCGAGCACCTCATCGCCCATTTCCTGGACATGCGCGCGCCGATTGAGGGGAGGGCGCCGGACTTCCACGGCGCGCAAGTGGGAGTGGCCACAATAGCCACAGCGCAGCTCTACGAGCGGTTGCTGGCAACGCGTGCGAGCGATCTCGATGCGAAGGCGATTGCAACTGTCTGGGAGCGCGGTGACATAGCACTTGCTCGCTGCTGCGAGCTCTTGCCGCAAGCGGCGGGCGCCATCAGGGATGCATTTGCCAGGAAGCGCGGTTCCCGCGATGCCGCGGTTGCGGAGGCCCTACTCATCGCTTCGCGCTGGGATGAGATCAAGGATGCAGTCGCGCCGTTTCTCAAGCCGGCATCGGAACTGCGCGCGATCCTCGCGGCCGCCGGCGCAAAGACGAGTTATAAGGATTTAGGAGTTTCAGCCGAGACCTTCCGCGACGCGCTCGCCTTATCCTTCTGCGTGCGCAACCGCTTTACGGTGCTGGACGTGGCATTTGCCGCGGGCCTTCTGCAGCCGTGGGCAGACGCTGTCATATGATCGACTACAAAAAACTCTCGACCGGCGGCAGCGGGGAGGCCGCTCCGATGTGTCTGATGCAGAACGCCGCGGTCTTCGTGCCGACCTTCATGGCCTGATCGATATCGCCGGTCTTGAGATATGTGGCGAAGAAGCCTGCGGTGAACGCATCGCCGGCGCCCGTTGCATCCACCACGTCGGCTACTGCGATGGCCGGATACTCGCGCCTCTCGCCGCTGCGGTTCGAGAGCAAGGCGCCGTTTTCGCCGCGCGTGAGTATCACGAACTCCGCGCCTATCTTGTGGAAGAGGTCAAGATATTCAGCCTCTGTCATTTTTCCGAAGATGCGCTCAGCATCGTCCATCGAGGGTTTGCAGAACGTGGCGTGGGCGATGAATCGCTCAAGGGTGTGCATCGCGTCCATGCGATCGGGCCAGAACGTGACCGAATAGTTGGGGTCGAACGAAGTGATCTTTCCCATGCGGTGCGCTGTGATGAACGCGTCGAGTATCGCGTCGCGCGTCGGCCTGCGCGCGATTCCGTGGGCCGTGGTGTGAAAGACCTCGCAGCCCTGTATGAGTTCGTCCGGTATGTCCGATCGCTGCATCCGGGTGTCTGCCTGACGGTAGGCCACGAATTCGCAAGGTGTGCGGCCCCTGGTCATGATGGACATGCTCGTGGGATACTCGGGATCGCGGCTTATATACGATGTGTCGAGCGCAAGATCCTTGAGGTATTGGATCAGGAAAGAGCCAAGCTCGTCGAAGCCCACCTTTGAAACGATCGTGGCATCGACTCCAAGCCTCTTCATGTTCACCGCGACGTTGGCGGGCGCGCCGCCGAAAAATTTGCCGAAGCTCGCGGTCTCCGCAAGCGCCCGGGCCTGCTCCAGCGCGATGAAGTCGACCAGGACCTCTCCCGCAGCAACGAATGGGACTCGGTTTTGCGATGTCATGACAGTGCCTCCTGCGGGGACGCGGCGGCGCCATATTCCGATGCATCGAGTTTAGCGAGTAGCTCGCGCGCCGGGTTGTATATCCGATTGGCGAGAAGCAGTGCGAAGAGCAGGAACGAGAATACGAAGGCCAGCATGAAGCCGTATCTCATGTCGCCGAAGAGATCGCCCACAGCGCCCATCGCGAGCGGGCCCAGGGCCGCTGACGCGCATGTGAAGAACAGAATGACGCCAGCCACCGCGCCGTGCTTCTCCTTCGGGAAGCAGCTGATGCCCTTTGAGTTTATCGTGGGATAGATCATCGACATGAAGAGCCCGGAGAGCGGGAGCAGGTAGATGGCGAACGCCCTGCCGCCCCATATGCTGGCCGCAAAGAGCGCCAGTATGATGAAGCTGAAGAGCGCCAACACCGTGCCCCAGTTGTACCGCCTCATCACCCACGCCCCCATGAAGCGGCCCGCCGCGCGGAACGCGAAGAATATCGACATGGAGTAGGCGAGCAGAAATGCCGGTCCGCCTGCATATCCCTTGAGGAGCATCGGCATCCAGACATAGACTGCGCATTCCACCGCAACGTACAGGAATGCGGCGAGGGAGAACGCAAGCGCGTAAGGGTTCTTCATCATGCGCAGGGTGCGCGCCAGGTCGATCGGTTCCTCGGTGCGCTTTTCCTTCGACGGATACCTGGCGAATGAGGCGGTCACGAGGAGTATGACGCAGAGGGTGGCCGCTATCGCATAGAGCCATTGCCACGAGATGCCCTTCGCCAGAAGCGAGATGACGATCGCCGGGCCTATGATCGCCCCGACGCCGAAGAACCCCTCGACCGTATTCATCGTGGAGGTGTGGTCCGTGGTGGAGGTGGAGATGTCGCCGATGAGCGCGAGCGCCCCGGTCTTGAATATGCCGATCGCGAACCCGGAGAGGACAAGCATGGAGAGGAAGAAGAGGAACGATGAGCCCGACACAAAGATATACGCGCTCGCTGCAAAGAGGGTGAGGCCGATCAGTATAGTGCGCTTGTGGCCTATGCGGTCCGCTAGAAAGCCGAGGAAGATGCCGGCGAAGGCGATGGCGGCCATGGTGGCGTAGTGGAACGCGCCCGCCTCCGTCATGCTCAGATGAAACTCGTCGATGATGCGGGGGATGATCACGCCCGCGGAATCGGTGGTCATGGCGAACATCGTGAACATCATGAAGATCATCGACCTCAGTACCCATGTGCGCCGGCTGCCTGCGGAACCGTTGCCCATTCGCCACCTCCGTTCGAGTGCGGGTCCTATATAACAATGCGGTCGCTCAATAAAGAATTTTGTAGAATTCGTCTCAAAAATACGTCATTAAAGCCCGCTATGAACTACGACGCTATATTCTTCGACATCGGCAACACGCTTTTCTTCTACAACTATGATTTCCTCAGGGAATTGCTGGTCGACCGCTTTGGCGCGCTCGTCGGTACCGACGAGCTGGAGGAGGCGCACAGGGTCACGATCAGGACGCTGATAGCGGAGAGGGTCCCTCTCAAGGGTCAAGATGTGCTATGGCGGGAGACCTATTCGCGCTGGTTTCGGCTCATAGGCATAGATGAGGATCGGATAGGAGAGGCCATGGATGCGGTCCGCACCCACCCCTTCCGGCACCTCTTCTGGGCGCGGATGGAGGAAGGCACCACGGAGACGCTAGACTGGTTCCGCGAGCGGGGGCTGAGGCTCGGCGTGATCTCCAACGCAGAGGGTCAGATCAAGCGCTTGATCGAGCACGTAGGCCTCGACTCGCGCTTCGAGGTGATCATAGACTCCGGCGTTGTCGGAGTTTCAAAGCCTGACGAGCGGATCTTTAAACAGGCGCTTGGGGCCGTGGGCGCCGAGCCCGCGCGCAGCATCTATGTCGGCGATCTCTACGACATAGACGTGGCCGGCTCGCGCAGGGTGGGTATGACTCCGATACTCGTGGATCGAGAAAGCAGGCAGAAGGAGCCGGGCTGCCTCACGGTCGCCCGCGTCGCTGACCTGCCTGCGCTCAAGATTTTTTCCGGAATAGCCTGATGCGAGAAGCCCTCACCGATATACCTCTGGATCGGCTGCCCGCGGTCGTAGCGGATCTCGGGCTCAAGCGATTTGCTGCGGAGCAGATCCTGCAATGGCTCTACAGGAGGCGCGTATCAAACTTCGACGAGATGACTAATCTCACGAAGGAGGCGCGCGCCATGCTCGCGGAGCGCTACGACATCTCCGCGGTCGAGCCCATTAGCGAGGAGAGGGCGGCCGACGGGACGCGCAAGTTTCTCTGCGCCCTTCGCGACGGCAATGCAGTCGAGTGCGTCATCATACCGGCCGAGGACGGCCGCGTCACGGTCTGCGTCTCGACGCAGGTCGGCTGCGCCATGGGCTGCGTCTTCTGCCGGACCGCGGGCATGGGCTTTGTGCGCGACCTCACCCAGGGCGAGATCCTGGGGCAGCTCATCCAGGCGTTCCGCGAGAGCCCGGAGCCTGTCACGAACGTGGTGCTCATGGGCATGGGCGAGCCGCTGGCAAACCTGGACGCGGTCTCGACCTCAGTGGAGGCGATGCTCGATACGCGCGCGTTCGGACTCTCCAAGCGCAGGGTCACGCTCTCCACGTCGGGCCTGCTCCCGCAGCTCGACGCGTTCAGCCGCAGATTCGACATCAAGATCGCGATCTCGCTCAATGCCGCAACGGATGAGGTGAGGCAGCGGCTCATGCCGATCGACAAGCGATATCCTATTTCTCAGATCATGGACTTCTGCCGCGATTACTCGAAGCGCACGCGGCACCGCGTGACGTTCGAGTACGTGATGATCCTCGGGGTCAACGACTCCATGGAAGAGGCAAAAAAACTTGCGGCGCTTCTTGCAGGCATGCGCGCAAAGGTGAACCTCATACCGTTCAATCCATTCGAAGGCTCGGAGTTTAAGGCGCCGCTAGCGGAGACGGTCGAGCGCTGGGGAGATATCCTGCGAGAGAGCGGGGTGCAGGTGAACATCCGCGTCAGCCGCGGCCAGGATATCCTCGCGGCCTGCGGGCAGTTGGCGTCGCTAGTGTCGTGTCCCATGAGTAACCTTAATAAGGGAAGCAGGGAATGACCCTGTTCGACGGCGCCATTCGCTCCGTTATTCGTCGTGAAATCTTTTGTGTTTTCATCCCATTTGGATGTCTTCCCCTGTCAGCCTCCAAATGGGTGAAAACGACAAAAGATTTCACTTCCTCATACACTCCGCTCAAAGCCGCGCCTGATTGTCTCACAGGGTCATTCCCCGCTTCCCTTATTCTAGTTATTTCCGGGACACGACTAGTCCGTGGATCGTGACTCCCGCCACAAAACCGCCGGCGGGCAGGCGTGATTCGTGAATTGTGTCTGGAAACGTTACCCGAGGCTTATAGCCGAGGTTACGCCGCGTACGCCGAATGGAAAACTTTAATCTCGTCTGCCTTGGCGTTGTACTAAAAGTATTATACTAAAAGTACAATTTGAAAATGGAGAGGGGATATGTTCAAGTACGATGTGCTCGTCGAGCAAGAAGTTAACGGTTTTTTCATGGATGGCACTCCGAGTTTTTCAAGAACCCGTCAGAACTACGCGAGGAGCCCTAAGCAGGGGCCGTGGGATGATGCGCCATCCGTGAAGATCGCGCGATATCCGAGCGAGGCGCCGACATGACCGTGTTTGTAGCCCAGGCCTCCGCCGACATCGAGGATATTGGCGCCTCGAATGACGTTCAGTTTTTTCATCGCTATCGTGTGCAGGGCTCAATAATCTATTACTAAGGCTTTCTGATCTCGAGATGGAAGGGGTGGGGGTAGGGCGTCTGCGTCTTGCCAACGAAACCTAGCATCTTTGCTAAGCCGGAACACCCGGGTTCCGGGGAATCGAGATGGGCCAGGTCGATATCGAGCGACGGCGCTCCACCTGGAATTTTCTGCACACACACCCAGGCATGGAAGGGCGTCGGCAACATCCATGACGGGATGTTGCGCCGCGTGAGGAAGGCTGCTGAAAGGATCGCATGGTCCTCACAGTCGCCCCCGCCTAAGAAGACCATCTCCGAGGGTGAGAGGAAATATGCCGCGTCGCCGACCCACCCGCTGACGTAGCCAGGAGGATCCTGCAGCCATCCGACGCCGTTGTCATTGAGCCACCGGTCCAGACGCCGTGCCTCCTCCTTTGGCTTGCCCACGGGCGTATCGCGGAAGAGCGCGACGAGGGAATCGATCACGGGGTCGCGCAGATATTTCTGCGTCAGCCTGGCTACCTTACTCCCGTCGACCCGATCAAAGGTATCGCCGATCAGGCATCGGAAATCCACGGCGATCGTGTCATTGACGATCTTCCCGTCGAGTTCGTAGCTGATATCCAGGGAGACGTATTCGCGCGTCTTGTCCACGGGGCAGAGATAGGGGGCCTTGAATGTAAACGAGAAGGAGCGTCCCCCCGCATTTCCGGCAGCGTCGGCCGACAATGCCGGGAGATCGACACCCGGCGTGAAACTCCTGACCGAGATGAGCCTCCAGGGCTTCGTCCCGCCGGCCTTGGGCTCGATGACCATGTTGAGCCGCCAGTGCGAGGCATCGACCAGGTCTTGGTGCTCCGTCTTTTCAACGGTGATCCTGAGATCCCGCCCCAGGACGGTCCACGGTTTTGGGTCGCGGTGCACGCGGATGTTGGGAAGCCTGGCCGTTTGCTCGCGCGGCGTTTGCAATGCAGGGGCGCTCACATTTCGTGTTCCCGAAGGGCCTGCCATTGTACGCCTTCCTCTCTCTCCACCTTCCACTCTCTATTATCGGATGATCTCTGAAAAAGTTGTGTGCTATCGATGCCAAAACCTGCCCCCTGGTAATTGTCCTCAAGTAAACGTTTTGTGTGCCTTGTATCGGTTTTTCTTGTTTTTGACTGCATGTAACGGAAACTGCATGACGGAGCAATTTATTTTAGCTTGTTTTTCAACACGTTATTGTCAGCTGCCGATTGCTCCGTCATGGGTTTTCTTCGACTTTTCGAAGGCTCGGAGTTCGAGGCGCCGCTGCCGGAGACGGTCGAGCGCTGGGGGGATATCCTGCGTGATAGCGGGGTACAGGTGAACATCCGCGTCAGTCGCGGCCAGGACATCCTCGCGGCCTGCGGGCAGTTGGCGGCGAAGGGCCCTGGGTTCGTGATCGGCTAGATCGATGTCGGCCTACTAGAAGGTCTCACCCCAAATGAACGATTTTCGTTCATGTGTGGGAGACGGCATGAATGGGAATATAGGATTATAGTCCGGGGGATAATGCAGATCAAAGCTGCCTGCTGCGGAGGCGTCAAATGGAATGCCGGCCTCGTGCGCAAAATAGCGGCCCTCGTCGCGCCACTTCTGTCTAGAGCTTTCTGATTTAGCGCGTTCGACCATCTTCAGACATAGTTCGCTGGCCAAGTAGGGGATCGTCACGGCGTTGATGTGTCCGAGCGAGATTTTTATACCAGCCATCACCGCATATCCTGCGATATCGTAGAACCTGCTCAAGATAGCCTCACTAGTTAGGACCTTGAACTCTTTTGCAAAGGACCCCAACGAATCTTCCAGCAATATGCCGTAGAGTCGTCTGGACCAAGCTTCGCTATGAACCGCCCATGCTAATTCTCTTACCCGCGCCGGCTCATTTTTAAGTCCGTCGGCGTTGCCGTATTTGACCTGCTCCATCGTCTTAAACAATCCCGGCAAGGAATCAATCCTGCTGCCTATGAGTTCTTCCATTTCGAGGCCTGCGTCTCGCAGCTCGTTCGCCAGGGACTCATTACCGATCTCCCTGGCCGGGGAATCATCTATCTTCACGGCGTCTCCGGTCCCCAAACGCCGATTGCCGTTATCAATGATCGTGATCTTCTTGCCCTGCCAGGACATGTTGATCTCAGCCATTTTTTCCTCCTTATGACTAACGCTCTTAAGTAATTATCGGCGGTCGACGGCAAATGTTGTGTGTTTTTTACATATTCAAATTTTGCGCCGAAAAACGACGTACGGCCGTCCCCAAACGGCCGCGAAACCGATCGTTTTTGATAGGTTGACTTCGCCCGAGGCCTCAATTAGCGAAGTAGGGGCAATGCCATAGACAGCCGAAATTCATGGCCCTTTATTTTTTCTTCTTTTGTGACGGATGACGCGAGGGGGCTTCCATGTGGGGTTTTTCACCGTATTTGAGTGAAATCGGCGCTTCGTTAGTCTTTATGGCCGGTTGCAGCACGCTTCCTCCGCCCAATCCTCCTCCATCGTCGTCGCTGCCAACTGATTTTTCCCCAGACTCCCCTGTAGGCGAGCTTTGGAGCGATATCCAGACGGAGCTGCATCGCGAGAACAAGGACCTGAGCGGGATCGAGGCCTCAATCGATAGGGGCTACGACGAGTATGCCCTGGTCATCGCTACTCCCAATATTGTCAATAAGAGCGGGATTCTGGAACCTCAAGAAGTCCTGCGCTTTGCCTACAGCGACCAGCGTTTCTATTCAACTATTCGCAGACATCATTTTCCGCTCCCTTTCGCGAGCGACGAGTCGGATTCGCTATCCAAAGGGTATCGAGCCGATCTCGATCGGATCATAGTTCAGGCAAAGGAGGGCATGCCTTCTAATCTAGCGATAGGCTCTGACAGCTATCGCCTCGAACTGGGGCAGAGGATATATTTAGGCCTCAGAAAGATAACCGACACATTCAAGGACAACTGCCCGCTGGAACTCGATGCCTGGGCAGCTTACGACAAGAAGTGCGGCGCCTGTTCCGAGAAGAGTTCAATACTCTACGAGGCGTACGAACGCGCAAAAATCGGCCCTGTCTTTCTTGCGCAGCATCAATTCAGGCTCCCGATAAGCCAGACCGTCGACCTCGT
>JBBAAC010000008.1:0-24370 GCA_041658465.1 bacterium | reverse complement strand
GCACGTTACGCTCTCGGGCATAGAGGTCTTTGTGCTCGACGAGGCGGACCGGATGCTCGACATGGGCTTTCTGCCGGACATCAAGAGGGTGATCGCGGCGCTGCCGGCCAAGCGCCAGACTCTGCTCTTCTCCGCCACGATGGCGCCGGAAATCATAAGGCTGGCGGAAGGGATGCTCGTAGATCCCGTGAAGGTGGCTGTCACACCGTCCGCATCCACGGTGGAGAATGTGGAAGAGCGAGTCCTCTTCGTGGACGAGGCGAACAAGCGAGCCTTGCTGACAGAACTCCTCAAGAACCCGGACGTGGACCGCGCCCTCGTATTCACGCGCACGAAGCACGGAGCCAACCGCCTGGTTAAACAGCTGGGGCAGACCTCGGTGGATGCGCGCGCGATCCACGGCAATAAGTCGCAGACCGCACGCATGGCCGCGCTGGAGGACTTCCGCAGAGGGCGCTGCAAGGTCCTGGTCGCGACGGACATCGCAGCGCGCGGGATCGACGTGGACGGTATCACGCACGTGATAAACTTCGACCTGCCCAACGAGCCGGAGAGCTACGTGCACCGCATCGGCCGCACTGCGCGCGCAGGGGCCGCAGGGATAGCCATCTCGTTCTGCGGGATCTCCGAGAGGCTCTACCTGCGGGACATAGAACGGCTGCTGAAGCGCTCCGTTCCCGTATTTATCGACCATCAATACCATTCGACGCACGCCGCCAGCACTCAAGCAAGCAAAGGCGGAGGCGATTCCAGGAAGGTCGTTTCGCCGCGGAACCGCGACAATCCCAACCGCTCGAAGTCGAGGCACGGAGGTAACGGGAAAAGTCAGAGCCGCAGCGGAGGGCGCAACTGGCATCGGTAACATTTGCACCTGGGCCCGCCGCGATGTTGAGGTAATGGTCGATACATCTACCGCCTGCGCCTCTTGCGTCTGTCAAACGGCCTCGGCTTCTGCTCGACGTACGGCGCGACGCCTGCCACCGTGCAGCGCGGGATCTCCTGCTGCACCGTCTCCTCGATCTTTTTCACCATCTCCTTGTCCAGCCATGTGGCGATGGTGGAGACGAGCCCCGTGGCGTCCATGCGCGCGGTCCTGCCGGCTCGATGTATGTACTCCTCGACCGTCTGCGGGATGTCGAAGTTTATGATGTGCTGGATATTGGGGATGTCGATTCCCCGCGAGGCGATGTCGGTGGCGACGAGTATGCGATGCGCGCCCTCGCGGAACCCCTTGAGCGCGCTCGTCCGCTCCCCCTGCGACCTGTCGGAGTGGATGTTGGTCACGGGATGACCCTCTTTTTCCAGCGCCCTGCAGAGCCAGTCCGCGTCGAGCTTGCGGCGCGTGAAGACGAGCGTGCTGCCGAGTTCCTGATTGAGCAGCGCGAGCAGGCACTTCTTCTTGTCGGGCTCGTCCACCATGTAGAGCCTGTGGGTAATGCCCTGGGCCGTGCGCCCCTTGGGCAGTATGTCGATGCGGATGGGATCGGCCAGATGTAGACGAGCCAGCCGCTCGATGGCGGACGGCATCGTGGCGGAGAACATCATCGTGTGCCGCTTCTTCGGGATCTTCTCGAGGATTCTGTTGAGCTGCGGCAGGAAGCCGAGATCGAGCATGTGGTCCGCCTCGTCGAGCACCAGCTCTTCGATTTCGCCGAGGCTCACGTTCCTGCGGGTCATGTGATCCACGAGCCTTCCGGGTGTGGCGACGACGATGTCCGCGCCGTCCTTGAGGTCGTGGATCTGCGGGCCCATCTTGACTCCGCCGATGACGCAGACCGTCTTGAGGCCGTGATGGCTGCCGAAGAGATCGAGGAATGCCTTTGTCTGGAGGGCGATTTCGCGCGTGGGGCATACGATGAGCCCGCGCAATCCCTCTCCGTGCTGAAGGCGGGATGCGATCGGGATCACAAAGGCCGCCGTCTTGCCGGAACCGGTCTCCGCCAGACCTATGATATCAGTGGCGGCAAGCGCCGCTGGTATCACGGCCGACTGAATGGGCGTGGGGTGAAGAAAGCCTACGGCCTTCACTGATTTCAAGATCCCCGCATCCAACCCCAGGGATTCAAACGTCTGTCTGGTCGTCTCGACCGGATGACTGCCAAGAACCTGGAGCTCGTCCTGATCTTTCTTTTTATTGGGCATGGGTGCGATCTTTACTGGACCTGAAGCCAAAGGACAAGCCCATTCCAGGATGCCAAATCACCTGTCCCATCGAGCGCCTGAATAAAAAATAACGGAGCAAACGGCCCCGCACGGACCTGCCATTTCTCTGACCCCGTAATTTCAAAAAAATTGGCAACCTTATCCTGTAATTGCCGATAACTAAGTATATGGGTTTTAGGGTTAGAGATGAAAAACCAGGCACGGGTCTGCCTCTGGCTGCCAGCGGAGGTAGTGGTGTGCCTATTGGTGCCGGGCAGGGTGGCGATATCCACGGAAACGGCCCTGTGGATACCTATATAGGCCAGGGAGCGGTTTCTGAGCCTATTGCTGCCGGCCTCCCAAGCCGCGGTTCCCATCCGCTCTTTCCCTCGAATGTTCAACATGACCCCAATTTAAGCGCCCTCAGGGCAGCGAGGCTTGCCGAGGGCTGGCTGCCGCTATCTGATGTCGTGGCCTTTTTCGAGACCGTGAAGCGCGAGCGCCTTTCGGATATCCGCGCCAATTATGCTGACATTGCTGCAGCAGGGATCGACCCCAATATGGTTGACGATGTGCTGCGCAGCCGCTTTGACGTGAAGCCGGCCCAGCTCGAGCACGAGATCGGGCATCAAAATCCCAACCCAAACCGCTCAATCACCGAACTGGTCTCAAACGCCGTGGACGCATCAAAGGCGGGCGATGCGGATGTAGAGGTCATGGCGGAGGATGGCCGCTATGTCGTAGAGGACTTTGGCAAGGGCATGTCAGCGGCCGACGTATTCGAGAAGCTGCTCATACCGAACCTCTCGGGCAAGGATGGGGATACGACGATCGGCAGGTTCGGCATAGGATTCTTCACTGCGCTTGCGCACCTCAATGACGAGAATTCCCGAGTGGTCGTGGATACAAAGGCCGAAGGCTCGGCCGGCGTTCGTCTCGAATTCGTGCGGCTCAACGGCGAGCTCGGCGTTCGAGTCGCCCCCTCTGACAAGAAGGGGCACGGCACGCGCATTGAGGTACAGGATGCAC
This sequence comes from bacterium, assembly GCA_041658465.1. GTDB lineage: Bacteria > UBA10199 > UBA10199 > 2-02-FULL-44-16 > JAAZCA01 > JAJZQH01. The sequence continues at coordinate 21,199 of JBBAAC010000008.1, read as the reverse complement.
GTATCCGGCGCGATGAGATGCTTTCAGAGCTGCGAAATAATCTCGGCTTTGTGCTTACCCACCAGATTCGAGCCAATGGCGATATCATAAATAGTCTCGACCGCGCGCAGATTCATGACGTCGGCAATGGAAGGCTCTTCATCTCCTCTGAAAAATCGCAAAGCGGAAAGGTAGTGGTCACGGTGGGCGGTGTCACAATCGAATCCCTCGAAGTGAAGGGCTCTTCAGTACCAAGCCTAATGGTCTTTGATCTGCCGCTCTCGACAAAGCTCCCTGAGAGCAGGAACAGGATCAGGGTCAATGCCACTGTGGTGGAGCAGATCAAGGCATTCATCGATTATGCAGATCAGCTTGCTGACCCGAGCGATCGAATAAGTTTTCTAAACGGCATTGCCCCGCTCATCATGGAGCTGCAGGGACGCAACGAGCTGATCGCCAGGGACGCAAACCTTGTGGACTATGCACAGCAGGCGTTTGCCCGCCATGCGGTAGGCAAGAGACTCGTGCCTGACGATGCCTTCTATGATCTTGTAAGAGGCAGCGACGTCTCTCGCAGCCATGACCTCTATCTTCCAGGCGATTGGACAGCGCGATTTGCGCAGCCTTCTGAGTGGCATGGTGACGCGCGCATCTTGCTCGTGGACATGCCAAAGGACGCTGCCAGCGCGCTGGTTCACGACAGGGACCGGCATGTCGTGCTCCTGGACAGGGGCTTGTACGAGGCACACAAGAAAGAGCCCGGGCTCCTCTCCTTGCTCACGAGCCTGCCGCCGGGAGAGATCCATGGGACCTGGAATCGGCCTTCGATTGCCGAAGCCGTAAGCGGCATTCAGGGCGTGCGCGCAACGGTTCCCGGCAGGATAGCCCGCGATGCGCGCATCGATGCCCTCACAAGGAGCCATCCCGCGCTTATGGGACAGCGGGCGGATTTGTACCGCGTTCTTGCGCAAGACCCGGAGCTCATAGAACTCCTCTCTGAGCTGAATGATGTCGTCATGCCGTATCGTTGGCTCGACCGCCTCTTGAGACGGAGATGGCGGATAAGCATAGGGTTAGAGGTGGATTCGAATAGATGGAGTTGGGATGAGGGCGAGGATAGGAAGCTCATTCCTGTCTGGTCTGGACACAGATGGCGTGCGATTGCATCTGACGGCTCCACCCTCGCTGCCGGCGAAGCTCAAGACGCTTATCACATCCGATCTTGTGGCAAGGGCGCTGAACGCATTTATGTTTCCAAGGTAGACGAGTTCAGGTCGATTGTCATGGACGCCAACGGCCGCCTGATCGCTGAGGGAGAATCAATCAAAGTAGACGGCGATGGCGCGAACAGGATCATCATAGTTCATCCAAAGGAAGGGCCTTCCAGGGTGCTGGATGTCAGGGGAAAGACGATTCTGGAGGGCGTATATAATGATGCAATCACTGTCGGGCATGGTGAGCATCAAGTGATATTCGTCAAGAAAGGACCGAAGCCCCCCTCTGAAGCGGTTATTCGGGAGATGAATCGAGATTGGGATCCGATGTCGATGGGACCATCTCCTGCCTTTGGTCTACGAGCGCTGGAACTAGGCTGGGAAGCGCACTTTGCAGATGGCAGGGTCGAGGAATATTCGAGAATAGAAAATAAATATCACCCCTACATGGTGGTCAGCGCCTTTACGAAAGACGGATCAGTGCGAGCCTTTGGTCCGGATGGGGAGCTCATCAAGGACGCGGATGAAACTACCGGCCTTAAGATCTCAGGCAGCGGCGCAGATCAAGTTACAGTAATAGGTGGCACGACGCGGAAGGCCATTGCTGCGGATGGTCGCGTGATTGTCGAAGGCAGGGATATCAGAATAGGTGGCGAGGGAATTGATCGGATCTTTATCGTCAAAGGTGATGACGGGCATGTCCGAATCTTTGGTATTGACGGGAGACCTCTCATTGAGGGTGCATTTAAATCCGCAGAACTATTGGGGAGGTGTCTCTTTTTCTATAAAGACAATGGTCGAGCAGGCTTTGGGTTAGTATTCACAGGTTGGAGTATCACAAGCCCCTACGGCAGCGACTTTCTTCATGACGGCACGCCGGTTAGAGCCGTGCCCTCACCGGTCTACGGTGAGGATGCGATCATCTCCGATGAAAAGACGTTGATCTATACCAGAATGAATACATACGGTTCATCAGATACACATCCCCGTCACGTCCTGGATGTTCGTAGCTTGGTCTCTGAAAATGCGCGCAGAAACCTAAGGGCCCTTGTCGAGGCCAAGCTCCCGCCGGGACTTGAATCCGTGGCACTCCAGGCCATTCAGTTTTCCCCCCAGGCCTTTGACCAGAGCCTGCGCCTCGTGCCCCACATCACTGAAGATCTAAATGGCAATGCTGCACTCATGGGGTCGTTGTATTCTCTTGAGGGACGGCTCTCTCCTGAGGTGCTGGGCAGACTATTCGACGTGGGCGTTGCAGCAGGGCTGGGCTCCTCCTGCACTCCGCAGCAGGCGGAAAAACTTGCGAAGATTGCGGATCATCTTGGCGCCGAGGGTTTGGATCGCCTTCGCTCGAGCCTTTGGAGTAATGACGAGCTGTGGCGTCTCACGCGTCTGCGTGAATGGGATCGTGCGCTGGCGTTTGAGCCCATCGTCAGGGCCTGCATTTACTATCTATTAATGGATGATGAAGAGCTGCTCGCACAGGGCGAAACTCTGATACCGAGGGTTGAGGGCGAGGAGAGTTTTTCGCTCGCTGAACTCGATGCCGCTGTGATGTCACATCGTTCTGAATGGCGCTCGTTTACAGGCGATAGCCATACCGCGGCCGCAAGGATCGAAAGGGCGACCTCGGGCTCGGACCTGGAGAAGTCGATCAATCGAATTTCACATGCAATGTACCATCTGGGAGAGGCGCGGCAGCACCTCTATCTGCGCGAGCTCATGCAGAACAGCCTGGACGCGATCAGGCGCGAAGGGGGCGACAAGGCCCGAATCTCAATCGAGAGTTTTGAGGAGCATGGGCAGCATGTGCTCAGGATTTCCGATCCAGTGGGTATGGGCATCAGCGATGTGCTGGGTAACCTCCTCATATACGGCGAGACCACGAAGGGAGAAGGAGACCTCGGCAAATTCGGGATCGGTTTTTTCACGATCTATCCCGGCGCGCAGGAGGTCAGGATTCGCACAGGCATGGGAGACGGCAAGACCATGACGATCCTGCTGCGGCCGGTTGTTCAGGGTGACTCGGTTGTAGATATCAAGGCATCCTATGAGCTCAGCAATGAGCCATTCAAGGGAACGGTCATCGAGAGGGTCTCTGCAGAGGCGAATGCGCCGCTCGAGGCCGCGATGATACGCTCAAGCGTTCAGAGCTACGGCAGGTTTGTGGATCCCAATGAAATAGAGATCTCCTACAACGGCCGTCGCGTCAACCAGGGGATCACCCCGCTCGCGCAGCGAAATATCCCCGGGCTGGGGACCGTGAGGCTCTTTGAAGCAAGCGAGAATGCGATCACAGTGGGCAGCCTTTATGTAAAAGACTTGCCTGCGGATATGATCTCAACGCTCCCTTCACCAATACGCGCCATAAGCGAAAAACACGGCATCGTGGTTGACCTTCCGCAATCGACCAGGTTGGTGCGTTCCAGAAACGAATTTTTAAATCCAAAAGCCATGGACAGCCTCATGCGAGGCGCATTGCCCTCCATGCTGCTCGATCTGTATCTTGCGCGCTTTGCTAAAGGGGAGCTCGAAATCGCGGGCCTGCCGCAGGAATATTTTCGTCCGCTTTATGAGCTGTCATGGCGGCCGATACCGGATTGGATAGAAAAAGACGCGGCGAGGCTCTCGAGCGGGGGATTTCTAACGGATGTTCAGCGCTACATGGACGAGCGCGCCTTTGCGCAGCTGCTCACCCTGCTCCCCAGCGTTGCTATCGATGGAAAGAAGATATCGCTCAGGGAACTTATGATGCGCGTTCAGCGCGGAGAAAACATCAATACCGACGAGCTCCCTCCGTTCATCAAGGAGCGCCTGAAGGAGAGGGAGGCAGGGCGCAGAAAGAGTGAGGAGGCCAGCGCACAATTGGCCCGAGTCGCGTCAGAGGCCCTTGGAGGAACCAATCGTTCTGAAACTCGCTTTGCAAGGACGTGGCCTCGCAACGAGGCCGTGCGGCCGGGGGCAAATGCCTATGACGCCGTTCTTGAAATAACATCAAAGCTGCTTGCCAGGATGGGGTTTGAAGGCGCAGAGCTGGGCCTCTCGAGCGATCCCAAAATGGTTTCAGCCATCGCATTCACAAACATCAGTAACAGGACGCCGAACATTGCCTTTGGCCTCTTTAACACCGAGACATCAGCCGGATGGCTTGCCGCAATGCTTGCAAGCGAGCGCTATCCTGAAGCGGATTTCGTAATATTCATGGCTGAGATCCTGAATATTGCAACGCACGAGATGACGCACCATCAGCTTGAGCAGCCCCAGGAATGGACGCATGACTCCGAATTCTACAGGAGACAGCGCACTATCGTCACCAGGCTTATGAGAAATGGCCCTGTTGGCTATGAATCAATGTGGAGGGATCTCAAGGCCCGGTATCCTGAGCCCACCTTCCTGCCTGCGGAGGATTATCTCAAGATGCTCATCAGCGGAAAGTCGGGCCTGGGCGAGATCGCCTCGCAAGGGACGAGTCGGCAGGATGCGCCTGTGCAGAGCTTTACATCGCACTATACGCAGATGGAGATGGGCGCGTATGCGACCTACGATCCAACTGCAATGGATTATGCTGCAGAGGCGCCATATGCCTTCCCATCCGAGGAGATCGTGATGGAATTCGATGCCACGTCTCTTGGCGCAAACGTCCTTGTAGCCTCGATCCCAACCGCTATTCACTAGCCAGGCTCGCGCGTCACGGACAGAACGTCATCAGCAGCAATCGGTCACTTCACCGAGTAACCGCGCCCCTCGAGACATGCGCTGTACGCCTTGTTGTAGGTATCCATACGCTGCTGCTGCTGCGCCTGGGCCTGTTGCTGGGAGGACTTCTCCTCGCGCCTCGCCTCCCTCTGCTGCCTGCCGCCGCGCATGCCGCCGGCAGCGGCTCCGATGGCAGCGCCCTTGCCCGCATCTCCTGCGATGGCGCCGACGGCCGCCCCGCCTGCTGCGCCGCGTGCGCCTCCTCGTACCCGCTCGCCCTTGGGCTCCGTGGAAGTCGACTGTGCCTGGGGGGCAGGGGCGGGGGTAGCCGGGTTGATGCCCGTCTCCTTCTGCGCCCACTGCTGGCACTCTGCCTTGTCCTTCGCCATCTTCGACTCGCTCTGCCCCTTGGCGGGATAGATGATCAGTTCTGCCGCCGCCGCATTCGCGGCGAATATAAGGACGAGCATTGAAACTGCATACGCCGCGACGATCCCCCTTGTCTTTATCATTGTGGTCTCCTCCAGAAATAAATGAGATGTGATTATACTATGCGCTGCAGGCCATACAAACATCTTGTTTCATTATTCATACCGCAGCGCTTCTATTGGATTCAAAAACGACGCCTGCCTGGCCGGATACAGCCCGAATATCACGCCGATCGACGCGGAGAAAAAGAATGCGAGCAGGATCGCCGAGAGGGACACCGAGGTCGTCCAGCCGGATACGGCGGAGAGGATCACGGTTATGATCCAGCCGAGCGCGATTCCCAGGACCCCGCCGAACACGCTCACGACCACCGCCTCTGCGAGGAATTGCGAGAGGATATCGAAGCGCCGCGCGCCGACCGCTTTACGGAGGCCGATCTCGCGCGTCCGTTCCGTGACCGACACGAGCATGATGTTCATGATGCCGATGCCGCCGACGAGCAGCGATATGGCCGCTATGACGGCGAGCAGCACGGACATGGTCTTGCTGCTCTGAGCCAGCGCCGCCTTGATGTCCGCCATGTTCCTGATCTGGAATGCATCCTGCCGCTGCGACGGCGGTATCTTGTGTCGCGCGATCATCAACTCCATGGCGGCGGCCTGAGCCTGATCGACCTCCGATGCGTCCTCCACCTCGATATCGATATAATCGACGTAGTCCTTTCCGAAGAGGCGATGCATCGCTGTCAGCACCGGTATGACGATCGTGTCGTCCTGGTCCCTGAAGCCCGTCGCGCCCTTCACGGGGAGCAGACCGATTACGCGGAAGTTCACCTTGTTGATCTTGATCATCTCGCCGATCGGGTTCTCGTCGCCGAAGAGTTCGCGCACCACCGTGGCGCCGACCACCGCGATCAGGCTCCTCGTGCGGTTTTCTTCCTCGGTGAAAAAGCGGCCTACCTCCGGGACGGCGGCGCGCATGGTCGCGTAGGCGGGAGTGGCTCCGAGCACCTGCGTGTTCCAGTTCTTGTCGAGATACGTCACTTGTCCCCGGCCCATCACGGATGGCGCAGCGTCCTTGACCGTCGGGATGCCCTCCTTGAGGCTTGCTGCGTCCTCGAGCGTGAGCCTCGTGGCGGCGCCGGTCTCGAGCATTACGCCGCCCATCTGGACGGCGCCGGGCCTGAGGTTGAGCAGGTTCGATCCGAGGGACGAGAGCTGCTTTTCGATCGCCTGCTTTGCCCCGCTGCCGAGCGCGAGCATCGCCACCACCGCGGCGACGCCGATGAGGATGCCGAGCATGGAGAGGCCGGTGCGAACCTTGTTGGCGCCGAGAGTTTTGAACCCCTGGCGGAAGTGGTCCCAGATCTCGGAGGGCCTGAAGCCATCCTGCGAGGACGCAGACGTTTCCGGGGCGGGGCGCGAAGGGATCTTCTGTTTCGGGGCTATGCGCTCGTCGGATTGGATCTCTCCATCGCGCATGCGTATCAGCCGGTGCGCCTGCCGCCCGATCTCCTCCTCGTGCGTGACGATGACGACGGTGATTCCTTCCTCGTTGAGCGCCTTGAGCGCGTTCATGATATCGCAGGCACTTGCGGAGTCGAGGTTGCCGGTCGGCTCGTCCGCCAGTATGATGCGGGGGTCGTTGATGAGCGATCGCGCGATCGCGACCCGCTGCTGCTGGCCGCCGGAGAGCTCGTTGGGCCTGTGCAGCCGCCTCGCCCCTATGCCCAGGCGATCCAGCAGCTCCGATGCCTTGTGCAGGTCCACGTGCCTCTTCGAGTAGATCAGCGGGAGCGCTGCATTTTCCAACGCGGTCATCCTGGGGAGGAGGTGAAACTGCTGGAAGATGAAGCCCACGACATCGCGCCTGAGCACGGCCAGCTCATCCTCGCGCAGGTTTGCCACTTCATGCCCGTAGAGATCGTACGAGCCGGAGTCGGGCACGTCGAGCAGGCCCAGGATGTGCATCAGAGTAGACTTGCCGGAGCCGGACGGCCCCATGATCGCGAGGAATTCGCCCTCCGCGATGGAGAGCGAGACCTTGCAAAGCGCATGTACCGCCGTCTCGCCCATCTCGTAGGTCTTGCTTATATCCTTGAGCTCGATCATCGGCGAATCGACTTTCAGCGCCTGCGCGGCGCGAGCGGTGAGAACGGGCTGGTGGACCCGCCCGTTTCCACGCGCTTCTGCTGCGGCATGAGCACGACGTCGCCTTCCGACAGACCGGATACGATCTCGACCAGCTTGCCGTTGGTAACGCCTGTCTCCACTTCCTTTTCAGCGGGCGTCGCCATGGCCGTAGCCGCGGGGAGCGTGACGAAGTGCTGTTTGCCCTTGGTCTTCACCGCGTTGGCGGGCAGCACGAGGATCCCCTTCGTGGATTCCACCGCGAAGCGCACGTTCGCGGTCATTCCGCTGCGCATGTATTCCGGGGTCTCGTCAGGGAGCACGTCGATGATGTAAGTCGTCACGTTGTTTATCGTGGTCGCGTCGTAAGCGATCTTGTCCACGTGCGCCGGTATCTCGTGATCCGGATACGCGTCCAGAATCACGCCTGCCATCTGCTTGAGTTTGATCTCAGCGATGTCGGTCTCGTCGACCTGCGCCTTGACGGTCAGGCGGTCGGACATGACCAGGACCGCGTCCGAAGTGGTGACGGTCTGGCCGGGCTCCACGCTCCTCAGGATTATCGTGCCGTCGATCTGGGCGAGGATCGGCGCAGGCTTGTAGAACGTCTGCCAGCGCGCGAGCTCGCCCACGCCGCGCGCCCTCGCCGCGTCCAGAAGCGCGGCCCTTTCGCTGGAGCTCATGAGCACGAGCACCTGTCCCTTTTTCACGTATTGGCCTTCATCCACCAGCACGGCCTCGACCCGGCCTGCGATTGGCGGCTTGATCTCCAGCCTGTTCTCAGGCGCTACCACGCCGGTGCTCAGTATGCTTACGTCGATATCGCCGCGTTCCACGGACACGTCCTTGTAAGCCGCCTTTGTATTAGATGAGCCGCGGATGATCATCGCTATGGCGAAGATGACTATCACTGCGATGACGGCGGCCCCAAAGATATACGGCCACCTTCGAGACGATCCCCCCCCGACTCTCATGGGATGACCCCTTTCCCTGCCGCCAGCTCCCAGTTTGCTTCTGCAGTGATCCGATTGCGCTCACTTTGCAGGTATGTCTTCTGCTTTGTGATAAGGTCGTTTTCGATGATGTCCCAGTCTTCAAACGAGAGCAGCCCGTTGTTGTATTTGCTCCTGGCGATTTCGGCCCGCACCTCTGCGGCTTCGAGAAACGCCTTGTCCACCTTGAGCTTCTCGATCGCCTCCGTGTAGCCCCTGAATGCCTGCTTGAGATTCGGCATGAGCTGCTGGTCCACGCTCATCCGCTGAAAGCTCGCCGCGGCATACTGCGCCGAGGCGCTCTTGAGGTCGTAATAATCCTTTCCGCCCGTGAAGATCGGCAGCGCGACGTTGAGCATGAAGGATCTCTTGCTGCTGTTTGGAAAGCTGTTGTTCCCCTGCGCGGCGAGCGTGCCGGTGAGGTCCACGCTCGGATAGAAATTCGAGCGTGAGAGCTCGACGCCGACCTCGTTCACGCGCTCCGTTGCCACGCTCTGCTTGTGCTGCGGCGTCTGGGGCGCGATCTCTCTAAAGTCGGGCTCAGCGCCCGGCTCCACGAGAGGAATGCCGCCCACGATGTCGATCTCCCTTGAGCTCTCCACGCCCATGACGCTGGCCAGCTTCTCGCGCGATACGTCGATGGAATCGCCCGCCACCGTCCTGTCGTATCGCGCCTGACTCACAAACGCCCTGGCGAGCATGACCGAACCCATGTTCTCTATTCCGCCCTCGAAGTGGAGCTCCACTAAATTGGCGTTCTCTTCGCGCCTCTTGATGATCTGCTCCGTGAGCTCGCGGTATCTCTGGGCGTAGTAGAGATCGGCGAAGGAGGTCTTGAGGTTGAAGCTGATCTGGACCTTCGTAGCGTCCAGGGTCGCGCTCGAAAGGTCGGCGCTCGCGATGCCCTGCTCGACCAGGGAGCTGTCGGCAAAGCCGTTGAAGATGTTCTGCGAGAGCGAGACGGAGGCGGAAGACACGGTGTTGTCGCCGGCCGAGACGTTCAGCGGCACGCCGCCGAGCTGGGAGAACGAAAAGCTGTTGCCCCGGTTCACGTTGGCATTTGCGGTTATCTGCGGCAGGAAGCCGCTGTAGGCGGCCTTAGCCAGGTCCTTCGACGACTCAAGCTGTTCGCGCGAGGCGCGTATATCCGCGTTCTGCTTGACGGTCCTCTCGACACAATCTTCCCACGAGAGCTTCTCGCCCGCGGTCGCCGTGGAAGAGATCAGGGCGAGCGCGACGAGCGCCGTAAGCCGCAGCAATGGGGAGATGCCCTTCATTATAATAGACCTCGAGATCGCTTCAGCCGGACTGAATACTGGTCATTATCCCCCGCTGCAACGGTTATTCCTTTCCTATCTCGTGCGCCGGTTGAGGCCCGCGATGATCGCGCTGTCGCCGTTACTTTTTATTGCAAGTTCGACTGCCGCCATCCACCATTGCGCGCCAACGTCTTTTACCTGGACGAGCAGCTCATAAGCCCTGCCGCTTCGCAGCTGATTCAGCAGATCATTCTCGATCCCGATGCTGCAGGCGTCCGCCTCGCGCCACGGCATGAGTATCGCCCTGCCGTACGGGGACTGGAGTTGAAAGCGATACCTGCGCTGTGAGGGCTCCGCGATCCCGGCGCCCGTGGCCAGGTCGTTGCATGAAAGCAGGACTCCGTCTGCGCCAGGGTCGAGGGCGAACCCATCCAGAGGGCTCAGGCGCGTGAACCAATAGCGGATAAGCGCATCGCGCCTGGACTTGAGCCCGGCGATCGCGGCCTGCGCCGATGCCTCGTCCGGGTAGCGGGCCGCGGCTACTATGGCCTCGATCATGGAGTCGGAGTACTTTGCAACGATCTTGGTCCCCCAGAACGCATCCAGCGATGTCATCAGCGCGAAGGCTCCGTTCAGCAGCGATGCGCCTGTCCCTATCGGATTTGGCAATGAGCCTGGTTCCTCGACGTCAGTCAGATTGAGCAGCCAGTGTTCAAAATAGCCGGCGCTGTCCGTTGTCTCGATAAACACGTCGTATGTGGAGCGCTCGCTGATGCTGGCCCAGCCGATAAAGCTGGACATGACGCGCAGGCCTCTCAGCTCGCGGCGGTCCTGGTGGCGCATGCGGTCGTTCTTGTCGCTGTAGAGTCTGCCGGTGAATTGAAAACGGCCGAAGGGGCGCCCTTCAGGCATCCGGATCGCAACCGCGCGCATCTCTCGCGGCTGCTTATCAAGGAGCGAGGACAGTTTCTCCTCGGTGAGCTCTTCCCGCTTGCCGTAGGCGCCAAGCAGGTGGGCGTGATCCGCCAGCGTAAGCCTGCCCCGGTCGATGGTCACAGGGCAATGGGGGGCGACGTGAAAGCCCGCGTTGGAGAGTATGAGTGCCGCAGCCGTCGCAGGAGAGCTGATTTTGCCCGGGGAGTCCGGCGGATCAAGATGGATGGCAAACTTGTTGCCGGATGCGTCCTGCACCAGGAGCGTTGGCCTGTATTTCCCGACCACGGCTTGGCTGACGATGAGCGCGCCTTTGGCTTCAGGGCTGCAGTTTGACAGGGAGTCGGCAACCTCATCCGGCCTGGCGCCGTAGCGGCCTATGCGGTTCGTGAACCATGTTGAATCCGCGACCTCATCGAAATTGTTCGTGTCTATCGCCTCCACCTTTAAACCCGGAAGATGTTTCCTTGAAGCGCCGCCCAAGCCTGTGGCAAAGGAGCTTATCGCCTGGACATCCTGCTCCGCGCTGAGGAGAAATCCGTCGAGCGGGTCATACGCGTGCCGGACAACGGGCAAGGCATGCGGCGTACGGTCCAGGTCCGACATCCAGCGAACCGGCGGGTAACGCAGATCATATGCAGAGGCCTGTGCAGAGGCGATGAGCGCCGCCGCTGCAAGCACCGCGATAAAGAACCTTCTCATCATGGCTGCTTCCTCAAAAGTGTGAGGAGGAATTTGACCCCTTCGCCGCCATATGCAGCTCGGAACCTGGCGATGATCACTCGAGTCAATTCAATATCAAACCCTCCTCCTGCTGAATACTTGAAATCCTTGAACGTGAAATTGGAAAGGCCGTTAAAGACACGGCCGTAATCGACAAGCATCATGCCGCGCACGCGGCGAAACAGCGGAAAGTAATATTCAGCGTTGAAGACCACGCTCGATCTGTCGCGAAATCTGCCCTGGTCAAAACCTCGCAACCAGTTGTCGGCATCGAGGACGGTCATGCGAGGGACCGGAAGACCGCCTGAGCTCTGCTGTTCCAGCCACCAGTAATTCCGAAGCATGAGCGTATGATCGGGCGACCATAGCGGAATGTACTGGTTGAGCAGGAGCCTGTAGTCGTTGTAACTGAAGTTTCCCCCTGTGCCCATGTACTGGAAGCGGCTGACTTCAAGCGAGTGAATGCCACCGCGGCGCGGGTTCCATGTGACATCGCGCGTGTCGTGGGTTATCCCGCCGCCCATGCGGATATATTGGAGCCAGCGGCCATAACCCCTGGGCGGATTATTTGCAGGATCTATCCCTTGTGTAGAGGCATTTCCGGTCGAAGTGGCTGAACCGCCCAGGATTGCGTAGAGCGAGAGGGTGTGTATGGGTTTAAGCCCGAACCTCACCGTGGCGTCGAGGTCATTTTCGGCCCAGCTCGACTGATTCGACTCAAGGCTGTTGTTGCCGACTCCAAAGAAGTTAAAAGACCCCCGTTTCGCCCAATTGCCCTTGAACGCCAGTGCCACCGGCACGCCGCCGATATGAAACAGCTCATCTTTGCGAAAGGAGACGTCCGCGAACATGTCCAGATTGACGTGGACGCGATAGTCGGCGTTGATGTTGTCTCCCTTTTGGAAGAGATCAATTACCTTGACCGCAACTCCGCCGCCAAAACTTGTACCAGGGCTCTTGTCTACCACCGGGTAGATCCAGATCTTATGCGATTTGAATGAAATGGCATCCTGAACGCGATCTGAGTAATGGTTGCGCTCCATCCATTCGAGCGTCGAGCCCACCGGCCAGAGCAGGGCCTTAAGCATGTAGCCCGGGATCTCGAGAGGGAAGAGGGCGATGCGCTTTGCAGTGTAAGATGCCGGCGGGGTTATTCGAAAAGCCGGTTCATCGGCAGGCAGCGTCTGCGGAGGAGGGGCGGGCGCACGTTTTGGCGGCTGCATCGCCCAGGCAGGGAGCGCCACAGCGATCAGAACCGCGATCAGGATGGCCCGGCATTCCCTGCGCACGTATCCCCCTTCATCTATCGGAATATATGATCGCCCTGATTTTTGCCAACAAAATACGGCGCAGAGCAATGCCAATGCGATTGTTGTGCGCGGGATTTGGTGCTATTATCCGCCTGCCTAAATGGGCCCATCCAAAAGGGGGAAATATGGAACAGGCTATTTTCAAGCAGTCCCTGTGGTACATGTTTTTCGCAGCAGCGCTGGCCACAGTGCTCGGGATCATAATGCTCGGCTATCCTGGCGGAACGGTAGCGATGATGTCCGTGGCCTTCTGGGCGCTGCAGGTGATAATCTCGGTCTTCATCCTCTCGTACGCAATCACGGAGTCCGTGAAGATGATGAAGATGGGCAGCCGCCTCACCGGCGTCGGCTACCTGCTTTTGGGTATAGCTGCCATGGTGCTGGTGTGGGTCTTTGACGTTCGCCTCGTGTACCTCATAGTGGCCGTGTTTTTTGTGCTCACCGGGATGAGAGAGGTCTTCTCGGCATTCAGCCTCCCCGGGGCGCGCTACTTCTTGGGCCTGCTGGGCCTGCTGAATATAATTGTGGGCGCCGTCATCCTCAAGTCGCCGGTGATCCTGCCTCTGCTGCTCGCGTGGTACGTGCTTTTCTGGGGAGTGTCGCGCTTTTTCCTGGCGTTGGAGCTCAGGCGGATCTGCTCGGAGTCCTGAGGGAATAGGCGGGGTGAAGCGGCCGGACGTCGTCGCGATCTACATCTTTCTCAAACGCGTGATCAGAATCTGACCGGGACTGCCGTGGGAATGGATCTCATCATCGCTGCGCTGGTTACGATTCCGGTGCTCTTCTTTGTCCGGTGGATCAGGCGCGATCGCCGCCGCCGCATACTCAGGTCGACTCCCTTTCCGGCCGAGTGGGAGAGCCTGCTTAAAGAGAGCGTTGCGCTGTATCGTATCCTGCCTGAGTCGCTTAAGCCGGAGCTCCACGGCCACATCAACGTGCTGCTCGATGAAAAGGCCTTTGAAGGCTGCGGCGGGCTTGCCATCACCGAAGAGATGAAGGTCGTTATCGCGGCCCAGGCGTGCATCCTCCTGCTCAAACGCACGCCAAGATATTTTCCGAGGGTCGACGCGATCCTCGTTTATCCGAGCGCATATTTTGCGGAGCAGTCCAGGGCCATGGGCCCGGTGCGGGTGAACGAACAGTCCGTGAGGCTCGGCGAGTCCTGGGTGCAGGGACTGGTCGTGCTGGCGTGGGATCACGTGGAGCAGAGGTTTCTGGATGTGCGCGGCGGACACAACGTGGTGCTGCACGAGTTTGCCCATCAGCTGGACCAGGAGGACGGACACAGCGACGGCACGCCTGTCATCAGGGACCGAGAAGTTTTCGACTCCTGGGTGAGGGTCATGTCCAGGGAGTTCACCGCACTAAAGGACAAGGCGGAGCGCGGCGCGCCTGACGTGCTGGATTCTTACGGGGCCACGAATGAGGCCGAGTTCTTTGCCGTCGCCACTGAAACGTTTTTCGAAAAACCGCGGGAGTTCGGGGCCGCGCACCCCGAGCTTTACCAGGTGCTCAAGTCTTACTACAGGCTCGATCCAGCGCAGTGGCAGTCCTGAATTTGCCTTGCCATTCCAATGCGTTGCGACTAGGTTGCCGCATCAACGCCGGTGGTGTGAGATTCTCAGATTGATCAAGCCGCGGAAACCTCGTGGTCTCTGCGGCTTTTTTTGTTGGAAACAATTCAGGAGGAGTCATGGCGATTCAGAACGGTTCGAAGGTCACGATCAAGTACTCGCTCAAGGTGGACGGAGCTGTCGTCGATTCGTCCGAGGGCGACGACCCGCTTACCTACGAGCAAGGCGAGGGGCAGATTATACGCGGCCTTGAAGAGAAGCTGGTAGGGCTGAATGCCGGCGAAAAGAAGGCGGTAACGATAGTGCCGGAGGACGGCTACGGCGAGCGCGATCCCGATGCGGTGAAGAAGGTGCTGTGCGAGGAGTTTCAGGACGTGAGCGCGCTCAAGGTCGGTTCTATCGTGCGCGGCGCCGTGGGCGGGCAGGAGTTCCAGGCGATCGTGACCGAGATCGGCGATGCAGAGATAACGCTGGATATGAATCACCCGCTCGCGGGCAAGACGCTGGAGTTCGAGATAGAGGTCGTCAACGTCGAAGGGTGAGTGTCCGGACGCGAGGCATTTATATGAGAGTACGCAAATGGAAAATAAAATTTGTATGTGCAGCGGTTGCGGGATTTACAGTACTCATTTTCGGGATCGCCTCGCTGCAGGCAAAGGGCGCCGTGAAAGCGATGAGCGAGGGGGAGAAGCTCGAGCGGCAGATCTGGGCGGACATCGCGGCAAAAAACTCAGACGCTGTCGCCGGCAAACTTGCCATGGGCTTCCAGGCGGTTAATTTCGCAGGCGTCAGGGATTACAGGGAAGAGCTGAAGCTGCTCAAGGAATTGAATGTCAAAAACCTGCAGCTCTCCGATTTCCTGGTTACGCAAAACGGACCCGTCATCGTCGTGACCTACAATATCTCCGTGGATGAGACGATCGACGGCAAACGCGCGGCGGTAAAATCTGCGCCGCGGCAAAGCGTATGGCTCAGGACCGACAGGGGATGGAAGTGGATCGCACACTCAAACCTGAACCCGCCAAAGCAGTGATGTATCGCGGCTCAAGCTCTCCTCTATGAAAATCGGGGCGCTGCCTATGGCGGCGCCCCGATTTTGTATCTTCTTCCAGGTCTGCTCAGTTTTTTGTCTCGAGTATTACTTTGTCTTGGATTTATTCGTCTCCGTGGACTTGGCCTTCTTCTTGTCCGTCTCTTTGACCTTCTTGTATTTTGGCTTGGACTTCGAAGAGCCGCCCTTCGAGTCGTCCACGAACTGCCACTCGCCTTGTTTGAACTCCGGGCTCTTGTTGTGATATTCGCCCTGGTAATAGCCGCCGCCGGTCTTGTCTTTTATCTGCTTTGATCGCCTCGAGTGCGGGTCGCGCTGGCTCTCGGAGTATCCGCCGCTCTCGTCCATCTTGATTTCGCCCGTGCGCTTCACCTTCTGGATGGCAAAAGCGCCAGACGGTGCAGCCAAGCAAAGCCCAACGAGTAGTACGATTAGTTTTTTCATGTGGCAGTTTTTATACCAAAGCGAGTACCAACTCCAGAAAAAAATGGCCTTGTCTTCCCTGAGCACTTTACTGGGTGTGCCACGAGCCCGGGAGCAAGTATTCGCCTGTGAGCTGAGAGGGAGTTATCGATCCCGACGCCCTTTGCTTCATCTGCGCCTCTCGTCTCTCTCCGCCTGCGCATTCTGCGCAAGCCACTTTGTCCAGGAGGTCTCGAATCCATCCCCGTTCACTTTTGCGTAGGCGTAGAACCTCTTGAGGAAATTGAGGCGCTCGGCGGAATATTTGTGCTGCCATGATCTGACCGGCCCAAGCTTGCGCAGATCGATGCCACCGAGAACGTATTGGCGCTGCAGAATGTCGCGGAAGGAGATCGCCTTCGCGTTGCGCATCATGTCGTACATGGCCATGAACATCGTGGTGCGTCCCTCTCCGGCTTCGCAATGAAAATGAAGCCACTGTCCTTCGGGAAGGAAGCGCACGAGTTCCACAAACCTGTCCACATCGGCTGCATCGGGCCTTCTGTGGTCCGGAACCGGGATGCGGAAGTATGTGAGGCCGCCCTTTTCCACCAGCTCCTTTTCCGTGGAGACTGAGCCGACCTTTACGTCAATCCGCTTCGCGTCCGCGGATTTCCGGCCGACCTCCGCGCGGCCGGAGGAGAGCAGCTCGCCCTGCCTCTCGCGCTCGTCCTGCTCGATCTCCTGCAGGGACTTTCCAAGATTGGCCCAGTCGTGATTCGCATACCAGCTCACTGGGATCTCGCCGTTTATGAAACCGTGGGACTCCTGTCTCAGGTCCACCACGGTGATCTTCCTGCCGGCCAATTTTTCCCGCAGCTCTTTTAACGCCGTGCCTGAGAACTGCGCGCTGCCGGATTCATCGAGCGTCGAAAGGCCGTCGCGCAACGGCGCGCTGCCGGGCGGATTGGTGAAAGGATAATTGCTCCTGCGAAAGTTATCGAGGCTCGTATGGCTGAGGCTCGGCGCATTGAGGATAAGCCTGGGCTCCGGCTGTGCGGCCCAGAGGTCAAAACTCGTGAAGAGCGCAATCGCAACGCAGAATAGATATCTCAGCTTCATCTTTCTCCCTTGAGTCATATGCGTGTCGCCGTCACCACCCGCGCGCCGCGCCGCCGCCCTCGCGTATAGGATGGAATCGATTAATGTGTCGGACGCACGATCAGTGATGCGTGGCGTTGTCCAGCGTCGCAGGGAAGGCGGGCGTCCTCGATATCACCTCGGAAGAGGCCTACGATGGCGATGATCAACACGAGTTCGATGATCGTAAATCCCGAACGTTTTTTCACTCTGCATTCTCCCTGGGATCAGCCGAGTTTTCTCAGCTCGCGGCGAAGGATCTTGCCGGACGTCGTCTTGGGCAGCTCCTTCATATATTGGATGAGCCGAGGGTACTTGTACGGAGCAGTCGTCTTCTTCACGTAATCCTGTATCTCCCTGGTGAGCGCGTCCGACGGCTCGTAGCCCTTTGCCAGCACGATGAATGCCTTCACGAGCACGCCGCGCACGCCCTCCGGGTCCTCGGCACCTACCACCGCCGCTTCGGCGACCGCAGGGTGCTCGATGAGCGCTGACTCCACCTCAAACGGCCCGATGCGATAACCAGAAGATTTTATCACATCGTCGCCCCGGCCCACAAACCAGAAGTAGCCATCTTCGTCCATGTACCCGCGATCGCCTGTGAAATAGTGTCCGTGGTGGAACGACTTCTCCATCTCAGGCGTATCCTTCCAGTACTCGCTCATGAGGCCCGGCGGGTGGCTGCCAGTGAGCCTGAGCGCTATGTGCCCCTCTTCGCCGGCAGGGAGCTCCCTGCCTTCATCGTCGACTATGCGCATGTCATGCCCCGGCGTCGGGCGGCCGATCGAGCCGTACTTGAGCGGCATGAAAGGGTAGTTGGAGATCAGGCAGACGGTCTCCGTCTGGCCGTAGAAGTCGTAGATGTCCAGCCCGCACGCATCCTTCCACACCTTTATGACCTCCGGGTTGAGCGGCTCGCCTGCGCTCATGCAGTGCCTGAGCTTGAGCTTGTATTTGGAGAGATCCATCTGGATGAGCATCCTGTAGACCGTGGGCGGCGCGCAGAACGTCGTGACTCCGTAGCGCTCTATGGCGCGCAAGAGCCCGTCGGCGTCGAATCTGCCGGGCGTCTCCCATTGCATGATCGCTGCGCCCACTATCATCTGGCCGAAGAGTTTGCCCCAGGCGCACTTCGCCCATCCGGTGTCGGAGACGGTCCAGTGCAGGTCGCGATCGGTGAGCGACTGCGCGAAGCGGGCTGTCACCTCGTGGCCGATCGGATACGCGTGCGTGTGGAGCACCATCTTGGGATTGCCGGTCGTGCCGGACGTGAAGAAGAGGAGCATGGGATCGGACGACTTCGTCTTCTCGATCTTGTCGCGGTCGAGCGCATAGGAGCTCTTTGACATCTCTTCCTCGAACGAGAGCCAGCCCTTACGTGCGCCGCGCACCATGATCTTTGTCCTGAGGGTGGGGCATTGCTTCTGTGCCGCGTCGATCACCTCTGCGTGCCTGCTGTCCGTGATGACCGCGACTCCCTCCGCGCGGGTGAGGCGGTAGACGATGTCCTTCTCGGTGAGCAGGTGCGTCCCCGGCATGGGGATGACGCCGAGCTTGATCATTCCGATCATCGCGACGTACCATTCGGGCGTGCTCTGGAGGATGATGAGGACGCGATCGCCCTTCTTGATGCCGTTGCGGATGAGCGTATTCGCGAATTGATTGGTGAGTACCTTGAGTTCGTGGAAGGTGTGAAACGTGGGCTTCTGGTCCTCGGAAAGCGAGAGGAGCGCCAGCTTCGTGCGATCCTCCGCCCGGCGATCCACGACATCAAAGCCGAAGTTGTAGTGCTCCGGCACGTTCCACTTGAATGTAGCGTACAGGTCTTCGTAGCGAAGCGTCATAAGCCCTCCCCTAACATCGCCTGCTCCCCATGCCAAGCCCAAGATAAACTTTTCTAGCGACTAAAGACCGTTTTTTACGCAGCCGGACATTTTTTTATTACCATATCCATTGAATAGGGATAGAATATTGGCGTCCGGTAGATAAAGAGGGGTTTACAGCTGTGAAGCGGTTAATGCTTTCAATCGTAATCGTCATTTCCTTCCTGGCAACGCCCGCAGGTACAAAAGAGAAGCAGCTACATCAAACAGTCAATCAGCGCGATTTACGTGCAGTGAAGATCACTCCCTCCAATATGATCAAATTCGATCTCAACGACTCAAAGCCCGAGCTCAATTATGCCGATGAATTCCTGCGGGGGCTTATGCATCAGCAGGTTGCAGAGGACGTGATATTTGAGATCACAAACAAAGGGTTCAAGTGGAAGGTAAAGTGGTGACAAGACAATGAAAAGGGCCCCGCAGCAGAGGCCTTTTTCTTTTTGCTCAGGGAGATATATGAATATCGAACATTCCTCGAAAGTCAGGAATCGTCGCAATTGCTTGAAATAGCGGTGCAAATGGCCGCTTGGGGGCGTAGTAATGTCCAGACTTGACCCCTTGTTTTTAACGCCGTACGCGATAGCCGCCGCGGCGGGATTTGGGATGCTCCTCAAGGCGCTAACCATAGATAGCATCAGCAGGGGGTTTTCTGTAATTGATTGGGCATCGAGGAGGGATTTATGAAAAAGGTCATAGCTCTTTATTCATGCGCCCTGTCTCTCGCCCTCTCCGTAATCCTCTGCGCCGGTTCTGGCAGCCCTGCAGGGTCTTCGGCAGGTACCGCCGGCATCGACATCACCCCGCTGGAGCACATGCTCGGGGAGCGCTGGACCGGTGACCTCGACGGCATGCGCGACCGAAGGATCATCAGGGTGCTCGTGCTGTGCAGCAGGGGCCTCTACTCCTACGACGGCATGCAGCCCAGGGGCGTCATATATGACGCCATGCGGGAGTTCGAGGACGTGTTAAACCGCCGGCTGAACATGGGCAAGCTCAGGATCAACATCGTCTTTGTGCCTGTTGTCCACGATCAGATCATCCAGGCGCTGCTGGACGGCAGGGGCGACATCGCTGCGGCAGACCTCACGATCACTCCCGAGCGCGAGAAGAAAGTCGAGTTCTCGGTGCCCGGCGTGGGTAACGTACAAGAGCTCGTGGTCACGGGCCCAGCGGCGCCAAAGATCGCAAGCGTGGAGGATCTCGCAGGGCGCGAGGTCTTTGTGCGGAAGTCGAGCAGTTACTACGAGCACCTCTTGAATCTCAACGCCGAGTTCAAGAATGCGGGGAGAAAACCCGTGGTCATAAGGGCGGCAGACGAAGAACTCGAGGACGACGACATAATTGAGATGGTGTCTGCAGGCATCGTCGGCATCACTGTGATCGACGACTACATGGCCAGGCGTTGGGCGAACGTCTTTGACAACATCGCGGTGCATTCCGACATCGTGCTCCATTCGGGCGGGCAGATCGCATGGGCATTTCGCAAACAGAGCCCGCAGCTTCGCTCCGCCATCAACGATTTCATATCGACCCACAGGTTGGGCACTCCCTTCGGAAACGCGTTGCGGCAGAAGTATTTTGGAGACGAGAAACGGGTGAGGAATGCGACGGCCGATGTGGAGATGAAAAAATTTCAGGAGCTGAAGGCGATATTCCAGAGGTACGGTCAGCAATATAGCCTAGACTGGCTCCTGCTCGCGGCGCAGGGCTACCAGGAGTCGGGGCTCAATCAGGGCGCACGCAGCAGTAGGGGGGCTGTGGGCATCATGCAGGTGCTGCCCTCCACGGCCGCCGGGCCGCCCGTCAATATTCGCGATATCGGGAACCCGGAAAACAATATCCACGCCGGCGTGAAGCTCCTGCGATCCTTCATCGACGGCTACTTCAACGACGCCAGCCTCAACAGTTTCAACAGGGGGCTCATGGCGGTCGCCTCATACAACGCCGGGCCCGCGGCGATCGCGGAGATGCGGAAGGTGACTGCAGCCATGGGGCTCGATCCGAACAAGTGGTTCCATAATGTGGAAGTTGCGGTGTCGCAACACATCGGCATCGAGACCGTGCAGTATGTCAGCAACGTGTTCAAGTACTACGTCTGCTACAAGATGGCTCTCGAGCATGAGCGAGAGAAAGAGGCAACGAAGTCCACCAGCCGGATGAGGCGATTAAGATAATTGAGAAAGTATTTGAAAAAAAGTGAAAATGAACGTCCTTATCATCGACGACGACCCTAACGCCATGCTGCATATGGTCGGATGAAGGGGGACTATGATAGGCTTCGCTTCACATCCGGACCATGTTGGAGCCTTTACTTTAAAATATATTTCCCGGATTTCTTTGTTCCAATGCGTTCCAAAAACCCATGACGGAGCAACACTGAAACCCATGACGGAGCAACACTGAGTCGGGATGAACACTGAAACCCATGACGGAGCAACACTGAGTCGGGATGGAGTGAGGCGCTGTTTTTATCTCTCCATCAACC
>JBBAAC010000007.1:0-26109 GCA_041658465.1 bacterium | reverse complement strand
TGAGCCTCGTCGCGATGTTTAGTCCGGACGGTCCAAGAAACCTCTGGACCCGCATAGCGTTGCGCAGGATCACGAAGATTATGAGCATCGTGATGATGATCGACAGGAAGAGGACCCCGATGTGCCCCACGTCCCTTGCCTCGCCCGCCAGCATTATCACCGCGGTGATTGCGCCCGGGCCGGAGACCATGGGTATCGCGAGCGGGACTACCGCTATGTCCTCGCGCGACATGGCCTCCTTCATCTCCTCCGGTGTCTGCTTTGTCCTGCTGGGCTGGGCATTGAGCATGTGCATGGCCACGGTGAAGAGGATTATGCCGCCTGCGATCTGAAATGCCCCGATCGTGATGGAGAAGAGCTTGAAGATGAGCGTGCCCGATATGGCGAAGGTCATGAGGACGGCAAACGCCACGAGCGTGGTCTTTCGCGCGACCGCCTTGCGGGCTTTCGGCGGATAATTGGACGCGAGCGTGATGAAGATCGATGTCACCAGGAGCGGATTGGTGATGACGATGAGGGAAGGCAGCGCGATTAAGGCAAACGACAGGGCATCCTTCATAAAAGGAATTTAAATTAAGTGGAGCGGACCGTCAAGCGGGGCGATCGCACCTGACTATTTGATCTCTATCGTCCGCGCCCGGCTGCGGCCGAAGATCTCGGGCCGATAGAACTCAAAAGCGGTGGCGCCGGGCATGAGGAACGTGCCCGCGGTCGTGGCGCGAACCGGGTATCTTATATGATACACGCCCGGCGGCACTATTTCGTCCGACCACACGATCGAGTCGTCGCGCACCTCCTGGTGGCGGAAACCGAAGCTCATCCCGTAGTCGATCTCTGGCACCACGTCGTCGTAGTCAGGCGAATCCTGCCACTGGTTCCTGAATATCTCGCCCTCGCCATGGGCCATAAGTCCTGCCGCGCGCGAAGAGGTGGAGAGCTGCATGTCGATCGGCTCAAACCCTGCTGGCAACAGGTCCTGCACGACTATGTAGTTCATCTCCTGCGGAACGATCATCGTGATGTGACCCTTGTAGTTCTCGCCCGCCTTGAACTCCGCGAGCGGCTTTGTCTCCTTTGTGTCGTCCAGGGCATAGTATTCGCGCGAGACGATGATACCCTCCTCGCGCGTGGGGGCCTTGTCCGACGGGAGATAATATTTGAGCACCATGTCGTAGTAGAGCGTGCCGTCGCCCTTCTTCTCTATCTTCACCTCCGCCGGCATGGAGATGGAGTTTAAATCCTTCATGGGCATTGATGCAGTCTCTACGGAAAGGAGGTTCTCCTTTGAGAACGATTTCTCCATGAGCTCCTTCTTGCCTACCGCCACGCTCGCCTTGAATGAGGTCTCCCCCTCCTTTGCGATGTCGGAATATATCGTGGCGAGCAGCGACACATAGAGGTTGTCCTGCGTGCACTGGCACGGCGCCACCTTCTTCCGGTTCAGCAGGAAATCAAGTGCGCGCGGCACGTTCGCGTCGTTCGGATCGAGCGCTATCAGCGCGAGCGCGGCAAGGGCCGTGTTCTTTACCGAACTCGACCAGAAGAACCGCGTCCCGGACCAGCTCATTGAGCGCGGCTCCTGCTTTGCAAGCGCTAGCAACCTCCCCTTTAGCGGGGCCGAATCCGACGCGCCGACGCTGTTCTTGACCGCTATGATAAGGTACGAGAGGCCCGAGACGGAGAGGTCGCCCAGGTACGGTTCCCAGTCGCTCATCTTGACCTGCTCGTTGCCGGAGGCCGCGCCTACAGTCCAGAGCCCAAAGGCGCGGCTGTCAGCGTCCATGATCGGCTTTCCATCCTTTGTCTTCGCGTTCACTTTCTGGCGCACGAAGTTTGCAAGCCTATCCTTGGCGGCCTGATCCACATCCATGCCCTGGCCCTTCATCATGCCGAATGCGGCCAGGGTCTGCGCGCTGGCGAGAAAGTCTGCCGAGGAGCTCTCCGGCCAGTAGCGCATGCCGCCGTCGTAGTTCTGGAACTTGGCAATAAGCTCCTTGCCGATCGCTCCGATCCGCTCGTCGAGGAGCGCTTTTTTCGCGGAGAGCCCGCCCGCTGCCTCGATCTTCTCCGCTTCGATCGGCGCGAGCGCGTCGAAGTAGCTCTCGCCAAAGCGCTCCGTCATCTGCCTTGCCATGATGAGCGCCATGAGCGTCGCGGATTTTTGTTCCGAGCAGCCCCACGGGAAGTAGATGAGGTTCCTAAGCGAAGGAGCGGCTGCGAGCGCGAGCGATGCGCGCATGGAGAACTCCAGCCCGCCCTTGTCGCCCAGCGTACCTTTGGGCAGGTCGATCGCCTCTTTTTCCTCTCCCTTTGTCACTCCCGAACTGGCCACAACCTCGGGCGCGTATCGGTCGAGCACCGGTATCCCGCTCTCCAGCGAATCGAGCGTCTCCCCGGATTTTGCCTTGGCGTCCGCGGCGATCGCGAGCCTGCCGTTTGCGGACCTCACCGAAATATCGATCGGAAACGACTGCTCCGTGTTCGCGGGGATTGAAAAATCTACCTGGCTCGACGGCTTGTCTCCCGCCAGCACGCCGTCGCCGGAGACCGTGACGGCGATCGTACCGACCGCGGGCTTATCGGTCCTGTTGTTGGCGATCACCTTTGCCGTAAGCTCGTCGCCCCATGCCGCAAAGCGCGGGAGGGCCGTACGCAAGACTAGCGGCAGCGTGGTCATGAGCTTCGCACGCGCGCCGCCCACGAACGTGCCGTCCGTGAGCGCGAGGTCTGCATTCACCGCGGTCTGCCCCGCGGGCGCCTGCCCGGCTCGGGCCTTGCGCTCCGCATCAAACTCCCTGGAGCTCTTCGACTCCGTGGCGCCGAGCGCCTCTATCACCCACGTGGTAAGATCGTCCGGGAGCTTGAAGGAGAATTCCGCCTCGCCCTTATCATCCGTAGTTATGTTTGCTGCAAAGTACGCCGTGTCCCTGAATACGCGGCGTCGCTTCGATGCCGCTGACCCGGAATCGCCGGCCTTGAGCGAAACGAGCGACGATGCGGTGATCACGCTGTTTTGCCGTTTGTAGTAGAACTTCTTCACGAGATCCGGCAGCTGGTAGTTGAGCAGCCGCAACACCGATTCGTCCGCGACGCTCACCATCACGTGCGCCTTCTGCGCTCCGCCCTCCGCGTCGGTCGATTTGATCTTCACCTTCACCTCGTCGCCCGGGCGATAGATCGGCGGATTGTCGCCTGAGCCCGCGCGATCCGTGCTGAGCGCGATATTCAGCCTCTTC
Source organism: bacterium (assembly GCA_041658465.1). Lineage (GTDB taxonomy): Bacteria > UBA10199 > UBA10199 > 2-02-FULL-44-16 > JAAZCA01 > JAJZQH01. The sequence goes on along the minus strand of JBBAAC010000007.1, from coordinate 22,873 downwards.
CTGGCCGGCTCCACGTGTATCTCCGCCTGGCCGCTGTAGAGAAGCGGCGGATGATCGCTGTTCCTGCCCACGTGCGCGACCACGCTCACGTAGAGGTTGGGGATCATGCCCTCCTCGATCGGCAGCTCGATGTGCGAGGCATTGCCGCCCAGGTCGATCACGCGGTATTCGAGCACGCGGCCCCGCTCGAGCGTGAGCAGCGCCTTGGTGACGGGGACGAGCGACTTCACCAGTATCTTCGCGGTGTCGCCGATCTTATAAGAATCCTTGTCCGCTACGAGCTCGATCTTCTCCGGCTTGTCCACGCGCCAGGGCACATAGCCCTCGCCCCATGCGAAGATCGTCGTGGCGGACTGGATCTCGTTGCCGTTGCCGTCTTTTCCCTTTGATACGAAGCGATACTCGCCGCCCTGCGGCAGGGCGTAGGAGATTGAACCTGCCCCGGCATCATCCGTCTTTCCGTCGAGCGTCGCGAGCTTCGTGTCCTTCGGCTCGAAGATGAGCTCCCAGTAACCGCGCGCGTTTCTGCGCTCGATGTACTTGTATTCCCTGCGCACCACGTCCACGGAAAACGCCTTGCCGGCGACTGGTTTACCCGCGGTGTCCAATGACGCGACCAGCACCGTTGCCTTCTCCTTTGCGCCATAGACCCACTTTTCCGGCTTCACGCCGAGATAGAATGCGGCCTTGTGAACGATGACGTCGGAGCTGCCGGAGACCTCCTGCTGCGAAGGGTCGGTGATCGAGGCCTCGACTGAAAGTTCCTGGCTGGTCGGATATTTCTTTAGGTCTGGCGTGTATGCTATCTCCAGTTTTCCCGCATCGTCGAGCCGCGCGGGCACACGGCTCAGGTCTTTCTTGTTCGGATCGCTGAAGAAGTCGAAGCCGCCGCCTTCATCGGCTGCCTGCCGCGGATCGTCGTATTGCGACTGGTCCTCCGCGTATGCGAGCTCGTTGGAGCCGGCCACGATGTCGTACTCGAAGTCGCTCATGTAATCGGGCCCGAAATCCTCTTCGCCGTTCTGTTTCTTGTGGAGCAGATCCTCGTCGATGAAGCTGTAGTCCGTGTAGTCTTCCGGCGCGAAGATGTGGGTAGAAGTCATGATCGACCAGCGCGCCTGCGCCTTCTTGAGAGGTGCGCCGAAGAAGTAGCTGCCCTGCACCTGGACCTTGAGCGGTTCGTTGCTCACGATCTCCGGCCTCTCCTCCTTCACGTCGACCTTGAAGGAGGGCTTGCGGTAGCTCGATACGATGAACGCCTTGCTCATGCGCTGTTTGTCGATCTCCATCGCGATCGTGTAGGCGCCGCGCGGCACGTCGTCCGCGCCGGAGAGATCGATGCTGCCGCTCACCACGCCCCCCGCCTCTATCTTCGCCTTCTCCTCGCTGAAGATCGATTTGCCGGATGCGTCGCTCACCTCCACCGAGACCACGGTGCCCTCCCGCGGCATGAAGTATCGGCCCTCGCGCACCTCCCTTATGATCGATGAGAAGAAGACCTTCTGGCCCGGACGATAGATCGGCCGGTCCGTGTAGATGTAGGCGTAGTGCTGAACGCCGGGTGCAAGCGTGGAGCTGTACTCCGATATCTGGTGCGCGTCCTCGCATGAGAACGACTCGCTGCCCGCGGAGGTGACCTCCACGCAGAGATGCGCGTCGGGCTTAGTCTCCATCGGGATGACCGCTATCCCTTTGTCGTTCGTGACCCCCTCCGCAACGCCTGCCTGATCCCATTTATCCGTCTTGGAATTCCACCCCATCGCGGTGGCTCGCACGGGAACGGCTGCCGCAGGCGTGCCGGCCTCGATATCGGTCGTCCAAACCAGCACGCGGTCCACATCGCGCTTGATCGCGATTCCGATCGAGGTGATCTGGATCATCGAATAGACTGCGGTGCGCGGCTTCTTCGCCTTTTCCTCGACCGCGGGACTCCCTATGACCTCCACGAGATAAATCCCGGCGCCCGGCTTCTGCGGCATCTCCGCCAGGTCGATCACAAACCTCGTGGATTGATCCTGCTTCGCATCCAGCGGCACTTCATAGATTGAATCCGCGGGCATCCTCGCCTGGTCGATCGTCATGGTCAGGGGATCGATCGGCACGACCACCTTTTCCTCACCCAGCGGCAGGGAGACCGGCGCTGCAGCCTTCTTGTCCGCGATATCTATGCGCGCGTTCTTGATCGACTCGCTGTATTCCGTCTTGTCGCCCCACTTATAGAGGCGGAGCGTGACGCCCGAGAGGTTTATCGCGCGATACGGGATTTTCATCGGCCCGCGAAGCGAGATGATGTTCCTGGTGAGGAGCGAGAACACCTCGGGTTCGGAGTGACGCGTTGCAACCGAATACTTTCCGTCACCGCCGGTCAGCGGGGCGCCGGAAAGCGACTCTATCTTGGCAGGATCTATCGAGAACTCATATGTGCTGCCGGGTTCATCGAGAAACGCGGCGCACCCCTGCTTGTACCCCTCCAGGTATTTCGTGCGCCCCTTGTCGTCGAGCGTGGGGAACGTCTCCTGGTCGCTGAAATAAAAATATGGCTGAGGCTTTTTCTTTGCCCCCTTCTCGGCGCCCGCGAGCGTCACGCGCAGCGCCCGCTCGAACGATTTCTTCTCGATCGATTGCGAGAAATGGAAGCAGATGCCCGAGCCGGGCTTCAGGCGCGCCTTTTTACCGGGCTCTATCGGCGTCGTCTCGTCGGAGCCGAAGTTCTCCGCGGAGCTCGCGTCCACCTTCTCGAGCGTCATCTCCCTGGGCGGAGTGGAATAGGTGACCGATATATCCTCTTTCGTCCCGAGATCGCCCTTCTCAGCGAGCACGCCCTTGGGAAGCGCAACCTTGAGCATCTTGTCCCAGGGGAGGTTGCCCTTGAACTTGAGAGTGAGCGTGTGGCCGTCATCGCCCCAGATGAAGTCGGGCCGCTCCTCGATCGGCTGATTCGACTCAGTGTCGACGATGGAGAGCTTGTCGCCCACGTCGCCGCGATTCATGGCGACGTTGAAGCGCACAAAGACAGCGGCCTGCTTTGGCAGCAGCGTCTGGTTGTCCGCCGGCTCCATCGTCCAGACGCGCGGGGCCACGGTGGAGAACTCCCATGATAGCGGCGCATCCAGCCTGTACCCGTCCACCGAGACCAGCCCCGCAGGCATCTCGACCTTGTATTTTGTGGCTGCCGTCAGAGGCTCGTCCGGCCGGAATATAAATCCATGTGTGCCGAGCCAGAAGAATTTGCCGCTGATCGATGGGCTGATGTTGAGTGTGACACCCATGGACCTGCCGGAGTCGATGGTAGTGAGCGGCACCACGGCCTTATTGAACATTACCGCTATGCCGTCGGAGGATATCGGCACTCCATCGCCCTGCGGCGCATATGAGATGACCTTGAGCTCGCCTACGATCTTCTGCGGGATGATGTACTTCTTTGCCGCGAAAAAGCCCGCTGCAGCTGCAGCGACGCCGACACACACAGCGATCGCGATGACGATCTTTTTCTTCATGATAAATCCCCCAATCTTCCCCTCCTTTGTAAGCCTGCCCGCCGGCAGGCGGGGAGGGGACAGGGGAGGTAGATCAAGATCTACCCCACCCATCCTCCCCTTACAAAGGGGAGGGGTGGTGAAACTATGATTCGCTATCTATAACCTTATACACGACTTCCTGCCTCTCACCATCGGTCGTCTCGATGCGCAGCCTGTGGCGCCCTATGATCGGATCGATCCACGCCGACGCCTTTGCGTCCGTCGTGGTCTTGATAAACTCGCCGTCGAGATACCAGTTTAGCTCCGTCTTTTTCGGCGACTGGACCTCGGCCTTGATCATCTGGTGTTCCGCGGGCAGATATCCGTGGAACCTATAGACCGTGTTCACGACGGGCGCGGTTATGCGAAACGATTTCTGCTGCGGCATGAGCGACGGCATCTCCGCGTCGCGGCGCGAGACGACCGGCGCGGATTCCGCTGCAGAAGCCTCGCGCAGACGCGGAAAATCGAGAGGCTGCGTGCCTCGCAGGATCAGCTCCATCACCGCGTGCCAGATCGGCGCTGCGCCGGTGGCGCCGGTCGAGGCCTTCTGCGGATCCATGGGCGAGCCGTCCGCGTGCCCCACCCATACGCCGACTGCAAACGAGGGCGCGTAGCCTACCGCCCAATTATCGCGGTGTTCAAAGCTCGTGCCCGTCTTGATGGCGACAGGATGGCCCTCCACCTCCATGGACTCGTTGAAACCGAACGCCTTGCGCCGCGACATGGGATCGGAAAGGATCGACGTCACCTCCGCCGCAAACCGCGCTGCACCGGGCACAACCGGAATAGGCGCCGCGGCAGCCCGCTGGTCCTGCCATATGCGGACAGGCAGATACGCGCCGCCCCGCGCAAGCGCGGCATATGCGTTTGTGAGCTCGAGCAGCGTCACCTCTCCCGAGCCCAGCGTCACGGAGAGCCCGTAATGCGGCGGCGGCTTGTTGAGCGAGGTGATCCCGAACTTCCGCAGTATGCCGTGATAGTATGAAAGCCCGATCTCGTTGAGCGTCACGATCGCCGGCACATTGTAGGAGTTTGCAAGCGCTGCGCGCATCGTCATCTCACCGTGATAGCGGCGATCGAAGTTCTGCGGCGCATAAGACTCCACATCATCCGCGCCGGGAGCCTGGAACGAAAGAGGCTCGTCCGGCACGATCGAATTAGGCGAGAACCCCTTTGTGAATGCCGCGAAGTAGGTGAAGGGCTTGAGCGCGGAGCCGGGCTGCCTCAGCGCCGTTGCCCCGTTGACCTGGCCATCTATGGCGTCGTCAAAATAATCGCGAGACCCGGCCACGGCCAGAAGGTCCCCGGAGGCCACGTCTATCACGACCACCGCGGCGGTGAGTTTGGGATCGTCGATGGCGCGGCCGGCGAGCTGTGCTCGCACCGCATCCTCCACGCCTTTCTGCAGATCCAGATCGAGGGTCGTGGCGAGCCGTGCCGCATCCGGCCGATGTCCGCGTTCGGCTCGATAGAGCTCCGCCGCGTATTCGATGAAGTGGCGGCCGACTCGCTCTCCCCCTTTGTAAGGGGGAGTTGGAGGGGGTAGATCTCGATCTACCTCCCCTTTTCCCCTCCTTTGTAAGCCTGCCCGCCGGCCGGCAGGCGGGGAGGGGCCGGGGGAGGTAGATCTACCCCACCCTATCCCTCCCCTTACAAAGGGGAGGGGATTAATGAGACGGCTTCCAGCTCTTCCCGGCGCCTTTGGCATCTGCACGATCGCAGCGATCTCGCCATCGGTGAGCGCTGACAGATCCTTCGAAAAAAACAGATCCGCAGCCGCGGCAACACCGTACGCGCGCCTCCCGTAATACACCGTGTTGAGATATCTCTCGATGATCCAGCGCTTGCCGTGCCTCATCTCTAGACCTGCCGCCAGCAGCGCCTCGCGCGCCTTGTTGATGACATTGCGGGGTGACAGCCTACCTTCCCTCTCCTGTATGAGGTTCTTGGCGAGCTGTTGCGTGATGGTGGAGCCGCCGCGGACGATGCAGCCACTGCGGAAATTCTCCAGAGCAGCCTTCAGCGCTGCAAACGGATTGATGCCTCGGTGCCAGTAAAACCAGCGGTCCTCTGAGCGAATTGTCCTGTCGACTATTGTTGGGGGAATATCTTTGAGTGGAGTCCAGTATCGTATACCCTGGTGCGCGGCGTCCACCGTGCCGATCAGGCGTCCATCGCGCGCATTGAATGAAAGGATTTTCGGATCGCGGTCGTAGAGCGAAACATAGGCGAGCAATGCAATCGCCGCTAGAAGAGAACCTGCCATCGCAATGATAACGGTTCGCATGGAATCGTAATAATGCACCCGCAGTCCAACCGCAACTTCATTTACTTTGAAATCTGAACTGGTTTTAGCGACGCAGGACTTGTTGCAGCTTCGAGCTTGGAATTTATGCGCCGTTCAATTATCATGGCGCCATGAATACAGATACGGGAGGAAAGACACCGCCGGGACGCATCGCGTATCTCTACGCGGTACTCCCATTTATCGTGGGGTGCGTCATCTGCTCGCTGCTGGTCATGAAGATGATTCACGCGATCATGGCCACCACAGACGCGTACCCGCGCGTGCTGGTGCCGGGTGTACATACGATAACGCTGCCCGAGCCCGGCACATATACGATCTTCTTTGAATACAAAAGTGTGATGGGCAACAAGGCCTATGCCGCACCTGAAGACGCGATCTCAGGCCTGGTCTGCGAGCTTCAGGACGCCAAGACGGGTGAACCGATCCGGGTGAGGCCGTCCATGACAAATATGAGCTACTCCTTCGCAGGGCGCGAGGGCACGTCGCTCTTTGAGTTCACCATCCCGGCGGCCGGCGATTATCGCCTGGAAGCGGTTTTCCCAGGCAGCGGCGAAACGCCTCAGAAATACGTACTCTCCATAGGCCACGGGTTTATGAAGGATATCTTCCAGTCAATTGGCCTGGGGTTCGCAATCACAGGCATCCTCATCATCTCCATCGGCGTATCCACCGCGGCGATCGTCGTGATCTACCTGCGCCGTTCGCGGGGTCTCAAAAAGTGTTAACTATCGTCAAAACCAATCACAGGAGGTGGGGCATGATGCGCAAATCGATTATCTCTCTGCTGGTTGTTTTTGCCGTGCTGGCCCTCTCCGCCACCGCTATGGCCGCGAAGAAGGGCGACAAGGGCCAGGCCGAGTGGCAGGGCAAGATGTACGAAGTCGAGGTGATGAAGGTAAAGGGAGATCAGTGCTACATCCACTGGACGGGCTACGGAAAGAACTGGGACGAGTGGAAGGCATGCGGCGACATAAAACTATCCTCCGCAAAACCGGCGAAGGATGAACAGACAACGTCTGCGGCCAAGCGCGCGGTCGGCGACGCGGTCCAGGTGAATTGGAAGGGCAGCTGGTATCCTGCGCGCATCATCGCCGTGGACGCTAAGAAGGGGAGCTACAAGATCCACTACGACGGATACGACAGTTCATGGGATGAGTGGGTCACAATCGCGCGGATGAAGTAACGATTCAATGAACGTGGAGGCACGGCACGACCGGCCCTTCATCGTCGCCTTCGTTTCCGTCTTCTGTGGCAAATGCGAGTGAGACAGTCCCTATCACCAATACGAGGATACAGAGGAGAGCTGCAAGCCACCTGCGCTGAAATTTGAAAGGCTTCATAACCCTCCTGTAAATTCCGTAAAACACCACCCAATATATAATTGAGCATATACCGTGCCAATTTCTCGACATGAGTATATTTTTATAATTATATGATTTTATATGATTTTATTACTTGGGGGGAAATGGCGCTGCCAAGATGATGGGTAGATATTTGACGAAAGTAGTCAAAAATTTGGCGATAATTGTACTGTGTTACCACACCACTAAATAGTCTCGGGAAATCGATGTTTGCGGGCGCGTCTTGAATTCAGAGGATCCTCGTCATCATACTATAATTATAATACAAGTGGGTACCTCGCATAAAATGTTGTTCCACCTTCCATTGAGGACTCGAATGAGACGCTTCCCCGCAGAAACCGCTCTGTTATCAACTTCATGCTGTAGGTGCCCAAACCTCGTTCGCTGGTCTTTGTAGAAAAACCCCGTTTGAATATCTGAAGTTGCACATCCTGGGCCATACAGCCGCTGTTATGAACCCAGAACTCCACGCAATTGCCTTTATTTCTACATCCGATCTTGATCACCTCACTTTTCTTCGAGGCTTCAAGCGCGTTCTTGAGCATATTTTCGACCACCCTGCGCAGGAGCACGACGTCGCTCTCGAAGGCGATGTTCTCCGAGAGGGGGTCTAACTCTATCGTCTTTTTCGTGCAAACGCTGTAGGTCTCATAGAGCGACACCAATTCCTTTATGATGCCGAGCGATTCAATCTGCCCCTTGTTAACGGCGAGCCTGTTGTCTTCCGCCAATAGCAGATTGCGCTGCGCCTCTATCTCCCCGATCAGCCTGTTGGTAGCGACGTATATCTTTTTGCCGATCTCATCGTGCCTCTCCGACAGCCCGTCCTTAAGAATAGAGGCGAGACCCCATATGGCAGCCGAGATGTTGAGGACATCGTGAAAAAAGACCTGCTCTAGCGCCAGCATGCGCTTCTGGTCGCTGATATCCTTCGCGACAAAGAGGACGAACCTCTCGCCATCGATATTGAGCGGCGCCGACGAGATGCCCAGCTCAACTGCGGTGCCGTCGCTCTTTGCGATGCGGCACTCGTCCACGGCCACCCTGCCGTGGAGGCCCTCCATTATTGCCCTGCGCGCCGCGCATATGGCGCAGAACCGCGTGGTCCCGCACCCGCACTCAAGATCCCTCGCGTAAATGCAGTCGAAGATCTCGCCCGGGCGACGGCCGAGGATCGGCGCAGGGTCCTTGAGCCCCATGTGATCGAGGAGCACCCTGTTCACAAAGACCGCCTGCCGATTCACATCCAGAATCAGGACGATATCGAAGAGCGAATCCAGAATATCTTTGGCGGGATGATTGTAGAATACGCTGTCATAGACGCGCTTGCTCCGCAGGCTTATCTCGTCGTCGTTGCTTCTGTCCATCGACAGCTCGACATCCTCCGGACTCTCTGCTTCAGGCAGCGTGATTTTATCATTCATACCCGGGAAGCCTCCGCAAGGAATCTCATCCCGGAAACGAAGTCGGCCGTCGATTCGATGCCAAGGATCCTCTTCGCCAGATCCGTCGAAGCCACCGACCGCCTGATGTCGCCGTCGCGCCAAGGTCTGAATTCCGGATTGATCTCCCTGCCATATACCTCTCTGAGAGCGCCTATGACATCCAGCAGGCTCGTCTCCCTGCCGGTGCCTACGTTGATTATCTCGCCCTTGCCGCAGGCGTCGGCCAGGGCCGCGCGGATATTCGCCCGAGCCACGTCCTTGACGTATACGAAGTCGCGCGTCTGGCTGCCGTCGCCATAAATGATCGGATTTTTGCCTCTGCTTATCGCCTCTACAAACCGCGATATGACGCCTGAGTATTCGGAGGATGGATCCTGCCTGGGCCCGAAGACGTTGAAATAGCGCAGGCATACGGTCTCGAGGCCCCAGTACTTCGAGAACAGGCGGGCATGGTACTCGTTGCACGCCTTTGAGATGGCGTAGGGGCTCTCGGGCGCGGGCAACAACTTCTCCCTATTCGGCAGCTGCGACTCCGTGCCGTAAATGGCTGCCGAGGAAGCGAGGACCACGCGCATCGCCCCCGCCTTCCTCGCTGCATCGAGCACATTGAACGTGCCGCCTATGTTCACATCGTTCGCGAGCTGGGGCTTGTTGTAGGAATCGAACGCGGAGACGAATGCGGCCTGGTGAAACACATAATCCACGCCCTCCATCGCCTTCATGACCTCCAGGGTATTCCTCGTATCCCCCTTCACGAACCGCACGCCGGCCCTCAAATGCGCGATGTTCGCCTCGTTTCCGGACGAGAGATTGTCGAAGATCACCACATCACCCAGCCCCTCCCTGACTATCTCCTCCGCGATGTGCGAGCCTATGAAGCCGGCTCCGCCGGTGACCATGAAAAGAGGCATATTTGGCTCCTAATATCCCAGACAGTTCGCAATATCCTTGAACGAACGGATGCGTTATATTAACGATATTAAAGCCGTAATGGGGGTGAAATGGCAAACAAAAAAATCCTCGTCGTAGAGGACGAAGTCATGCTCGCCGAGCTCATGAAGGAGCGCCTGGAGTTCGAAGGTTTTGAGATCCTCATCGCGCAAAACGGCAAGGAAGGGCTCCTCAAGGCTATGTCCGAAAAGCCGGCGCTCATACTCGCGGATCTCATGATGCCCGAGATGGACGGCTATGAGATGATCCGCATCATACGCTCCAGCAGCGACCTCAACAAAATCCCGATCATAGTAGTCTCTGCGCGTGGCAGCAATGACGATATCGAAAAGGCGACGGGGGAAGGCGCGACCGACTATCTCGTAAAGCCGTTTTCCTACACCGTCCTGCTCAAAAAAATAAGAGATTATTTAAAATGAAGAAGACAATAGGGCTCTCCTGCATATTGCTGATCCTGTCCCTGTTTCAAGGCGAGTGTCTGGCCTTTGGCGCATTGTCCGGCGTGCGGTCCTGGCTCTGCTTCTACGGAAGCGCGTTTCCAAAAACAAAGGTGCGAGCATACGACCTCTACATATTTCAGCCTGCGTCACATCCCGATCTGACGCCTCTGAAGGAGAATGGGGGCAAAACGCTGGGCTACATAAGCGTCGGAGAGATAAACAAGAGCGAACCGAATTTTAAAAAGATCTCCGACGAGGGACTGCTCTTGGAGGAGAACAAGGACTGGCCGGGCTCATTTCGCGTGGACATGAGATCGAGCAGGTGGCTGGAATTCATTCTAGCGGAGCTGATACCCGAAATATTATCGCAGGGTTTTGACGGCATCTTCATCGACACCATCGATGTCGCGGAATATCTGGAGGGCACAAAGAAGATGGACGGCGCCGTCCAGAAGGCGGCCCAGCTCATCAAAGAGATCAGAAAGCGATATCCCTCTATCGCAATCGTGCAGAACAACGGGCTCTTTCTCCTGGACGAAGTGGGAGAATCGATCGATGCGCTGGCGGTCGAGGATGTCTTCACGACATATGACTTCAAGAAGAGACGGTACGAACCGGCCGCGCCTCAATGGACCGAGGAGCGAATATCCAGGCTCAAGCTGTTCCAGACGAGATTTGACAAACCGGTGCTCTCCCTGGATTATCTGAAATCGTCGAACACGAAGGAGATCAATGCGATCTCCAAGAAGGCCCGGGATGAAGGCTTCGTGCCTTACATAGCTGAGATCGGCCTCGACAAAATATTCTTTCACCCATAGGCAGGACCGACAGATGAAGTTCATAAGCATTTTATCCGCCGCGCTGGCCCTTACGTCGATCTCCATCGCTGCGCACGCCGCGCCCGTGAACAGAAACATACTGGCCGTGATCGACAGCGCTGAAGTGAGGGGCGGCTCAGTCATTTATGGAGACGCGACCCCTGGCGCGGATAGCTACTCCGCGGAGACGAGCGCGCCGCCCGGGCAGAATGAAAACATAATCGAAAAATACGCGGAGATGCCGCTCGAGCACCTTGGGTACGTCGTGAGCTATGTCGATGTGACAAAACGCCTCCCGGACGACGCCGAGATGCAGAAATACGGCGCGATCATCAGCTGGTTTCTCGACAACAATATCAAGGGATCCACGGATTACGGCAGATGGCTCACGAGACAGCTGGGGAACGGAAAGAAGCTGATCGCGCTCGGCGAATTCGGATTTGACTTCGACGACAAGAATAACGAGACGCCGGACGACGTGCTCAAGGATTTTTTCAAGGCATTTCTGGTCCAGTACAAGCCGGCCGATTCCACTGAAAGCCAGCTGCTCATAGAGATCGCGCACAACGACCCGCCGATGACCGAATTCGAGAGGAACCTCAAGGGCGGGCTGACAAACTTCAGAAACATCTCGGTCCTGGACAAGAGTGCCAGGGTATTCCTCAAACTCAGGCGAAAGGACACCGGAACGACGAGCGATGCGGTCTTCATCCACTCGAAGGGCGGATACGCGCTGCCGGATTATATCTATTACGAGAATTACGGAGACCTGCAGACGCGCTGGAGGATCAACCCGTTCAAATTCTTCGCTCAGGCGCTGGGCCAGGACTTTCCCAAACCGGACATAAGCACGTTAAACGGGATGCGCCTTTTCTACAGCCACATCGATGGCGACGGCTTCGCCAGCATCAGCAGGATCGAAAAAGAGAAGACCTGCGGTCAGGTCACGTACGATAACATCCTGACTAGATACAACTTGCCGGTGTCGGCTTCCGTCATCATCGGCGACATCGTCCAGACGCACGGAAACGAGAAGGCTAGACTCGTGGAGACCGCCAAAAAAATATTCGCGCTCCCCAACGTGGAGCCGGCCAGCCACGGCTGGGCCCATCCGCTCATCTGGACCGCCAAGGGCCGCAAGATGGCCCTCGCTCTCCCGGGTTACACGTATTCTCCTGAAAACGAGATCGGAAATTCGATCAAGTACATAAACGACAATCTTGTGCCGGCGGGCAAGAAGACGGATCTCTTCTTCTGGACCGGAAACTGCAGGCCGGATTACGACGCGCTCAAGTATGTTTCGGATAACTCCATTCTTGCCATCAACGGCGGCGACACCCGTCTGGACAACGCATATCCCAGCTATACATACGTGGCCCCCCTCTTCCACCACGTTGAAGATCTGATCCAGGATTTTTCTTCCAACGCAAACGAGATCGTCTACACCAACATCTGGACAGGGCCGTTCTACGGATTCCGATACGCCATTGAGACATACAAGCGCACCGAGTCCCCGATGCGCATAAGGCCGATCGACGTCTATTATCACTACTTCAGCATGGAGCGCGAAATCTCCGCGGAGGCCCTCACACAGGTATACGACTGGACGCTTGCACAGGAGATTGCGCCGGTCTTTGCATCTGATTACCTGAAAAATCTGAAAGGCTTTTTGTCTGCAAAGATCGAGCGGGCAGATGCTGATCGATGGATCATAAGCGAAACGGGAGACCTGAGGACCGTCCGCTTTGATAATTACGAAGGGTATGTGGATCTGGAGAGATCGAGTGGAGTGCTCGGCTTCGTTTCATACCAGGGATCGCTCTACGTGCACCTGGACAATGGAGAGAGGGCCGAGATTGCGCTCACCAAGACGCGGCCGTCCAGGGCATATCTCGTGAAGGCCAATGGGCTTGTGCGGGGATGGAAGTCAGCGGCCGGCACATTGAGTTTTGAGCTGCACGCGATCGGAAGGGCGCAGTTCACGATCGGCGGGTTAAAGGCCGGCCATAGATACAAGGTCGATCTTATCGGCAAGTCTTTTGACATCGATTCGAACGATAGCGGCGAGCTATCCCTTTCTCAGGAGTTGCTCAAGAACCGCTTTGAGTGGACTGTCGTGGAGATCAAGGAAGGCTGAACGGTTAAACCATGGGAACCAAGCTGTGGCATATAGCTCTGTTCGCGGTGATCGTGCTCGCCGTAGCGGCGATCATGCATCCCACCAATTTCCGCACGGCCTGGATGTACCTCGGCAGCGGGAGGGTGAACGACGCGATCTTAAAGCTCAGCAAGATATACGAGAGAAACCCTAAGGACTACCGCACGATCAAGATGCTGGCCGAGGCGCTGGAGCAGGAAGGAAGGGTGGATGAGGCGGAGCGCCTCTACGCGAGGCTGATCGAAATCAAGCCTCGCGAAGACAACTTCAAGGAGCTCGTCCGCTTCTATACCTGGACCGAGCAGCCGGGAAAAGCAAAAGGGGCATTGGAAAGGTGGCTTGATTTCAGACAAACGCAGAAGCTCTCGTTCAGCGACGACGACGGAAAACTGATGCTGGGCGACCTGTACGCCTACGACCTCCTGTATCAGGAGTACGCAAAGGCAATCAAGGTGCTCCAAATGCGCAGGGAGGTGGAACCCAAAGAAGCCAGGGCCATCGACGACGACATGATCGCGCTCTATGAGACCGTGGGCGACCTTTCTTCCACCGCCGCGCTCCTGCAGAAGATGCTTGAGGCTAACGACAGAAATACCTACGCGCTCGAAAAGTTCATGCAGATAGCAAAGGCCAGCGGAAAGACGGACGTCGTCTTGAAGTACCTCACCAAGAACATAGCCGAGAGTCCTCAGGATCAAAACGTCTGGCAGAGGGTGATCACGTTCGAAACGCGCAGCGGGGATCTCGGCTCCGCTAATGAGTGGTACAAAAAATGGCTCACAAACGAGCCCTCGAATTCCAAACTCAGGAAGAAATACGTCGAATGGCTCCTCAGCACGGACCAGCAGAAGGTCGCGATCGCCTTTCTTGAGGACCTGACCCGGGGAAAGGAAGTCGATCCCTATTACAGCGACACCCTGACAAAGCTCTACGAGTGGAACGGCGTAAAGGACAAGCTCGTCCCGATCTACCTCGCTCGCTTTGAAAAAGACCCTTCGGATCGCGAGAATGCCAGGAAGCTCGTCTGGCTCTTAAACGACATGAAGAGGTACGCGGATGCCGAGAAGGTGCTCAGGAGGCTTACGGATATCTATCCTGGCAACAGGGAGTACTCGAAGATGCTCGTGGATCTGTACGATGCGCAGAACAAACCAGGTTCCGCGATCGCGGAACTTGAGAAGCTCACTCAAAATAACGACGACCCCAAGCTCTTAAAGAGCCTGGGCGAGCACTATCTGTGGAGCAGCGGGAAGAGCCAAAGACAATGAGACTTCTTGCTCAATTATCGGCACTTGTCATCGTCGTGCTTATCGCCGCTTCCACAGCGGCACAGCCGGCGAACGACAACCTTTATAAAGCCAGACAGATATTCGAGCGGCTCATCAAGATAACCCCGGACGATCCCGACATCTACAAGTACCTGGGCGACATCTATTCCTCGATAGGCGACCAGAGGAAGGCAAAGGATTTTTTTGAAAAGTACTCTGCGATGAGGCCGCAGGATTACCACTCTTATTACAAGCTGGGCGAGTTCAGCTGGGCCTCGGATGACAAAAAAAAGGCCCGGACATATTTCGAGAAGGCCTTGAAACTCCTGGACCCGGAAAAGGGCGACCTGCAGGCGCAGATGGCAAGGGCGCGCATGATCGCTTTGACCGGAGACAGCTCAGGCTCGGACGAGCTCTTTGCAGGGCTTATGGAAAATAACCCTGAGAACCCGGATGTGGCCAACATCTACATCGAAACCCTTATAGATACGGACCGGCTGGACCAGGCCCGCGGGCTGGCCGAGAAGTCTGCGTCTCAGTACCCGGAAGACTACGCGACGCAGAGAACCCGGGTCAGGACCATGGTGCTCAACGGGGAATACGGAAAGGCGAGCGGCGCGCTGTCGTCGCTCATGCAGAAATACCCGGGAGACCCCGGGCTCAAGGCAGATTATGCGGACACCCTCTACAGGGAGGGGGACTGGTATCGCGCGAAGCCGCTCTTCGAGGAGCTGGCCCAGGGCAATCCCGAAAACCCGGATTACAAGAACGTGCTGGACGATATCTTCAAGGAGTATCGGCCCAGGCTCATGGGCTTTATGGATGCAACGTTCAACGGTGCCGACAGGAGGTACGGCCCTTATCTAGATTACCTCCATCCTATAAATTCGCAGTGGGCCTTTGAAGCGGGCTACACGTTCTACTGGAACTCCACAAATGTCGCGGGCTATAACCCTGATTACTGGACCCCCACCAACTCAGTGCGGCTGCTGGCCCATTACAAACCATACCGGACCCTGGACCTGGGCGCGGGTCTGGCAAATGAGATGCTCGGAACGAGCTACAGGCCAGCGCCGATATTTACTGCGGACTGGAACGATCCGAGGGTCGGCGAATTCAAACTCAATTTCATTTACAACGACCTGTTCGACGATCCAGTGGCCGGCCTCTATTTCGACGGGAAGCAGGACACCGTGGAAATCACTTATGACAGGCTCTTCTTCGACAGGATCATCTTCTCCACCGGATACTCGAGCGTCTGGTATCGAGTGAACGGTTCCAAAGCGGGCCTCGGCCTTGGGGACGATTTCGGGAGAAACGATGTCACGGACACCAGCATACAGTTCATCCTTATACGCCGCCCGCAGATCCGCCTGGGGTATGAATTCTATTATTCAAAGCTGCACGTGGTTAACAATTACCTGAATATAATCCCCTTGCTACCGGAATCTGAACAACATAATATTCTTTATGGAATTACGTACGAGTGGAACAAGTGGATAACGACCGATTTCGGGGGCTTCATAGGCAACGATTCAAAGAGAGACCTCAGCATATCCCATTTAGATCTGTACGGGTTCAACATCGCGAATCGGGTCAAGGTTTCAAAGCAGCTCGAGCTGAACGCACATTACGAATATTCCAGCGCGAATGCATTCAACACTCTAGGCAGATACCAGTTCTTCGGCATCGATTTCCTCTATCGTTTCTAACTACGGAGCCCAGGGCATGTCTGACGAGGCAAAGAAAATCCTACTGATCGAGGATGAGCCTGACATCACCTATTTAGTCGAGTTCATCCTCTCGACCGCCGGTTTTGGCGTGCAAAAGATCAATGACTCCACCCTGTCGATCCAGGAGATGCTCAATAACGACTACGGGCTCGTCCTTCTCGACCTCATGATGCCAGGTATGAGCGGTTTTGAGGTGCTCACCGCCATCAGGGAGGAGACGAAGCTGAAGAAATTGCCGGTTCTGATCCTTAGCAGCCGCCAGCTTTCTCATGAGGAGACCGCGTTCCTGGCGTCGATGAACGCAGAGGTTATGGCCAAGCCGTTCGAACCGCACCGCCTTGTCGAGAAGGCGCGTGAGATGGTGGCCGATTAATCATGTACGAGCGAATCGTAAGGATAAGCCGTACCAAGTTCTTCATACACGAGACAATCGTAGGCTTGGCCCTGCTCGTGGCGATAAACCTCTTCTTCCTCCCGGGAAAGCCGGCCTTCGAAGGCGTTGACCCCAACCCGATCTGGATCATCGTGCTCGCGATATCCGTCCGCTACGGCAGAAACGGCGCAATATTCGCCGGCATCGCATCGGCGGCCGTATTCCTCGGCCACTACATCCTGCTGCTGGGGATGGATGCTATATACGACGACCTCTGGCTCCTGCGCTTCCCCATACTCTTCATCCTAGTCGGCTTCATACTGGGCGAGGTCAAGACCGTCTTCATCCTGAGGGAGGACTATCTCACGCTGCGCGCCGAGGAACTTCAGAACGAGAACGAAAAGCTGACGAAGGAAAACGAGATCATAAAAGAAGCGCATCGCATCCTCACCTCCAACGTCGCCACCAAGCAGGATACCATAACCATACTCAACGAGATAACCGCCAGGCTCAAGTCGTTTGACGCGGATGCGGTTTACAACGGCGTGCTCGAGAGCTTTCGCGATAATCTGGGCGCGGAGGAATGCTCTTTCTACGTGAGCGAGGGCGATCGCTTAAAGCTCCAGTACTCGATTGGCTGGAAGGACTACCATCGGCGCCCGGATTCCTACGGCATCGGCCAGGGTCTGATCGGCTTATCGGCAAAGGCGATGCACGCGATCACCATAAAGGATTTTGTCTTTAAGAAGCACGTTCGGGAAGACGCGGAATCGGACATAATGGGCGACACGATACTGGCTGTGCCCGTAGTCGGGCTCGGGAACCGCGTGTACGGCGTCGCAAGCATCGAAAAACTGCCCCTGCTCAAGCTTACCGATACCACGATTCAGACCGCCAAGGTCATCTGCGAACTGGCAGCATCGTCGCTCAACAATGCCTACGCCTTCAAGAACCTGGAAGAAAAACAGATCCAGGATGCGAGATTCAACATCTACAAGTACCACTATTTCGTCGCGCGGGCCAACGAGGAGTTCCTGCGCTCCACAAACTATATGCTCCCGCTCTCGGCCATGGCCTTCAAGTGGCCCAGGCTAAATGGCCTGGCTGACGAGAGCCAGGCGCCGCTCATCGAATCGATAATCACCTTGCTCAAGGCAAGGCTGCGCGCGTTCGATGTCCTCGCGATCGGGCCGGACGAGAGGACCCCGTTGGTCCTTCTCCTGGCCACCACATCCGGCCCGCAGGCGATCGACATCAAGAACAAGATGATAGCCCATATAAATGAATATGGGCTTTCAAAAGCGCTGGCCGACGGGCCGATCGAGGATACGATCTCTGTGGCAGCTTATAACCCCCACACCATGTCCGGCGCGGATGACCTTCTAAAGGCGCTGGAAATCTGATCTGCTCGGGGTGCGGACACATGTTTCACCTGCTTGCATATGCGGCCATAGTCCTGTCGGTCATCCTTGAGATACCGATGGCGGCAATGATGCTTGGCGTAGGGGAGACGTCGTTTTCCATTTCCCTGGTCTTCCATATCCTTAGCACCGCGGCCTGCGCGACCGGGTTTTATCTCCTCTCCGAAAAACCGGGCCCTCGCCTCAAGAGGGGCAACATCTGGTGGATCTACGCGCTCGTAGCCTGCGCCGTCATGCCCATGTACGGGGTTCTGTCCACGATCTTGATATTTGCGCTGCAGCGCAAGGCAAAGAGTAAACCGCCACCGATCGTCAGCGACGAGATCACGGTCCAGAGCGCCGATGTATTCGTCAAGCCCCTCACGAGGACCAAGCAGCTCGAAGTGCTGGAGAGGCTCGATATCGAACCGTTTGTCGACATATTCCGCAGGGGACAGTCCGAGCTGAAGAAGAGCGCTGTGAAATTCTTGAGTTCAATAGAGTCCCAGGCAGCGATGAAGACGCTGAATCGCGCCCTCATGGACAATGATATCGAGGTGCGACTCTATGCGGCGGGTGTCATAGGCCTGATAGACGATCGCTACGCCCTGGAAATAGACACGCAGAGAAAGAGGCTGGCGAACAACCCGCAGGATGCGGCCACCTGCATTTCGCTGGCTGATCTCTACCTGGCTTATGCGGAGAGCGGCCTGCTCGATCAGATAGCGAGCACATATTATTACAAGGAGGCCTTCCGCATTCTCTCTGAATTTCCGCAAGATGCGGATATAAATTATCGGCAGGCGCGCTCCCTGTTTGCCCTCGGGCAATTAGACGAGGCCAAGGAGAAGATCGAGCGCTGCCTCAACGTGGATAGCGCGAATATCGACTACAACAGATTGCACTGCGAGATATTGTTCGCGCGCAGGGAGTATGATGCCACAGTTCAGGCAGTAGAGCGCATGCGCACGGAAGAGCTCTCCCCTGCCGACGACGAGGTTATCAAGTTCTGGGCCTGAACATGGGATATGCATCTTACATAATCTATGCCGACGATGTCGCAGCCCCGGATGTCGAGGGTTACGATCGCGCGCTGGCCGGTCTCTCTCTCGGCGAGAAGATCGCAGATTGCCAGAAGTTCAACGAGCGGGCGGACGCTGCCGGCATATCGAAGATGCTCATCCTCTATATGGCGGGCGGCAGCGAGATCAGCCATGAGGTCAAAAGGATCTTCTCATGGAGAAACCGGGCTGAGAAGGCCAACTTCCTGATCGCACAGCTGCAGTCGAGCGACACCGATATAGTGATGAGCTCCATAGACCTCCTGGGAGTTTTGAAGGAACCCTTCACGATTCCATACATCGACGCGATCTTCAACTTTTCCGACACCAGGCTTGCCGAACGGATTATAGATGCGCTGAGCGAGATGGGCGAGAACGTGGGTGTTGCGACCATCATGAAGGCCCTCCGGTCGCGCAACAAGGATCTACTGCTCCTGGCAATAAAGCGCCTCTCCAGGATGGTCGAGGATGTTTCGTGGAAGGTCTTCAGGCCCCTGCTCCAGCATGATGCCCCGGAGATACGCAACGAGGCGGCATTCGCCATCTGCATCAGGAAGTCTCCGCAGAGCGCGGCCTGTCTGCAGAAGGCGATCTGGAGCGAACAGGACAGGGCAACGAAGCTCGGCATGATCAAGCATCTCGGCACCGTGCCCGGCAGGAGATTGGTCCGACCGCTGCTCTACATGATCGTCCACGACAAGGACCAGAAGATGCGGCTTGCCGCATCGCGGACGCTCGACAGACTTCAGGGGCTCCTGCGCCCGGGGGTCATCTATTGGCTGAGATACACACCCGATCCAGCGATGCGGGCGGAGGCGCTCTTTCGCCTTGGAAAATTGGGCTGCGAGGTCGAGGCGCACAAGGAGTTTCTCCGCAGGACTCTCAGAAAAAGCCAGGATCTTCAAATCCTGCAGGCATGCCTGCAGGCGCTTGGAAACATCGCGGAGCGCACGGACGTTGATCTCCTGATAGAGTTTCTCTCCAGGGATCCCTTTACCTCTTATAACGCCGCATTCGCCCTGACCAAGATGCTGCGTCTTGAAGACGGCGACAGGATCATTTCCATCATCAGGAGCACCCGCTCGCACACCACAAAGCAGATCTTCCTCAAACACCTCACCCGCCGAAGGGGTTTCTCGGTTAAACCGGAAAAACTTTTGAGCACCGCCAAGGCATGCATTGAATCCGAAAAGAGCATCAACGTGCGATATCTCGCGTTCTGCCTGCTGGAGTTCGCACCCTCTCCGGAGACCATCGAGTATCTCCTGCTCTCGTACACCAAGACGGACAACGCATTTGAGATGGAAGCCATAGACACGGCCCTGAGAGGTCTGGCGCTGCACCACGGAAGCGATTTTCTCGCCCTCATCGAGGCATGCGACAACAGCGTCTGCAGGATCTTGATAAGACATCTTCCCATGAACATGGATCCGGCGTTCTACAAGTCGCTGGCGGAGATGCTCTACGGAAAGTTCGGCGGGCCGATCAAGGATGAGAACATCGCGGCGCTATTCCGCGACATTTTCGAACGGCTCCTGTCGCTGCCTATCGCCATCCGCGAATTCATGAAACTGCTCCCGGACGCCTCATGGAGGGTCTTCTTCCTGCACATCCTGACCGAGCACGCGGACCGCAATGTGATCAGAGACGTGGAATATGAACTGATCGAGATGTTGTCCGATGAGGATCACGAGGTTCGAGCCCTGGCCATGATGCTCATCCTCTCGCTCAAGGATCCTTCTGTCGTTCCCAGGCTCGTCTCCATCGCGGAGCGCGATCCGAGGAGCAAGCTCAGGGCCGCAGCCGGTTATATAGCCAGGACGCTGGTCAAAGAGGGCATCATATGAGCGACGTATGCCTGGTTCTTGAAGGTACGTATCCATATGTCAGGGGAGGCGTCTCCGGCTGGGTGCACAAGATCATCACGGAGATGCCTGATATAAAGTTTTCCATCCTCTCCATTATGCCCACGCCGAGAGACACGAGGGAGGAGCGCTACGAACTGCCCAGCAACGTGCAAAGCCTCATCAACATCTACATCCACGACCACCATTTCAGGCCTCACCTCTACAAGAGGGCAACTCCCAGGATCTTCGAATACTTCGAGATGTTCTACAGGGGCATCGAGGAGGTATCGAAGGAGCGGATGGAGATCTTTCTCCTGGAGCTGATGAAGGAACGCGGCCGGCTCGATCTCGTCCACGCATTCAGCTCAAAGGAATTCTGGAACGCGGTAATGTCGCTCTACGAAAAGGGCGACACCACCGTGAGCTTTCTGGACTACTTCTGGAATTATCGCTTCACCTTCCTGCCGCTCATGCAGATACTCAAGGCCAAGCTCCCGCCGGCGCCGCTGTATCACACGATCTCGACGGGGTATGCGGGCGTCGCGTGCGCGCTTGCCAAGATCAAATTCAACAGCAACATGATCGTAACGGAACACGGCATCTACACGAAGGAGCGCAGGATAGAGATAGCCCAGGCGGGCTGGCTGTATGAGAGGAAGAGCGAGTACGTCAAGGCGACCGAGGAGCTCGGTTTCTTCAAGGACTGGTGGATGCGTTACTTCGAGGTGATGAGCAAGCTTGCATATGCATATGCGGACAACATAACCACCCTCTATGAGGGAAACCGGCAAGCGCAGATAATGGACGGGGCCGACCCGAAGAAGACCTCGATTATACCCAACGGCGTCGACGTGGATGCTTTCAAGGCGCTGGCCGCCGGCAAGAAAAAAAAGGAGAAGCGCAGACAGGCCGCGTACGTGGGCAGGATAGTCCCGATCAAGGACGTGAAGACGCTCATCAAGGCCTGCAAGAGCATAGTGCAAGAGCTGCCCGACGTGGAGATACTGTTCGTGGGTCCACAGGAGGAGGAGAGCCAGTATTACCATGAGTGCACCGCCCTGATTAAGATGCTGGGCCTTGAAAACAACATCGTCTTCACCGGGCACGTCGACCTCAGGGATTACTACCCCTCCATCGACATCATCATGCTGACGAGCATCAGCGAGGCGCAGCCGCTCGTGATACTCGAGGCGGCCGCCTGCGGAATACCGTCGGTGGCCTCGGATGTCGGCTCGTGCAGGGAGCTCCTGGAAGGCAAGACGGACGAGGACAAGGCGATCGGACACGGCGGGATCATCTGCCCGTTTCATTCCCCGGAGAAGACGGCCGAGGCCGCGATCAGGCTGCTTACGGACGACGAGTTGTACGAGAAGACTTCGAAGGCGGGCATGGCGCGCGCGGAGAGATACTATCAGCAGCATGACATGATAAATGCGTATCGCAACCTCTACGAGAAGTACATATAGGGCGGCCAAATGGCGGGAATAGGATTCAGGCTGGAGAAGATACTTTCCAAGAACTCCTACACCAATCTGCTGGAGGGATACGCTTACTCGGCCGTGGTGTCCGCCGGCCCCATGCTCAGCACGATCTTCACGATAGCGATGCTCATGATCATCACGCCCGGCAACATCCCGACGAGTGATATCGTGATATTCCGCACGCTGGTGGTCTACATCTACGGATTCTCGCTGATCACCACTTCCTTTGCGCAGATGATCATCACCAGATACATCTCCGACAGGATCTTCATGAACGATTACAGGGCCATCGTCCCTGCGTTCGTCGGGATCGTCGTCATATCGCTTGTCATCCATGCGATCATAGGCGTCGTCGCCGCCTGGCAACTGGAGCTCGATTTTGGAACGAGCGTCACGGCCATTGTCCTCTTCCTGAACATCGGAATCATATGGATTGCGATGATCGTGCTTTCGGCAGCCAAGGAATTCACGTGGATCACCAAATCATTTGCCGCGGGCTCGCTCCTCTCCATCGCAGCGGGATTTATTCTCGGCAGGAAGATGGGCCTTCTGGGCCTCATCTCCGGTTTCACGATCGGCCAGGCGCTGCTGGTGGCGATGCTGATGCTTCAGATCTTCACCGAGTTCGAGTACAGAAAAAGGATCGAGTTCAGCTTCCTGCCTTACTTCAAAAAATTCACCTCACTCGCCTTTATCGCAACTTTTTAC
>JBBAAC010000006.1:0-26497 GCA_041658465.1 bacterium | reverse complement strand
TCTTCGGTTCGGACGACAAAAAGGTAGGTGTTGGAGCGACTGCCGGATTCGATATCCTGCTCCCGTTCAACGGCGAAAGCAACGGATCGGGGATCAGCCTGGGCGCCGGCGTGAACGGGCTCAAGACATCACCGAATGGATACGAGTACGAATTCCGGTTTGGAGCGGGCGTGACGATGGGGAACTGACCTTCACTTCCGATACAAGGCCTTGGTGACGATGTAGATCGCGATCTCGGGCTCAACCATGTCGCGCCACTGCTCGCCTGCCGCAATCCTGCGGCGGATCTCCGTGGAGCTCACGTCCGGGATGGGCGAACCCTTGCCGCGCGGCACGTGCATGACCTCCACGATCGCAGAGAGCTCGTCAAAGCGATGCCACTCATCGAACTGCCGGTCCACGTCGGAGCCGGCGATGAGTAGAAATTTGTTCTCCGGGTTCTGCTCCTCCAGATGCCGCACGGTGCGAAGGGTCTTGCTCTCGCCCCCCAGCGCGCGCTCCACGTCGAGTATTCGGATCGGCAGGTTGAGCTTCGAGAGCGCGAGCTTGGACATCTCCAGGCGATGATCGAAGTCGATGAGCTCCTTGCCGAACGGATGGATGAAGCATGGGATCACCCAGAGCTCGTCGCCTAAGCCCCGCTGAAAGACCCACTTGCAGATCGCGGTGTGGCCTATGTGCGGCGGGTTGAAAGAACCGCCGAAGAGCACCACGCGCTTTCTGGTTTTTTTTGATCCGAATATCATGGCAGCCCTTGCAAAAACATGTGCCTGCATTAATATACGCTTGAGTCATGAAACTCAATCAAGTTCTCATAGTCACAAAGCCGCACGCGGGCAATACTGCTTGTGCGAACCGCGACGCCTCCCGTGCGCTTGACGATATGCACGCTGCGGTGCTTGCGGCCGTCGAGGACGCGCTCTCACAGAGAAAGATCCAATATCGCATCACCGAGAGAGAGAATATACCGGCAAATGCCCGAGCGGATCTCATCGTCCCGCTCGGCGGCGACGGGACATTCCTGGCCGCCGCCCACACGGCAGGAGCCACACCGCTGCTCGGCGTGAACGCGGCACCTCACCGCTCCGTAGGTTTTTTCTGTGCCGCCAGGGCGGATACGTTCGCGGAGTTGATCGATCGCATCATGGCGGGCCGCTTGAGGCCGCGCGAGCTGCCGCTCATAGAGGCCAGCCTCGGCGGCAGACCCCTCACCTGTAACGCTCTCAACGACGTGCTGTTCGCAGGCGAGTCCCCTGCGGAGACCGTACGCTACAGAATAAAGATCGGAAAGAGGGCGGAGGACCATAAGAGCTCCGGGGTCTGGATCTCCGCCGGACCGGGCTCCACGGCTGCGATCCATTCAGCCGGCGGCAAGCGCATGTCCATAGCGTCGAAGCGGCTGCAGTATCTTGTGCGAGAGCCCTGCCCGATTCCAGGGCATCGGTATAGGCTCGCGCGCGGAATACTTCCTGTAGGCGGGGCGATCGAGATAATCTCCGACATGAAATGCGGGGCCGTGTACGTGGACGGGCACTGGCACTCCCATCGCGTGCCCCGCGGCTCCGTCCTCACCTGCAGGGTCGCCAAGCGAAGCGTATCGATATTTCTCTAGGCGTAGCCTCTCAAGCCAACACCGTGCAAAGAACGCGGTGACCTGCGGCTGGCATCTCCGCCACGGAGCAGCTGCGTGCCACAAAGGACGCTGGGCTACCCCGTCCATTGCTCAGAAAGCCGACACGGAATAACGCTTACTTTTCTGGCTAACGTTCAATACCTCGCCATCGCGGTCCCCATTTCTTCGCAATAGACGGGGCAGCCCAGCTTGCTGTGTGCCACTGCGCAAGTTGTAGTATGGCGCATAACGAGCGGTGTCCCCAGTCCAGCTTCGAGCAATGGGGACCGCGGTGGCAAGTGATTCACCGTTAGCCTTAGAAACTGACTTAGACTCGTTATCGGCTTGCGAGATGATGGGCTGGGGACGCCGCTCCCTATGTGGCGAGGAGTGCAACCTGTCTCCAGGCGAGCAGGCGAGATGCCAGCCGCAGATCACCGCGTGCTTTAGCACGATATCGGTTTGCTGAACGATGAACGGGGGAACCACGCGCACTTCATGACGCGGAGCGGACTCTAGGTGCTTGATGATGGCTCGACTTCGCCGGAGGCGAGCTGCCTTGGTATAGACTGCACGGGCTCGATTGAGGGGATGTCTGCGTCCGGGCTGCGGGCGGCTCCGAGTTCCTTCAGGCGCTTGGCGCCGGGCACCACGCGCGACTCCCATGAGCCCACGGCCTTGTTGAACGACGAGAGCGCGCGCTCGAGCCCCGTGCCCACGCCGCCCAGGTGCTCCGCGAACTTGGCGCAGCGCTCGAAGAGTTCCTTGCCCGCCTCGGAGATGCGCTGGGAGTTCTCCGTAAGGCGTTCCTGCTGCCAGCTCATGGCGACGGAGCGGAGCATGACGATTAGCGTCGTGGGGGTAGCGAGTATGACCCTGCTCTGCATGCCGTCCTCTATGAGCGCGCGGTCTGCCTCAAGAGCAGCGGAGAAAAACGACTCGCCCGGCAGAAACAGCACCACGAAGTCAGGAGTCGGATCAAACTGCTGCCAGTAGTTCTTCTGGCCGAGCGCCGACATATGCGCCCGCACCGCCTTCGCGTGCGCGGCAAAGTGCGCCGTGCGAGTCTGCTCGTCTTTGGCGTCCATCGCCTCCATATATGCGGCGAGCGGGACCTTCGCGTCCACCACAACCGAGCGGCCCTGCGGCAGCCGCACGACCAGGTCCGGCCTGAGTCTCCCGTCGGCGGAGTTTACAGAGGACTGCGTGTCGAAGTCGCAATACGAGGACATGCCCGCCACCTCGACCACCCGCTGAAGCGTGACCTCGCCCCATCGGCCGCGCGCGGTCGGCGAGCGCAGGGCCGAGACGAGCGTGGCCGTCTCGCGCGTGAGCGTCTGCTGGCCCTGCTTGAGCATGTCGAGCACGCCCGTGATGCCGCCGTACGCGTTTTCGCGCTTGCGCTCGATCTCGCGCACCGCTTCTTCGTAGCGCGCGAGCGCCTCCCTGAGCGGGCGCACGTGTTCGCCTATCCGGGGCTCCGCCTGTTTGATGAATTCTTCGCGGCTCTCCTTGAGCACTTCCGACGAGATCCCCTTGAACGTGAGCTGCATGTTCCCGAGCGCCTTGTCGAAGTCCTCCCGCTGGCGCGCGAGCGCTGCCTCTGCGTCGGAAAGCCGCGCATCAGCGATCTCCCGCTCCGCATCCCAGCCCTTTGCGCGCGAGAAGTGCCAGACCAGCGCCACACCGGCGCCGGCTGCAAGGCCTAAGATGAAAAGGATAAGCGGCGACATGCCTGGACTCTAGGCCATGCGCCGTTCACAAGGCAAGTTCAAAGTCTGAAAGGACCGTCAAAGTTTCTAATATTCTTTCAAATTCTTCTCAACGAACTCGCGCACAGCTTCGACCGTCTTGGACATCAACTGCGGCGGGCTCGACGCAACCCACACCGCGAAATTATATAGTTCCTGGTCGGTCACCAGTATCCACTTTCCGTTGAGCGCAAGGAAGACCAGCAGGGTCGTGACGGCGATCCGCTTGTTGCCGTTGGTAAACGGGTGATTCTTGATCATGAGATAGAAGAGGACCGCCGCCTTCTCCGTAAGCCCTCTGTACAGATGTTTTTTGTCAAATGTCTGAAATGGCGTGGCGAGGCAGCTCTCGAGCCTCTCGGGAAAGCGCGTATTAAAATCCGGTATCGGCTCGTCCCAGCTCATCGTCTCACGCGCGAGCTCGAATGCGATCTCTTCTATCTCTTTCACGGACAGGACGTGCATCATTCCTTCCCGAGTTTCTTGAGCGCTTCGCCGTAATCTTTCACGACCCTCTTGACCGCCCTCTCGATCCGCCTCTTTGTCTCTTTCCCGACCCTGTCGGCCTTGAGGCCCAAGGCCTTGGGATCGATCGCGTAGTTACGCCCGATCTTCTGCGCAGGCAGGGACCCACTCTTTATCTTCTTGAATACTGCGACCGTGCTGATGCCGAGTATCTTCGCGACCTCGGCCGTGGTGAGATATCTCTTCATGTCCATAATGTTGCCATATTAACCCAGAGGATACAAGTTAATATATACTAACCATAAGGTGCTCTGTTAATGTAGCTAACATATTGATATACAATACTATAGTAACCATTCAGGTGCTAACGCGATTGTCATTCTGAGGCCCAGAAATTGCGTTGGCTCGCCGAAGGAACCCGTGGAGGCCAATGCCCCACGAGACGCCTCACGGCGCCTATACTATCGTGGCTTAATCCGTTTTTTTCTATGGCTGTGATGCGGAAGTTCTCGGATCTGGAGGCTCTTACAGCATGCCTTCGCGCCTTCTCTGGCTCTGGTATTCTGAAGGGAAAACGACCAGGAGGTTCGTATGGTATTTTTCTTTTAGTTCCTTGGTAAGCTGCTGCGCTACATATGCCTTGTCTTCATCAGAGAAGCCCTGCGGGAAGACGATGTCTTTGAAGTCAACCAATCCCTGCAGATTGACTATACCTTGCTTCCCCTGTTGATCCTCTATATCTTGCATAAGCTGATCCTTCACGACATCTCTACGTGCCTTGCCGCCTTCTGCTTCAGCGTCAGACACATCACACATATCCGAAATACTCATGAGCTTAGGCACTTCAGTGCTGAACTGAGTACCCAATTCGGTATGATAGTTCATATTCTTATAGTTCGCTTTGCGCCCGTTGATTAAAATGCCCGCGGCATCTTTTGGGAAAATCTCATTGAATCCATCTGCCTTCATCGAGTTATAGGCTTCATATGCTTCCCCTGCTTTTTCCGGAGGACAAGTCACTTCGAGCATTTTTGTCTCTCCGTTGTAGCGCATGGTCACACCATGTTTCTTGAGCTCTCTGAATATTGGTTGCTCCATCAACTTCCTGTTTACGTCTGCAGGCGTCGCAGCAGCGGCCAGCGCGGGCTTGGAAGCGGAAGCGTCTGCTCCCTTTGCATTCGCTGGGGCTGGGGCGGGCGTGGGGTCCTTGTTCTCCGACTTCGGTGCTGCAGGAGTGTCTGACGATGTATAGCTGTAACCCCATTGCAGCTGATCATTAGAATCCAAGCCCTTCACATCTACGTAACCTATTTTAACAGCTCCATCATATCTAGCGCTGAGTTCTTTTGTTATACCATCGAAGTTGTCCGAGCTGACGGCATCCGCTGGCAGCGAAATCCCCTCGAAGGTGACTGACGTAAGATTCGAGATCTTCCTGAATTCCTTCATAACAATCTGATCAAGCCTGTTTTTGATCCGCTTGCGAATCTCCTCGTCGCTGCCGGTCAGATCCCTGCAATCGAAGTTTTTTATCGTTACCGAACTATCAGTCCTCGTTGCATCGTACGAATCCGAAAGTTCAGTTTGTTTTGAGACCTCCGTAGGCATCCTGGTTATCTTCGCGCCTAGATTCGCATCGGACAGCTTTTTCTTTATGTGCTCCCACGCCGCGCTGTTCAGTTTGCCGCGCGATACGATTACATGGGAACCTGAGAGATCGATTTCCTTGGGCGATGTGTTGTTGTTTTTTTTCTTCTCTTCATCGATGGCCGACTGAAGCAGCGTGACTATTGCATTTTCCAGCTTATCGCCTGAAAGGGCCCTGAGTTGTCGAATGCCCGTGAAATCAATCGCGTTACTTACTTTCAATGTTGCAGGCGGCTGTGCGAGGCCGGTTGTATCTGGCTTCTGTGCGACGTCGACGACCAGTGTATCTGTCTTGGGCTGTGCGACCGACGGCTGGGCGTTCGGCTTTGAGGCAACGTCTTTGCCTTCGAATTTATTGCGCAGGCTCACATAGAAATCGTTAGTAACAAACATAAATCCATTGTTGTATGTAGACCTGACTGCAGGCTCTTTGCCAAAGGCTTCCTGGATGCCCTTGTTGAATGTCGAGATCGTGGCGTCGCCTTCGCCTGCGCCATGCCTCATGAAGATCGCCTTCACCTTTGCCTTGCTGGCATCCGGGCAGCTGATATTCAGCTCCGGCGGATTTTTGTTCGAGTCGAAGGCGAACGTCGCGCCCGCGGCCTGGAGCTCCTTGACGAACGGATCTTCGGCCAGGAACTTGTTGACCCTCTCGGCCTGCGCATTCTGTGCTGCCGGCGTTACAGGCGGAACAACTGGAGTCGGGTTTTTCGATTTTACGTCTGAGGCCGGCGCGGCGTTGGAATCCGTCGAGCGAGTCGCAGGCAGAGAGCTGCTGGAATTGGTGACTTTGCCGCGTTTATCGACCAGTTTTGCATCCCTGTAGTAGATCTCTACTCCGGGGTTGTCTTTTTTGAGTCTTGCAACGATGCCGTCCCAATCTCCGTCCATTAAGCTCTCACCCGGCAGTGTGATTGTCCCATCAAAGGTAACGCTGTTGGCGGTAGGATTATCCGTGCGCGCGCCCTGGATCTTAGCATTGAGATCGTTATAGATCTTTTCGATTGCCTTTGCCCTGTCGGGCTTCTCGTTCAACTTACTGAAGTCTGAGGGTTCAGATACGCTGGCGTTGACCACCGGCTTTGCGGCTGCAGTCGGGCTTGCGGGGCTTGCCGATGAAGTCGCGGCTGCAGACTTTTTCTTGAGCTCGGAGACCATGCCGTTGAACGGGTCGCTCGAGATGTCCCTGCTCTGCTCGGGCTTTGCCGCATCGTCCGCGAACCGCACCTTGCAGCCGGCCGGCAGCTGGGCCATGATTCCCTGGCCCTTCTTGCTGTTCTTCTCCGCGTCCTTGTTGCCGTCCTCGACACCGAGCTGCCTCTGCACTGCCTCGCGCTGGCCCGACGGGCATGAGATCGTGAGCACGTTCTTGTCCGCGTCGTAGTTGAACTTCACGTCGTCTTTGCGATCTTTCAGCCAATCCTGGAGCAGGCCCTCGACCTTTTTCTCGCGGGTGACGCGCTGGCTCTTATCCGCATCCGCAACCTTCTTCTGACGATCCGTGCACTCGGTCTCGGCCGTGCGTATCGAGCCCATGTATGCGACCGCGTCATCGGACTTCGCCGTATCGAGGATATTGTCGCCGCGGTTAAAGTAGAGGCGTCCGTTCCTGTATTCCGGATTGCCGGGAATCATCACTATCTGCCCCTTGGTGCGATCATTGTAATACCATTTTCCGTCGTCATCCCTGGCGACGCGCACGCTTCCGTCTTTGCCTGGTTTTATATTTGGCATGATTCCATTGGCAGTCTGGCCCTTTGCGCCATCGACCTTGAACATGTCATACACTACCGGAGTACCGTCTTTTGTATTGGATTGACTTGTTCCATCCGGCGTGAGCTGCAGGCTGTCAGGGGCAGTACCCTTGATTCTGATCTTCGGCTTGTCGCCCGGCTCTGAGGTCTCTGCCGGCACGTCGATGGCCTGCTTGCACTCCTTGTCCTTGTACCACTTCTTGTCGCTTGCCTTGTAGTAGACTTCCTTCATCTCAGAGTCGGACGGCTCGGCAACCTGATAGCGCTGCACGCCGCCTACGGGCTTGTCCTTCTCCCCCTTCTGGAGCTGCAGCGTCATGGTGCCGCCACCTGCCACGTCCCTTACGATCTGAGTCCTGTCGTCCGCCTTCTTGACGCCGGCGATATGCTTTGCATGCCAATCGCCGAACCTCTGCGTCCACTCCCTCTTCTTCTGCTCGCCCTCCACGTCGCTCTTCGCGTCGTCGAAATTCTTGGCAGGAAGCGCCCTTATGATGTCGTCGAAACGGCCCTTGTCGTTCTCCGAGGCCTTCTTTGCCTCGTCGACGATGGCCTTCATCTCTGTCTCGGAATAGCCCCTCTTCTTCACGTCCTTCTCGGCCGCCTTCACGTCCTTGTCGGTCACCGGCGTCGTCCCGCTGCTCTCACCAGCGCCGTCCGGACTATTGGAGGACCTGTCCGAAGAATGTATGCTCGTTCCGCCGCCAGCTCCGCCGCCCGCGCCTCCACCTCCACCCGCTGCCGCTCCGGTCGGCGGGACGTATACCGGCATCACCATGGGGGCTGCGAGCACTGGCGCTTGGAAGCCGAGGGCCATGCCGCCAGCAAAAGCCGAACCCGCGACACCGGCGGCGCTGCCCGCCCATGGCGTTAACGGACTTACAGACCCGTACCGGGACATCGACCTGCCGAAATCCGTGACCATCTCCCGCGACTTGAGCCAGCCGGATGCGAGATAGCCGCAGAGGTAATCGCCCGAGCCGCCGGACGATGCGCCCGGCATTATGCCGGCGCCGTACGAGTTGACGCTGCTTGCCCAACTCGCGCCCGCACGGTCGAAGGATCCCCTTATGTCATACATGCTAACCAATGGCCCCTCCGTATGGCGAATCCAGAAAGCTCGTGATCTTGATCAAGTCCTTTGATTCGCCGACCAGCCGCTCTGTGATAGGTTTCAGCTTTGAGCCGAGGTCCTCATCGAACTTGGCGATCTGGCGGAGCTTCTTCTCGACCATGTTGCTGAAGACCTGGGCCTTGGCCTTTACCGTGTGCGGGCCCGCGACCTCGGAGTCGAACTCGCTATAGACCTTGAAATTGGGGTCTGACTCGGGAAGCGGCTCTGGCTTTGTCTCCGCTGCTACCTTTGCCACCGCCTCTGAGCCCTCGCTGCTGCCCTTGTCCGTATCCGAGCTGCTGCTGCCCGTGAAACCGCCGAGGAGCGCGCCGAGCTCGCGGCTCTTTTCGCGGTTGCCTGCCTTTGAAGTGTAGCCGGTCGAACCCTTGCCCTCTTCGCCTTCTGTCGCTTTCTCTTCGTCCGCATCGCCGGTCCTGCCGAAATCGGACGCTGCTTCCTTGTGTTCCGCCGCTGCCGCGCGCGCGCCATCCGCTACTGCGGCTGCCGCGATCGGCTGTGCCTTGCCTTCCGGCTGCAAAGGCTTGGGCTGGGCAGCCTTCTCCGCATCGCCTTCGGGGGCTGCCTTTTCCGCGCCCTTTGTCTGCGGCCGCTGTGCTGCGGGTTTTTCGCGCGCTTCATCCCTGGATACGGGCTTGCCGGCCTGCTGCAGCAAATTCGGCTGCAGAAACTGGCTCGTATTCCTTCCAAGGTCTGCGGAATTCGCCTGCGGCCTCTGGGCGACTGCATCCTTGGTAACTGTCTCTGCGCCCGTGGGCTGCTTCGTGTTCTTTTCGAGGTTCTTCAGGTTGTGGGCATCGCGGCGGACGTTCTGATAATTCTGCTCCGCGAGTTCGCGGCTCTTTACCGCCTGCGCCTGCCCCTGGGTCTCGAGGCGCGCGTTCTGCATGGCCTGCGGAAGATCCTTTACATCCTGGGCCGGTTTCTCGGTCAAGGCCTTTGCCGGGTCATTGACCTTGGCGGAATCGACCGAGTTCATCTTTGCCTTATCTATGGCCTGGGTAGTGGTGCGCGCTATCTCCCCCTGCTGACGGATCCTGGAGGCGTAGCTGTCCTTTGAGTCACCGGCCTTCTGCCAGTTGTCTGCAAAGTGATTGTCGATTCCCTTAGCCACCGTGGACTCCTCTCACCACTTCAATCCTTGTCCGCTACTGTTGATGCCGTTGAAATTGCTCATCTTTTCTCTCATATCACCCCAGGGTCGGGGGTGTTACGCACTTATACAATGCAAGAGGCGGGCCAGGGTGGGCCTGTGGCCGGGAGTCAGTCGATCTGAGTGATAATATATTGATTTATAACGATAAATTAGGAAAGAAAAGTGGAAGAGCGCAGCAGCAAAGCCGACCTAATGATGATATCCAGACATCAATGGGGTTTGGCGTCCCCACGCATATCAAAGTCCAGGTATGTCTGTTGGAGGCCTTTGTATACGAGCAACGGTCGTCCTGCCCGATGCAGCGGGTTTTTTCTTTGGCTTCTCATCAGCTCCGTCAGTCGAGGCCGTCTTAGCGGGAGCGGGGTCAGTGGTCAACCAGCCATTCTTCTCAAGGAATTCCTTTGCCTTGGCCTCGTCGATCTCCGCCCTGTCGCTGCCATCCTTGGGCGCCTCGGACCTTGCAAGCGCCGAAGCTGCGGCGAGCTGAGCTGACGGAGAACAACGGCCGTTAAACCACGGGAAAGTCCTGAGCTGCTCCACTACAAGGCCGGGCCTCGGAGCCTTTGCCATGCCACCGTCTCGGCCCGTGGGCTGATCGAAATTTTCGATGACTACTTTCTTGCCCGGATCGCTGCTGGCCGCGGTCGGCTGCGCAGTCGGCTCAGGCGTCAACCAGCCATTGTCCTTCAAAAATTTAAAGGCGGCAGCCTCGCTGACATCCGATTTTTCAGCTCCATCCTTCGGCTTGTTGGCCTCCGCAAATGCCGCGGCAGCGGCATACCGAGCCTTCGGAGAGACGCGCTCGTTAAACCACGAAAATCCCTGGAGGCCTTTCAAGACAACTCCGGGATCGGGCTTCTTGACCGTTGCCCCATTCTCACCATGCTGTTCGACATTTTTGACTTCCGCCTTTCTCTCCGACATCCGAACGACAAGGTCTTCAGGCATTTTCTCATCTGCCTTGTGCTCGAGAACCACGTCACCCTTATCATTGTAAGGCGTAGGAAAGACTTCGAACCAGCTGCCGTCCGCGCGCCTTGCCACTCTGTAGTCGCCGTCTGGTTTGTTGATTGTGACGATGGTTGCCCCGCTATCAAGCGTTTTCGTTCGAGAACCATCGCCATTATCTCTATCTGAAACGACTTTAGGAGCGGGCTTTCCACCGCTATTTTCCGGCGATGGTGCCGCAGGCTGCGGCAAGGCCGAGTCAGGCGCAGCGGGCGCGGGCGGGCTAGAGCCGGACGGCGCTGGTGCAGGCGGCGGTGTTTTATCATCGGTAGCTGACGGCGCTGGCGCAGTACCAGTCAATGCCGTACGTGCATTGTCTTTTACCGTTAACCAATCCGGTGCAAACCTCTTCACGCTGTTCCAAAGGGCGCCGTCGGAGCTGCCTGGCTTAGGCGTTGAAGGCGGCGGATTAAGAATGAAATATTGTACTTTATCTGCACTGACTGGGGTGGGGTCTACAGCGCCAGCAGGAACTTCATCTTTAGGGCACTCATAAATGGTGCCAGTCTGGCCGTTAATCGTAGCCCTTGGATCAATAACTTTTGGATCTCCCCCACATCTCATGACTGCCTCCTGGATGGCTTCAGGGGATTGCTTCGGCCTGCGGCCTCGCAATGACACCCCTTGCTACACCCTTATTTTCGGCTGACGGGGGGGCCGAAGTTGCGTGGAAATGGAAAAAGGGGAATACGGATAACAAATCAAAGAGTTCTAGATCTACCCCACCCTATCCCTCCCCTTACAAAGGGGAGGGAACGGATTCAGAGCGATCGAGGGCGATGGTCAGGCGAGTGACATCGTCTTTTGCAGTTTCAGCGCAATCTTCTGATGCGCGCGACACCCGATCACTGCGATCGGCGGCGAGCCCGAGGCGCGAAGCACGAAGCGCTCCTTGAAAGCGGAGACGCGGCCGAGCGCGTCCGATATGAACGGCATCCCGATCAGCCCGTCTCCCACCGCGCGTCTCAGCCCCTCAAGCGCCTCGCGCTGTTTGTCGCGATCGTGGCATACGAGCACCACATCCGCGCCCGCGGCTATGGAACGCCAGGCGGCCTCGCCCAGGGAGCAGCAACCGGCGATCCCCTTCATGATCAGGTCGTCGGTGAAGACAAGCCCGTTGAAGCCGAACTCGCGGCGCAGGATGCCCGTCGTGATCTTGCGCGATACGGATGCGGGCGCTTCGTGGTCCAGGTTCGGCACCAGCAGGTGCGCGGTCATCATCGTCGCCACGCCCGCATCGATCGCCGCGCGGAACGGGACGAACTCGCACGCGTCAAAGCGGCGACGGGTGTGATTGAGCATCGGCAGCCCCAGGTGCGAGTCCACGTCCGTGTCGCCGTGACCGGGGAAGTGCTTTGCGCACGAGGCAACTCCCTGCCCCTGCATCCCGCGTATAAACGCGCTGCCCAAGGCCGCGACCTCCGCGGCCTCGTGGGCCATGGCGCGGTCGCCGATCACCGGGTTGAATGGATTGGTTGCGACATCAAGCACAGGGGCAAAATCGATGTGCACGCCGACCGCCGCGAGTTCCTTACCCAGGAGCGCGCCGACCTCCTCCGCAAGCTCGAATCTTCGCTCGCCCGCGCGGCCGAGCGCGGCCATGGGCGGCAGCTTTGTGAACGGCTCGCCGAAACGAGCGACGCGGCCGCCCTCCTGATCCACTGCGATCATCAGCTGCTTCTCGGACGCGTCCTGCATCCCCTTTATGAAATCGACCAGCTGCTTCAGATTTCGATAGTTGCGTTTGAAGAGGATCACTCCGCCCACGCCGGTCTCTTTGAAAAAGAGCCTGAGCTCGGGTGTGACCTTCGTACCCTCCACGCCCACCATCATAAGTTGACCGATTGTTGTCATGACAAATACCTCTCAGTGCATTCGTGCGATCGTAAATAGCACATTAATATAAAACATGGTATAATTCGAGTGAAATTCAGATGGTCAAGCAACATGGGGGATGACCATGAAGAGAATCCTGATCGCGGCCGTTGCAGCGGCGCTGCTATGGGTCTCATTCTCCGGCGGCAACACAGGATGCGGTAGCGGCGCCGAACCGCCGCCCGTGCCCCAACTCAAAGTCACTGTGCTCGACAAGGCTGCTGCCCCGATGAGCGGCGCGTTTGTGATGTTAGGCATTGATCCTGCGACAGAGTTCCAAGGCACAACCGATGCGAGCGGGCAGATAACGTTCACGGACGAGGACCTCGGCGCTACACAGACAATAACCGCAGGCAAGGACGGCTACAGGAATTACACGATCGTGGGTGTGACGGCCACGGATGTGAAGATCGTCTTAAATGAGATCGACCGGCTGCACGGCTACATCAACGCCTCGATCGATCCAGCGACATGGGACCCCATTGCCCTTGACAACTGCCCTGCATTTCCAGCCCCACCTTGCTTCGTAAGGTTTGCATGGGTGCAGATTCCCACTGATGACGTGACATATTCCCAGGACCTGACGGACTGTGCAGAGTGCCTCGGCCAGTCGCCGTTCATCATTCCAGTAAATCCCGCCCAGGCACAGAAGAAGGCCCCTGCATTTCTCGATCAAACAAGGGCCGTCGCAGTTGCCGGCACCCTGGATCTGTCCACTTTCATATTTTCGTTTGAAAAATACGGCATCCAGAATTTTTCCATCGATGCGACGAACACAGCGGCAAATCCAAAGGATGTCATGATACCGCTGGCATATACCCTGGGCGATGATGCCGCAGTCACGATCAGCGTGCTGGATCAATCGCCCTCAGGGCTTTCATCGATGTATGCGCTGTTCAATGTTGACATGCCGAATATTGGCTTTAACTTTGTTGGCGTTGTGATTGCAGGAAATGCCCTCAGCGGGACAAGGATCTCTGATTTTTCCTACAGATTCCGCGGGCTCAACTCTGACGCCGTCGCGGCTGCGGGCGGCGACCTCACAGATGCGAGCTACCTTATATTGGGAGGTCTCTCAAATGCCGAAGGGAGCGCACAAAGTTATTATGTGGACCGCTTGAATTTCAGCAACGCGCCCCAGGCTTTTGATGTGCAATCGCTCCTGCCTTCCATGTCCGGGGTCTCTCCGACAAACAACGGGGTGATCGATCCCACAGGGACAGCCTTCTCATGGAACGAAATTCAAGGCGCGACATTCTATAATTCTTCACTGAGCACTCTTTATTTAAACGGGACAGATCAGGGGAGCAAGAACATCTGGCAGGTCCTGATTCCGCCGGGGACCAACACTTTCACGCTGCCCGTCTTCCCTTCGGGCACACTTACGGGCCTGCAGGCATGTCAGGTTTATAAATGGGAGGTCGACGGCGTAGCGCCCACCGGCTTCAACTATGAGGACGGCAATTTTAGTGGAATCTACAATCTATTATTCGGTCACCTGCCCTTTTCAATGTCTACGTCAATGCAGACCCTGTTCACGAGCGGCACAGGCTGCGGGCCGATTATCTCCGCGATAGCTCCGGTCGAGGGCGCAGCCGGCGATCAGGTGACCATCAGCGGGATGTATTTTGGGCCAGCTCAAGGCGCGAGCACGGTCCTATTCGACGCTACCCCGGCGGCTGTCACAGCGTGGTCCGACACCTCAATTACTGTCGGCGCGCCTGCCGGATTTATTGTAGATCAGGTTGCGACGATAAATGTGACAGTGGGTGGCCAGATCAGCAACGCCGCGTATTTTGTCTACAGGTAAAGCTCATCTTCCCCTTGGCGCCAGTTTGTCCCTCAACCCATCGCCCAGGAAATTGAAACCGAGCACCACGAGCATGATGGCGATGCCCGGGAAGATCGAGAGGTGCGGCGCAACCAGAAGGTATTGAGTCCCTTGGTCGATCATCGCCCCCCACGATGGAGTATTCACCGGAACGCCCAGCCCCAGGAACGACAGCGCGGACTCGATCATGATTACGCCCGCCATGCCGAACGAGGTATTGACGAGCACAGGGCCGATCATGTTCGGGAAGAGGTGACGCGCGAGTATGCGAGGGGGAGCGACACCCGTGGCGCGCGCGGCCGTGACGAAGTCGCGCTCGCGCATGGCGAATGTCTGGCCGCGCGTGAGCCGCGCGTACGTGACCCAGCCCTTGAGGCACAATATGAGCACTACGTTGCCGACGGACGGTTCGAGGAACGCGGCCACCGCGATCGCGAAGAGAAAGCTCGGGAACGCCAGAAAGACGTCCGACACAAACCTGAATACCCGGTCCGCGAATCCACCGACGTATCCCGCGCAGAGGCCTATGCCGCAGCCGATCACGAGCGATATCCCAACCACTCCGAGGCCGATGCCGAGCGAAATGCGCGAGCCGTAGATGATGCGCGAGAGTATGTCGCGGCCGTCCGCATCGTTGCCGAACGGATGCGCGGCAGAAGGCCCCGCGAACGCGAGGTCGAGATGATATTCGGAAGGATCGTACGGCGCGATGTAAGGCGCAAAGAGCGCCACAAGCACCATCGCGGCGATGATCGCCAGGCCGATTTTTGCAGTGAAGCTCTTCATCTAAGCTCACCCTCCCCCTTTGTAAGGGGGAGTCGGAGGGGGTAGATCTAGATCTACCTGATCTACCTCCCCTGCCCCTCCTTACAAAGGAGGGGACAAGAGGTTACATCTTTACCCTCGGGTCCGCGACGCGATACAGACAATCCGTCATCGCATTCACGATCACGTATGCGAACGAGATCACGAGTATGCAGCCCTGCACCACCGGATAATCGCGGCGGCTGATCGAATCCAGGAGCAGCGAGCCCAGCCCCGGCCAGTTGAAGACCTTCTCCGTGATGATGGCGCCGGCGAGCAGCGTCCCCACCTGCAGCCCCACGATCGTGATCACGGGATTGAGCGCATTGCGCAGCGCGTGTTTGTAGACGACCGCGCGCTCCGATAGGCCCTTTGCCCTCGCGGTCACGATATAGTCCTTCCTGATCTCGTCGATCATCGACGAGCGCGTCATGCGCGAGAGCATGGCCGCGAGCGCGGCGCCAAGCGTGATCGCCGGCAGAACGATCGCAGAGATCGAGTCGCGGCCGGAGATCGGAAGCCAGCCGAAATGGACCGAGAAAATCAGGATGAGCACGGGCCCCAGCCAGAAGTTCGGGACCGAGATGCCTATGAGCGCCATGAGCATCGCCGCCTGATCCCAGAAAGAGCCGCGCCGCGCAGCCGCGAAGACGCCGAGGGGTATGGCGATCCCGACTGCCACGAACATGGCGCAGGCCGCAAGCAGAAGCGTGGCGCCGGCTCTGTCCGCGATTCGCGAGAGCACCGGCTGCTGATCCATTATAGAGGTGCCCCAGTCGCCGCGCACGAGGCCCTCCAGAAAGCGGCCGTACTGGACGACGACGGGCTCATCCAGATGGAGCCTATGCGTGAGCTCTGCGCGGTCCACGGCGAGCGCGCGCTCGCCAAGTATGAAATCCACGGGGTCGCCCGGGATCGCGTGTATGAGAAAGAATACGATCGAGGCCACCGCCAGCATGACCGGCAGCGCAGAGAGAAAGCGTTTAAAGATGTATCTGAGCAACATATGAAATTGTATTATACCCCTCCTTTGTAAGGAGGGGCAAGGGGAGGTAGATCAAGATCTACCCTCCCTAGCCCTCCCTTACAAAGGGAGGGAATGATAGAATAATCCCCTCTCATTTCTTCGAGACGTCTACAAATACGCGGTACGATGCATCGGGCCGCACGCTCACGCCCTCGACCCCCCTGCGGTATAAGGTCACGTTCTTTTCGTACCACAACGGAATATAAGGCAGGTCGTCGAACAGTATCCTCTGCACCCTTGCGTAGATCTCCTTGCGCTTCTCCTCGTCGAGCGTGGTGCGCCCCTGCTCGACCAGCCGGTCCACCTCTTCGTTGCTGTAGTGATCGCGGTTCATTCCGTTGGGCGGCACTTGGGATGAGTTGCATACTTCATAAAATATATCCGGCTCTGCGACGCCGACCCACGAAAGCGTGTAGATCTGAAAGTTACCCTTGCGTATGTCGCGGTAGAAGGTCCCCCATTCATACGGCACTACTCGCGCGTCGATGCCGACCTTTTCCAGCTGGTGCGCGATCATGCGCGCGATCTCCACGCGCTCCTTCACCGTCGAGGTCTTGTACTTCAGGCGAAAGCGCGGCAGGGGTCCGTCTCCATCCGGGTCCTTGAACCCCGCCTCATCGAGCAGCGCCTTGGCCTTTTGCGGATCGTACTCATACTGCGCGAGCTCCCGGTCGTACGCCCAGTTCCTCGGGGAGAGGATGGAGTTAGCCTTCGAGGCCATCCCCTTGAACCTGTGGGATATGATCTCGTCGCGGTCTATCGCGTATGCGATGGCCTTGCGCACCTTCGGGTTGGAAAGGATCGGGTCCGTGAGATTCATGCCCAGATAAGCCATCACCGTGCCGTCGCCGTCCTCCATCTCGATGGCGCCGCCCTTCAAGAGTCCGCCCTGCATGAGCGCAGGGATCGCGTTCTGCACCAGATCCACGTCGCCCTTCATGAGCTTCATGGCGCGCACGTTGTCGTCCTTGATCACGTCGAATATAAGGCGCGCATTCTTCGGCGCCTCGCCGTAATACGCGTCGTTCGCCGCAAGTTCCACTACCGAGTCTGGAACAAAGCGCACGAGTTTGTAGGGTCCCACGCATATCGGACGCGACCCGAACGCGGTGCCAGCCGCCTCTGCAACCTTCTTCGATACGATGCCTCGGGTGAGATAGGAGAGAAACGGCGCAAACGGGCCCTTGAGATCGAACCGCACGATCTGCGGCGACTCCGCATCCACTGCTGCAACGCGTTCGAATGCGCCGCGGAACGGGGATGCTATGCTTCCGTCCATGATCGAATGGAATGTGAAGACGACGTCCTCCGCTGTGAGCGGCGTGCCGTCCGAAAAGCGCACTCCTTCTCTCAAATAGAATCTATAAGAAGTATCGGAGACGCGCTCGAAGCGCTCCGCGATGAGCGGAATGAGATCGCCGTCTTCGTCCCGCGCTAGCAGCCCTTCGCATATGAGAGACGCTATCTTGTCGCCCTCCGCGTCGGTCGCTAGCCTGGGGTCGAGCGTGATGGGACTCGCGGCTATGGCGATGCCCACATCGCCCCTCTCCGCAGCAGAGCCCTTGCAACCTGCAAGGAAGCAGGTTATGCAGAGCAGCGTCAGGGGGACGAGCAGGAATTTCAATCCCGCCGGAAATTGAGATTTTGATTGAATCACCCTTGCCCCCGCACCAGCTTTTCATTAGAATATAAAATAATTTCTACGAACAATCCCCAACTATGTCAAATATCAACAAGAAGATAGTCGCATCGTTCACCGCATTCGTCGCAGCTTCCGTCGTGGCTGCAGCCTCGTACGGAGGGGTGGATCTATGGAGCGCGCTCTCCAAGCCCGGCTTTGATCCGAACTCCACCTCCATCGTGGTGGCCGATGCCTCCACGGGCCAGATCATAGCCCAGCATCAGCCCGATCTCGCCCTGAACCCGGCATCATGCGCAAAGATCCTCACCTCCGCCACCGCGCTCTCGCTCCTGGGCCCAAACTATCACATGAGCACGGGATTCTATTCGGACCGCGCGCCCGCGGGCGGGGCCATCGGCACGCTCTATGTATCCGGCAACGGAGACCCTGCGCTAGTGACCGAGGAGCTGTGGCGCATGGCGCAGAGCCTGCGCTCGAAGGGTCTCACCCGCGTCACGGGCGGCATAGTCATCGACGAGTCGTACTTTGACTCGCATTATTATCCGCACAAAGGCGGCAACGAGGGTCGCTCATATACGGCGATGACCGGCGCCGTAGCGGTAAACTTCAACAGCATCGGCGTGACCGTAAGCCCCGGCAGACGGCCCGGGGCGCCGGGCTCGATCGAGCTCTCGCCGCCGATCGAGGGCTACAAGATCGTGAACAAGCTCGTGACGCGGCAGAAGTCCATCGTGAGCGTCGCGATGAAGAGCGACAGCTCGGGCGACACGATCATCGTCACCGGCCGAGTGACGCCTAAGGCCACGCCTCAGACCTACTGGCGCAGCGTAAACGATCCTGCGATATACGCAGGCAGGGTGATCGCATATGTCCTCAGTCAGAACGGCATCTCGGTCGACGGCCCGATCCTCACGGGCCGGGTCCCCCAAAGCGCGCACACTATCTCGATCGAGCCGTCGCGCTCGCTGGCCGATTTGGTGAGCGACATGAACAAGCATTCGAACAATTTCATGGCCGAGCAGCTGCTGAAGCACCTGGGCGCCGCGCGCATGGGCCCTCCGGGCTCGACTGAAAAGGGAGTCAAGGTCGTATCCGAATTCCTGGCATCGATCGGCGTCCGGCCCGGCACATATGACCTTGAAAACGGCTCAGGCCTCTCGGAGAACACGCGCATCACGGCTTCCCAGTTGGTGAAGGTCCTCGTGGCCACCTACCGGAATCAGGCCATACGCAATGAATTCATCTCGTCTCTGTCCGTGCTCGGCGTCGACGGCACGATGAAGAAGTGGAACCGCGTGGCATCCGAGCTCACGGGCACGGTCTACGCGAAGACGGGTACGCTCAACGGAGTCTCCACGCTGGCGGGATACGTGCCCATGCGCGACGGCCGCATGGCCGCCTTTGCGATCCTGGCGAACGACCTGCCGAAAGGCGTGTGGGGCGCACATGAGGCGGAGCTGGCGGTTGTGCGCTCGATAGCAGAGGGGGAACGATGATCGAATCGCGCGAACGTCGAATCATCGATACGCTTCTGGTCACATGCATCGTTGCCGCATTTGCCTGCTTTGCGCTCATCGTGCTGCCGGATCAGCTGCGAAAGGCCGGCGCCCTCCCAGGCCGGCACGGCGGCCGTCTGTCGGTAGCAAATATATCTTCCGTGGTGCCGATAGATAGCGGCATCCGTACGGTGCGAGTCAAGCGCAGCCCGTCCGGCTCCATCGCGCGTTTTGATCCCGAGCCTGCTCCGCAGGACCCCTTTTCACAAATGCGGCCCGACGGAGCGAAGGCCGCGCGCATGAGGGATGACGATGTCGGTGCGGCGGGCGGCGCAGGGGTTGCCATCGACGACCAGAGCTCCGAGTCTACCGTGGCGTTCAACGGAGCCGGCGGTGATCCGCGCGGCGGTGAAAATCCGCCGCCCGCGCAGCCGCAGGCAGGCCGCAACGGCGACGATGGGGACTTGGCTGTAGGCGATCCATACGGAAACAGGGCGGCTCCCGAGGATCCGGTTCCCACTGTTGCGCAGAATTATTCAGGCGCACCCGCTGCCCTGTTTCAGCATCGCTCCTCCAGCATAGCGCGGCGCGAGCCGAGCGCCGGGGACAGCGAGCGCGGCCGCCGCGAAAAACCGTGGCTCATACCTCCGCCCGGGCTCGAGGCGGATGTCGCATTCTGGCGCGACATCTACACGAAATACGATCGACACGCCGTGGTGCTTCATCACCCGCGTTATCTCGATATCGTCTATGATGTCGTGGACCTCACCGACGTAGACTCGGATCCAAGGCTCAACGACATCGAGCGCAGCCGCTGGCGGGAGAATCGAATCGAGGAGCGACGGCGGGCGATCGTGGAGAGCTTGAAGAAGCTCGCCACCAATCCGCCGGCCGGCTCTCTCTCCGACGACGAGGTGCGGATCAAGAAGCTCTTTGCGAACATGCGCGAGGCGGACGCCTTCCGCAGGGCCTATGAGGAAGACGGCGTGCGCGCTCAACTCGGACAGCGCGACAAGTTCATACCGGGGCTTGCCTACTCCGGTCGCTATCTGGGCGAGATCGAGGCGATCTTCGAGAGCTACGGCCTGCCCCGCGAACTCACGAGAATCATCTTCGTGGAGTCGATGTTCAATCCGCACGCGGTGAGCTCTGTAGGAGCCTCCGGCATCTGGCAGTTCATGCGCAGCACTGGTAAACTCTACCTGCGCATCAACGACATCGTGGATGAGCGCAACGACCCGATCCTCGCCGCACACGCAGCCGCGAGACTCCTCACGCGCAACTACGAATCGCTTGGCACGTGGCCTCTCGCGATCAACGCATACAACGCAGGCCGCGGCAGGCTTGAGCAGGCGGTGGCGGCCATGGGTACGAACGACATAGGCAGGATCATCAAAGGTTTCTCCCACCCGGCGTACGGGTTTGCATCGCGAAATTTCTTCCTGGAATATCTGGCTGCATACGAGGTAGC
Source organism: bacterium (assembly GCA_041658465.1). Classification (GTDB taxonomy): domain Bacteria; phylum UBA10199; class UBA10199; order 2-02-FULL-44-16; family JAAZCA01; genus JAJZQH01. Next base: position 5,826 of record JBBAAC010000006.1, on the reverse strand, counting down.
CGAACATGCGGAGCGCTATTTCGGCAGGATAGAGTACGACCCGCCGCTGCGCTACGAGTCCGTGCGCGCGTCCTACCACATCTCGCTGCCCGACGTCGCGCGCATCGCAATGATCCCGATCGAGGAAATCGCCGAGTTGAACCAGGCGTTCACGGATGCGGTTATCAGCGGGAGAAAACTCCTGCCTGCAGGATACGAGCTGCGAGTGCCGGAGAGAAAGGGAGATCTCTTCCTTGCAGCCGCCGCGCGCGCGCCTCGCAGCCGAACAGGCCCCTTGAACCACGTGGTCAAGGATGGCGAAACGCTGCCTTCGATAGCGGCGATGTACGGCGTCACGCCCGCCGCGATCCTCAAGTCCAATCAGCATGTGGGCAGGCAACTGAGCCCGGGACAGGCCCTGGCGATACCGGATGAAAGGCGATGATGCGGCGCTGAAATGGCGGATTATTTCTTACAGTGAATCCTGATCCTCGTGTAATATTCCCCATTCTTGCACGGACTCGTCTCCATCTCATTCATGGAGATCTCTTTGAAATAGCTGCGGCAGATATCCTGCAGCTTTTCACCTGCCCTGTGGAAAGGCTCGTAATCCAACATCACCGAGCCCTCTTCTTTGCACGGTAGGCGCACATAATAATCATGGCAGTTGGGATCGCTGACATCCTTGCACCTGGAATCATTTTCAACGGGCTGGATTATCGCCTCGCCGACGGGTGTCGGACGCGCGAGCTCGGAACACGGCACAGCACTTTTTGCCGGGGTCGGATTCTCGACGGGTTTGTCCTGCGCCTGCTGTGAAGGGGCCTGCGCCTCGCGCTTTTGAGAAAAACAACCCAACGCCCATATGGCCAGACCGACTACTGCTGCCAATCCTAGATTCATATGATTCCTCCTGTTTTATCTTCTTTACAGTTACATTATCGGCACCATTCGAAATATGTTGCGTCCTTTTTTTTCAGTCCCAAAATGCCCTAAAAATATCTTATTGCGCACACTTAGCCGACATGCTACTCGCGTTCGCCATGAAAAGGCGCTCGATTTTCCTCATAGCCCTTGCCGTTTCCATCGCTCTGATGGGCGCAGGCTGCGCGCGCATGCCCACGCAGAAGCGCAGCGCGAATGTCATCAAGAGCTACCTGCACAAGTACGGAAAGAAGTTCCCTGAGACCCCGTATGGAAAGCCTGGAGTCAAGGAGGTCGAGGTCACGGGCCGGCAGGAGATCCACAAGCATCTCGTTGCAGTCGAGTCGTTCGTCACCCTCAAGGACGGCGCGGTCCAACGAGTGAACGCCACGCTCGAGAAGGGGCCGCTCGGCTGGCGGTTCATTTCCTGGGAAAATGCTACAGGGATGTGACGCCGAAGAGGCGTCATCCTGAGGCCTTGGTTCAAACGCGACCGCCGAAGCCTGCCTGCCGGCAGGCAGGGATCCCGTGGAGCCATCTGGATCCTTCGCTGAGCTCAGGATGACATACTCAATTCTACTGCATGTAAGTCGAAACCTTTAGTTTTTCCCCATCACTCTTCACTGTTACTGTTCCGTCGCGGCCCGTGCGATAAATGCGCGCGCCGACGGCACCAAGCCTCGCCAATGTCTCGCGGTGCGGGAACCCGTAGCGGTTCTGCTCTCCTGCCGGTATCACCGCGATGGCCGGCCTCACCGCATCGAGGAATGCGGATGATGACGCATCCCTGCTGCCGTGGTGCCCGACCTTGAGGACGTCGGCCGTAAGATCGCCTTGGTCCGCGAGCAGCGACGCTTCGCCGCGGCTCGACAGGTCGCCCATAAAGATAAAACGATGGTCGCCCACGCTCGCGATGACCGCGAGCGACGTGTCGTTGACGTCTTTCTCAGGCACTCGCTGCCGCAAGATCCGCAGCGAGGAGCCTTCGACGTTGAACTCCGTGCTGCCTTCCTCCACAAAGACCATCGGCACGTGGGCTTCTGCCAGCCGCGACACGAACGTATCCCACTGTTCCTTCTCATCCACTGGCGCACTGAGCCCGTTTGTCCAGATGAGCGCAGGCGAAAATCTTTCCGCGATATAGCCCAGGCCGCCATAGTGATCCTGATGAGGATGCGTCAGCACGACCCAGTCGATATGATGCACGCCCATTCGCCAGAGCGCGGGCGCCAGCACGTTTTTTCCGACGTCGAATTCCGATCCGCGGAGCCCTCCCCCGTCGATGAGCAGCGTGCGGCCGCCAGGAAACCTCACCAGCGCGGCATCGCCCTGCCCTACGTCGAAGAATGTGACAGAGAGATTTCTGTCGAACCTGGGCGCGACCTGCCAATACGCCGCGTCAAAAGAGAATAGCATCGCGAGCATCGCTGCGACGGCGCGCTTCCCTGGCAGCCGTTTCCAGAAGATGATCGCGGCGAGCGCCGCGTACGCGAGAAGCGCCTCGGCCGGTGTCGGCGCGAAACGGCCGACCATCGGGGCGCCGTAGTCCGCCGCGGTCCGCGCGAGCCAGATCAAGAGATCGGCCGACCAGCCCGACATTGCCCAGAGCATTGCTGCGGCATCGGGCGAATAGATGGCGACCGCCGTGGCGGCCATGATGACCGGCTGAAGCATAAGGCCCGTGAGCGGCACGCCGACTGTATTGGCGATCAACCCCACGGCGCTGACGAATTTAAAGTGGTACGCGATGAGCGGCGCAGTCGAAAGCGTCGCCGCCAGCGAGACCGCAAACATAGCGGCCATCCACGCCAGGGCCTTGCGCGCGAACCCTTCGCGTTTATTCTCCGCCCCGAGAAAGCGCTGCAGCTGCGGCACCATGAGCGCCATGCCGAGCACCGCCAGTATGGAGAGTTGAAACGAGACGTCCAGCACCGAGAGCGGGCTGTAGGCGATGATGATAATCGCGGATGCCGCGATAGTCGTAATGAGATCCTGCCTCCATGAAAATATCACGCCTGCCAGGTAAACCGTGAGCATAAGCGCAGCGCGAATCGCGGATATCGCGCCGCCCGTAAAAAACACATACGCCCACGCGGCCGGCATGGTCACCAGTGCCGCTATGCGGGGCAGCGGGACGCGGACGAGCAGCCAGGGAAAAAGTCCGAGCGTCGCGCGCGCGAGCAGGTATATGAAGAGCGCGACATAGCCCACGTTGAGCCCGGAGATCGCTATCAGGTGAGAGAGGCCGGCCTGCGAGAACGCCTCCTGCAGGTCCGGCGTGAAATCGTCGCGCGACCCTACCGCCATCGCGGCCACGATCGCGCGCGCAGGCGGCACTATCGCCCTATCGATCGATCGCGCGACTCGGATTCGAGCTGATCTCAACGCGCGGGAGACAAATGATGCCCGGCTGCCGCCCAGAATCTCAACCTTTCCCGCAGCAAAGCCCGTCGCCGCTATCCCCTGCACCATGAGATAGCGACGGTAGGAGAACGAGCCCTCGTTCTTGAACTCGCGAGGCTTTGAGAGGCGGAGCATGAGGCGGACTCGGACGCCTGGCGCCAGGCCTTCTGCGCCCACCCTCGCGGTCACGCGCGCGGCGCCGGTCGCTCGTTGCATCGCGCTTCCATCGCGCCCGCTGCAAGACGATAGCGCAAGATCAAAGACCGTGCCCCACTGGCGCTCCTGCGGCTCGCCCATCACGCTTCCCTCGCAAAGCATCGGAGCCTTTTCGCCGACGGGCGCTGATATCGATTGCTCCCTCGTAGCTGTGTCGCCCGCGCGGGCAACGCCGGCAGCGAACGCTGCGCAGAGAAGCATTGCGAGCGCTGCGTTCGGCCTGCGCCTGTAGAGGATGCGCGCGAGTGCCGCGCAAAATATTGCGGCGAGCGCGATCGATATCGACGATGACAGTTTGATGGGATTCAGCGAACCGAGTATGCTGCCCGCGCTAAGCGCAGAGGCGAGGATGACCAGCGGTCGGCACACACTCCAGGACCATGGAGATCTCATTGAGGAGCTGCAGGGCCTTCTCGTGTACTGCATCGTATCTCGTGCTAGACTGCTGGCGGGAGAGAATCAAGCCGAGTTTATCGCGCAACCCTTCTATGTAGTGCCGCGCTGCCTCAGTCGGTTTCAAGATGTACAATTTCAGAACAGATCTAATGTTCACATTATTGACCCAGAAGTCTTCGCCCAGGCATTCAAAGTGCACGCCAGCGGTCAGCCCGTCATAGAGGCTGCCGAGCCTGCCGAGTATCGAATCCTGGAGCGAAGCGACCGTGCCGTTGAACGCTGCGCGGTCCTTTCCACCTTTGCCCCACACAAACTGCTGGTAATCGTACAGGCCCTGCGAAAGGCCGCAGAGCGTCCGTACGCTGCTTCCGTTCTCCGAAAGGATCGCCTTAACGTCCTCGTCGTCGAGCAGTATCCCGCGGCCCTCTTCAAAGGTCCATTTTTCGTCCGGTTCGGGATTGAATGTCAGCTGATGGTCAAGGGGCAGGTCTTCGCGGCGCTCCGGGCCTTTGGCTGAACCGGCCTTTCCGCGCGGGGAAACCCTTGAAAACTTGTTGATAAAGTTAATCATTTTATCGGCGCAATGGGACCCACGCAGGGGTCCCCTGTCTTATTTATCGGCGAGACACCTACCCAAAGTTGCGGAATACGCGGATAAAAATTCTTTTCCCTGCTCATCCGCCTTCAGGACCTCTTCAAGCGCCATCAGGGCCTCGCGCTGCTTTTCGGTGAGCTCCATATGCGCGATGTTATGCCCGCGGAAGAAGATCTCGTTCTTCGCGCGGTCGAAGTGTATGGAGGCCACCTCATCATCCATTATGAATGTATAGGTAAGCCGATCCTTGTACACCGCCAGCATGCTGTCCGGCGCCCCTTTGACCCCCTCGCCCACCCGCCTTGCCTTGCCGCCCATCATGCGGATGAGATCCAATGGAGACTGGCTCTGGTCCTTATCGTGACCCGGCTCAACCTCCTCCGCTCGTTTTTCCCTCATGACGTCCCCCCCCTCCTAATTAATGATCCAAACCATTCATTGGTTATGCAGATTTCATGCCACAGCCCTCATATAAGCATAGCTGTAACTAGGCATTAATTATGCCTTTTTAGATCAATTGGATAAGGAATTACCTCTCAATTCGGGAAAATTCTCAAAGCGGAAGTATTGTGGCGCCACTGCGTCAGGTTATTGACATCCTTGACTAACCTAAAGATTTCACGCAACCTCCCCGGCCTTCTGCCGAAAACAGCCCTGCAGGATAACCGAATCCAAAAGGCAGTGAATCATGACCATAAGGCCAGACATGGATGCACCGAAGACGCCACAAATCCCTCCGCACCGGATAGAAGTGAAACCATATCCGCTTCCTGATTTGGCGCCCCGCGCTTCGCTGGGGGATGGCGCACAGGACACGTTCGTGAAAATCGGGAAACCCCTCACGGGCGACGAGATCCTCGAAGAGATGTCCGCCCAGGCCATGAGGACGCGCTATCTCTTCGGAGCGAAGCGAACGGACGCACGACACATCAACGGGAGGATGATAAGCCAATGGCTCGCCAAGGTCTGGGTCGAGCTCGCGAAAAAGGGTGTCACAAAGGCCGCGTATGTAAACGGCAGCCTTCGAGATTCCGATCTCATCGTGAGGGGCTGGCCTTCATTTATAAAGGCGCTTGATCCAAAGGAACACATCCTTCGGAAGGTCTTCGAGACGCAGCATGAGGCCAGGGCGCTCGTGGATTCTGGCCGACTCTTCATGGAGCCCAACGGCTATTTGAAGCACTCGGCAAACGGACGGGTAAAATACCGGGACCTGACCGGCGCCCAGTCCACGGACCTCTGCTCGGATCCCAGCGTCTATCCCTATGTGGATTTCATGCTCCCTGCGGGAGCCGGACTCCTGTTCCTTGGCA
>JBBAAC010000005.1:0-27550 GCA_041658465.1 bacterium | reverse complement strand
GGCCGCGACCTCATCTCCTTTGATAGAAATGCCCACCGGAACGCCCGGCCCCAGGGCGTCTTCCGGCTGTAGAGCCCGCGCTGCCACGCGACCTCGTACATCGCGTCGTCTCTCTGCTGCACGCGATGCACGTACGTCATCTGGTACGTCCCCATCGCATCCATGCTGGCGCTCATCGGGACGATTGCGCTCTCTATCATCGGTCCTACGACCTGTCTCCCCAGCGTGCTTATCTCGTAGGAGTAGGAGAGGTAGTTCCTTGATTCGTCGATGGCGTCGGGCCTGGAATCCGAGGTCTCCTCGTCGGTCGAACCGATGGCGAAGCCGACTCCCGTGCCGGCAAGCGTGGTGCCGGCGATCATGATTCTGGAAGCCCATGTGTTGAGAAACGCGCTCAATGCCGCTGCCTTTCTGTGCGGGCAACCTTCGTCCGCTGCGACTGCATTTTTATAACTGGGAGTTGTTCGGCGCGCTGTACTCCCCGAGCGCCGGGAAAGGTGCGCAACTAGTGGGTGTGAAGGGAAATGTCAAGCGTTGAACCTTGATAATATTGGCGGATTCTCCTTGTTGTGCGGACGCGCTGCATGAGGTAAGGAGAGAGAGGAGGCGTTCCCAATGAATAAGCACCTGAAGAAGCCAAAGCTCGAACCTATGACCACCACGCTCTGGGAGTATCCGTCGCAGCACTACGGCGAGGGGATGCAGGGCGACAAGGAATATGCGGGCGCTACGCCGTCGTTCATCATCTGGAACCTGCTTCAGCGCTACACGCGCGAGGGCGACCTGGTGGTGGACCCCATGTGCGGCAGCGGCACGACCATCGACGTTGCGCGCGAACTCGATCGCCGCGCGCTCGGTTATGACTTAAAGCCCGCGCGAAAGGATATCTTCAGGGCGGATGCGCGCAAGTTGCCTCTGGAGGACGAAAAGGCGGACTTCGTATTCATCGACCCGCCTTACTCAGATCATATAGAGTATTCCGACGACAAGAACTGCATAGGCAAACTCTCCGCGTTTGAGGAGACCTATTTCAGGGAGATGCGCAGGGTGATAGGGGAGTGCGACCGTATCCTCAGAAAGCATCGCTGCATGGCGCTCTATGCCTCGGACACGTTCCAGAAGAAGAAGGGATTCGTGCCCATAGGCTTTCGGCTCTTCGAGCTCCTCCGCAAGTATTTCCGTCCGCTCGACGTCGTGGCGGTGGTCAGGCACAACCGCACGCTCAAGAAGCATCACTGGAATACCGAAGCTCTGAAGGGGAACTACTTCCTGCGGGGATTCAATTATCTGTTCATAATGAAAAAAGACTGACTTCTGACGGTGTTCCGGGATCATCTGTTTCGGAACGCGCTTCTGGCTATCATCTCGCAAGCTAACACCGTGCCGGAGTACGCGGTGACCTGCGGCTGGCATCTCGCAAGCCGACACGGAGTAAAGCGCGGCTTCTGCGGCTAACGGTCGAATTACCGCCATCGCGGTCCCCATTGCTCGAAGCCTGCCTGCCTGCCGGTAGGCAGGCAGCAGGTCACCGCTTGCTCCGTGCCGCAATCGATCAGCATGCCCGCACTGCTTTTTATCGCCTTGCGAAGATGTGAAGTTGCACCGCCGCTCCCGGCGATGTTCCGAAACAGATGATCCCGGAACACCGTCAAGAGATGTTATCCAGTCGCTGACGATCATCCATCTTGAGCGCCCTGGCTGGCAGTTGTTTGTCGAGGTGTACATGTGGCCTCGCCCATGCTTGTCGGCTTCGGGTGGTGACGGACGGGGGACCCCCATTCGAGGGAGCAGGCGCCCATGAAATCTCCTGTCCCATATGAATTACTATGCCGGCGGCAATTCCGAGAATGGGGGTGGACGGCGACAGGACCCGAAGCCGACACTTATTTGGCGAGGCGACTACGGCGTACCTCGATACACACATCCCTACCAAGGCGCAGAATATTTGATGTCAGAGGGAGCCCGGCGTGGTTTCATGACGAGTGGAGCAGCTGTTGTGTGGTCGAGATTCGTGCGAATCCATAGGCAAGATTCAAAAGCGATGCACGGTGATATCGCGTCTTGCTCGAGCAGCAGGCGTCGCTCACTACGATTACCTCGAAATCCTTCATGAACGCGTGCCTTGCGGTCGTCTCCACGCAGAAGTTGGTCATCACGCCGCAGATCACCAGCTTCGATACCCTCTTTCGCCTCAGGTAAGCGGCCAGGCGAGTCCCCTCGAACGCGCTGTAGCGCGTCTTCGTGATCACCGGCTCCCCTTGCCGGGGCGCGATCTCCGGGATCAGCTCCGCGTGCCGCGTACCCGCCCACGGCAGATAATTGCGCCACCATCGCCCCATTTCCCCAGTATCTGAGCCCCTGCGGTGCGCGTGCCGAGTGAAGACAACAGGCCGGCCTGCGGCCCTGAATAGATCAATGAGATCGAGAACGTTGGGCACAAGCCGCGCCGGAGGGGGGAGAAAGGCCGGCGCGTCCTTGCAGAGGAAGTAGCGCTGCATATCTATTACCAGCAGCGCGGATGCGGAGATGTTTTGCTTCTTCATCGTACCTACACGCGAGCCGATAAGAAGTGAAACGCCTTCATGAGGCCGAAGCCGACGAAGAAGCAGAACGGCAGCGTCAGTACCCAGGCGTAGAGTATCTTCTTTCCCACTACCCAGCGTACGCCGCCCTTGCGCTTGGCAGCGCCCACGCCAACGATCGAACTCGTGACGACGTGCGTGGTGCTGACCGGTACGCCGAGCGTCGCCGCGGTGAACAGCACCGCGGCCGCGGATGTCTCGGCTACCGAGCCGTGGATAGGGCGGAGGTCCATGAGTCCGGTTCCGACCGTCTTCACGACGCGCCATCCGCCGAGCGAGGTTCCCAGGGCTATGGCGGTAGCGCATGCGGCCATCACCCAGAACGGGACCTGCATCTGCACTATGTAGCCGCCGCTGAAGAGTGCCAGGGTGACGATGCCCATGACCTTCTGCGCGTCGTTGGTGCCGTGCATGAGGGCGACGAGGCTGCTGGAGAGGATCTGAAATTTGCCGAAGCGGCGGTTGACCTTTGAGTAGGAGCAGTTCGCCAGCACCCTTTTCAGAATGCTCATCACGATATAGCCGACGCACATGCCCAGCACCGGAGAAATCAACAGCGCGACGAGCACCGTGGTGAGGCCCTTCCATTTTATTATCGTGAGCCCCGCGTGCCCTATCGCCGCGCCCACGAGGCCGCCGATGAGCGAGTGGGATGAAGAGACTGGCAGGCCCCTGTAAGTCGCAAGGGCCACCCACATCACCGCGGCCAGCATGGCAAAGAGCGTCACATACTGCGTAACGAACGTGGGATCGACTATCCCTTTGCCGATCGTCATCGCCACGCGGGTGGAGAAGTAGGCGCCCACGAAGTTGAGCGTGCCGGCCATGAGCACCGCCTGCAGCGGCGACAGGACGCGGGTGGATACGACCGCAGCGATCGCGTTCGCCGAGTCATTCCATCCATTGGCAAAATCAAAGGAGAGGGCGACGAAGACGACTACTATTATGAGGAGATAGGTTTCCATGTGTAGTTATGAGTGTTTAAGGACGATGCTCTGGACTATTACCGCTACATCCTTGCAGCGATCCGTGGTCCTCTCGAGATTTTCGATCAGCTCCTTTACCTGGATGATTTCCTGAGGCGGATAGTTGTTGTGGTAGAGGTCGCGCAACACCTTGTTGAACGTCTCGTCCGCTTCGTTTTCAAGCCTGCCGATCTCGATGCAGCTCGTCTGGAGCGTTTTTGCGTCTTTGAGATTTCTGAGCGCCGAAACCACGCGGGAGAGTTCCTCGGTCGAGCGGAAGAGGGTATCCACCAGATTCGCCACCTCGGATGGCATCTTCTTGAGCTGATAGAGCGAGAGGCGATTGCCGGTGGTGTGGATGGAGTCCATCACGTCGTCGAGGGTATTGACCAGCCTGTGTATGTCCTCGCGGTCTATTGGCGTGAGGAATGTCTTGTGCAGCATTTCGATGACCTCTTGCGTGATGCGGTCGCCGATGTGCTCCTGATCGTCCAGGATCTTGAGGAGTGTTTCGCGATCCTTCTCGTTTGCGATCATCTGTCGGAGCGTGGCAGCGCCGGCCACGATGTTGTCGCCGCTGCGCTGGAAATAGCCGAAGAAGTCCCGCGACTTAGGGAGGAAGTTCAGCTTCGAGAGAAACCTCAGGATCGCGTGCACAGGGTTCTGCTTCGCGGCGCAGGGATTTTCGTAGTTCTCCGGCTGCATATTTTTCTCCTTGAATGGGTATTTGCTGCTACGGACGTGCATGAAAGATCATGCTGATCGAGGCGTGTCAATGGGCTCTTGCGCACATGTTTTCTATTTTCTTTACATTATGCGATGTTAGATGGCAGCCAGGGCCGGGCGTCATAGGGATGGCATTTATTTCTCAACCAGGGTAAGGGGAGATGCAGAACAGGGTTCATGGAGGGCGTGCATATGTCGCGATTGATTTCAAAGAGATCTGAGAAGGTGGGACTGCGGCCAGGGTCGCTCGTGCACATAGGAGAGCGCAAGGCGGAGAAGGTCACGATTACAGTTATGCAATATGATGAATCGGGTGCCGCCGAGCGCGTGGTTGCCTCCATCGATGAGATCGAGACGCCGAGAGAGGGCGCGATCACGTGGATCGACGTGGAAGGCCTGCACGACCCTTCGGTCATCGAGGCGATCGGACGCCGCTTCAACATCCATTCGCTGATACTCGAAGACATCGTCAATACCGGCGGCAGACCGAAGACGGACGACTGCGGAGAATACATCTTCGTGAGATCTCGCTACGTATTTTTCGACGAATCCCAGAACACGGTCTCATCCGAGCAGGTGAGTTTCATCCTGGGAGAACGCTTCGTGGTCTCTTTTCAGGAGAGGCCGATGGACATCTTCGACCCGGTGCAGGAGCGCATAAAGAGCGGAAAGGGGAGGATAAGGCGCTTGGGGGCGGATTACCTGCTCTACGCGCTGCTCGATGAGATAGTGGATCACTATTTCCCTGTGCTCGAGCGGATTGGGGAGCGAATCGAGACGCTGGAGGACGAGCTCACGAACGACCCTTCAAAGCGCACGCTCGCCTCCCTGCATACGCTTCGCCGCGAGATGCTGGTGCTCAAGAGGAGCGCATGGCCGCTGCGCGAGGTGGTGGGCTCGCTGGAGAGGTGTGAGTCAAAGCTCATGCACGATGAGACGAATATCTTCTTCAGGGACGTCTATGATCATTCCGTGCAGATCATGGATGCCGCGGAGACGCTGCGCGACATGGTCTCTGGAATGCTCGACATCTATCTCTCCAGCATGAGCAACCGGATCAACGAGGTGATGAGGGTGCTCACCGTGATCGCCACAATCTTCATGCCGATCACGTTCGTAGCAGGGCTCTACGGGATGAACTTCAAGTATATGCCGGAGTTGGAGTTGAAGTGGGGGTATCCTGCGGTGCTCGCCGTTATGGTGGCGATCTCGGTGTGGATGCTGCTCTATTTCCGCCGCCGCAAATGGCTGTGAATTCTCAAGAATTGAGAGCGCTTGATAGTCCCTGGCGTATGCTATAATAGGCATGGGAGTTCTTTGAAAACTGAATATGGTGGCGCTCCCGCCGGCCATGTCAATTCTCCCCTCCTTTGTAAGGAGGGGTGGGGGAGGTAGATCGAGATCTACCCCCTCCAACTCCCCCTTACAAAGGGGGAGGGTGCAAGAGACCTCCCTTTACAAAGGGGAGGGATGGGCGTGGCGGGCGGGGGCGAATAGCTTTCGACGCGGACGATGGTGTGCGCGCGGCATGCCGGCCTGTCAGCAAGCCGTAAAACTGTTGGCACAAACCTAAGTGCCGAGCCTATGGCTCTCGCTGCCTAATATAAGGTAGCGCGTCGACCGGCCGATGCCCGCTGAGCCGGAAGACGCCGCTAGCGGGCTGGCCGTCCCAAGTTCTCCCTGGCACGGGGCGGCAAGACACAGCAGGGATAGCCCTCGGGGAATCCTGTCTCCGGGAGATTCCAGGGGCGAAACTCAAAACAGAGAACAAGCATGTAGATGCGTGCATGAAGTCTTCGCGGACTCGGGTGCGAATCCCGACGCCTCCACCAATGAAAAGGGTTCCCGCAAGGGAGCCCTTTTCTTTTTTCAGCCGATGCTGTAGTGGCGTGCATATCTCAGATGAACCCGGAGGGATTGCCATGATCAGATTCGGTTGGCCCAAGTCGCCAAAGGCTTTACTCGAGGCGCGCTACAAGGCGTTCGTGGACAGCGATATAGACTTCATCATCGCGAGCTGCCACCCGGAAATCCGCGACAAGCAGAACCGCGAGGAGATCGAGAAATGGTCGCGAAGCGCGAAGTGGAGGGGACTCGAGATACAGGAACACCGCGAGGAGGGCGGCACGGGTTTTGTCACGTTCACCTGCAGTTATGAGGAGAACGGGCAGGATGTCGAGCATAAGGAGATAGCGGAGTTCCGAAAGGCCGATGACCAGAAGTGGTACTACTATGATTCAAGGAAGCCGGCCACCACCGTGCGGCGTGAGGCCCCAAAGATCGGCCGCAACGACCCATGCCCGTGCGGCTCAGGCAAAAAATACAAAAAATGCTGCGGCAAGTGATCAAGACCGGCGCCAGGCCGGAAAATCCGTATTGCAGCGAGGTTCGGGATGACTTCCCTCGGGAAGGCCTCCCAAACCTCGCCGCAAACAGGTCTTCTACAATCGCACAAGTAACGACATGTCCGATATTTTTTCAAATATTCTTGATAGGCAACTTCTTGATATCTCAGTAAAATACTCATTTGGACGGTTGTTGTTGATTTTTTTGGCAACAATATTTTAAAAATGACGATAATAAATTGAATAGGGGAAGAGGGAGCTAAAGATGCCCGCACGATTAGAAGATATCAAACGACTTCCAAGCGAGATGTGTTTTCTAGCTCAGTCACCCCTCGGCCTTGATCTGGATGGGACAACGGGGGATGCGGAGATGCTCGCGTTCAGCGCGGGATCTCCCTACCAACTTCTTCATCTGTCTTCAATCGCATTTAGCGCCGACATTACAGTTGAAGAAGCGGGGATGCTCTGCGACGCTTTGTCTGATAGGGTAGTTTCCAAGGAAGAGCTCTATGAAATGAAGAGATATGCCGCACTCAATCACTCCCCAACTTCAGACAGGATGATTCGCATTGCGGCTTTGCTCTCCTCAGGCATTGATTGCATAAGACCTGACGACCTCTACATACCAAAGCCGAGTGATCCACGTTATATTAACCGACGTAGTATAGAATGAATTAAATCTTAACTGCATGGCACAAGGCCGCTTGAAGCGGCCTTTTCTTTATCGAATCGCCAAAACATGAACTCAGCGGTTTCTTTTGCGGAGCGCTGATTCGAGCTCGCGTTTTGTCTCCCTCGCCTTTATTGACGCGCGCTTGTCGTATTGGCGCTTGCCTCGCGCCAGCCCCAGCTCCACCTTTGCGCGGCCTCGCTTGAAGTAGAGCATCAGCGGCACAAGCGTGTATCCCTTCTCCTTGAGCTTGCTGCTGAGCTTGAGAATTTCCGTCTTATGCAGCAGCAGCTTTCGCGTGCGCTTTGGCTCGTGATTGAAAGCCGATGCCGGGGCATACGGGGCGATATGCGCGTGCAGAAGAAACGCCTCCCCGTTCTTGATGAGCGCGTAGGAGTCGGAGAGAGAGGCCTGCCCGTCGCGCAGGCTCTTCACCTCGCTGCCCGTAAGAGCGAGCCCGGCCTCGATCCGCTCGTCGATGTGATAATCGAAGAGGGCCTTCTTGTTCTTCGAGATCACCTTTATGTCGCTAGGTTCTTTTTTCATAGAAGAAATACTTTTAGACGATTTGAGCGGAGGCGGGAGAGTGTTTGTCGAGGTGCTCTGAGGGCGCCGCTTTCTAAGCCTCTAGTGCCGCGGCGCCCGAAGCGCAGCCGAGGAGCCGGCGTCTGAGGCGACGAAGGCGTACCGCGACAAACACTCTCCCGCCTCCGCTCAAATCGACTTGAGAATTCCGCCGCCGACGACGACGTGACGGACGTGCTGTGGCTCTGTGGCAGTGATGAGCTTTTTGTAGAGCGCGTCGTCGCCCTCTTCGCGATTCCACGAAGGTCTGTGCACGACTATGAAGTCCTCTTTTTTGCCTTCCTCCAGCGTACCTATGAGATGATCGATGCCCAGCGCGCGGGCGCCCCCCACGGTCGCCATGCGCAGCGCCTCTTTTGGCGAGGGCGGCGGGTTGGCGCCCTCTGAAATGGCTAGCCTCATCTCGTCCCACATGTTGAAGCCCATGCGGCCGACCCACGATTCGGTGCCAAGCCCGGTCGGTATGCCGTGTTCCGTGAGTTTTGCGTACGGGAACTGGCCGTGCTTCATGAGCTTGTTGGACGAAGGGCACCAGACCACGCGCACGAGGTGCCGCGCGAGCAGGGGGAAGTCCTTTGCCGAGAGGTGGAGCCCGCCCACGATCGTGGTGGGCGCCTCGAAGAAACCGATCTCCGCGAGATAGGCGATAGGCGTCTTTCGCTGCGCGGGCGGCAGCTCCTGCCATCCGAGGCTCGGCCATACATCCGTGGCTATCGGCCCCTGCGAGTCAAAGAAGAACTCCATCTCCGCGAACGACTCCGCCGCATGGATCATGAGCGGTATGGACGCGTCGCGCGCGTGCTGACTTATGATCTTGAGAAGATTGCGCGAGAGGAGGTAGGGCGCGTAAGGGCCGAGGCCCACGCGAATTCGATCGTGCGTTGCGTCCGAATACTTCTCCAGGAGCGCCAGCGCTATCTCGAACTTCTGTTGCGCCGCCTCTCCGCGGCCCGCCAGCACCTCCGGAAAGACCACGGCGCGAAGCCCTGTCTCGCGCAGGAGCTTGAAGGTCCCCTCGAAGTGGGTCATGTCCCCGGCGCAGGTAACGCCGGTCTCGATGAGACGGTTGATGCCGCGCTGGACCCCTTCGATGACAATGTCCGGCTTTGCTTCGTGCTTGAAATCGATCGTGTCGACGAGCATGGATGCGAATTCGTTCGTCTCCTCTTCCATCGATTCAGAATCGGATTCGCCGTAAGAGGGCGGATTGTGGAAGGCCACGAGATCGAGGTGGCAATGCGCGTTTACGAGGCCGGGCATGAGCACGCCGTCCGGATGTTCCTTCACCTCTACGCCGGGAAATTTTTCCTTGAGCTCGGATAACGTGCCGAACGCATGAATCTTTCCCAGTTCAACCGCCATTGCGCCGTTATCTACAACCGGGCAGTCGGCGGTCATCGGCAGGGCCAGGGAAGCTGTAATGATTTCCATAAGTTATGTCATCGCGAGCATCGGTCGAAGACCGGTGTGTGGCGATCCCCGTAGTTTGATTAGATGAGAATTTAACAGAAGCGCACCCCATGGGCAATGAAAAGGTGGAGACTCAAGCACCCAGAATAGGGCTTGGGCAGCATCCGACCATATTGGCGGCAGATCGATAACCTGTTGATATTCAAATAAATATTAGACCCAGACGTTCGTCGCACCCGTCATTTTTTTTGGCACCGCAATTGCATCATAATGAGCGGAAGTCTCCAAACCGGGACGAGGTGCCATATGAATAAGGGTCGTATCATTATATTATCGTTCGTGCTCCTGGCCGCGCTCGGCATGTTCGGGTGCGCGGGCGGCGAGACCACGCTAGCGGATTTGGGCACGTCCGCAGTCTCTCAGGGCGATGAAGCCGACTTATCAGAGGCGGCCGATGACGCGTCCGTTGCCGACGAGGGCGAGACGACAGGGGATACGAGCGCGACCACGCCGCAGGTCACCGTGACCGAGGTGAAGATCACGACGTCCTCGTTGAAGAAGGCCACCGTAGGCAAGGAATACAAGAAGATCCTTTATGCAAAGGGCGGGAGCTGCGGAAAGACCATCTGCACCTATATCTGGGACATCCAGGATCTGCCTGACGGGATTTTGTTTACAGACTGCAACGGCAATCAGGTCAAAACGCTCACAGCCGCATCGGCCTGCATCGAAGGAATTCCCACTAAGGCGGAAACCAAAACAGTATCCGTAATCGCTACGTACGAAGGGGACAAGACAAAGTTCGCATCGAAGGAACTAAAGTTTGTTGTGGAGGCCAAGACGCCCGATTCCGGAGATGACAAAGATCTGACAATAATAGGGATAAATCCTTTAACAGAAAAATTTCAGCCAACGACCTCTGAGCTTACTGTGAAGCTGGATAATAAGGCAAATCCTCAGGTCAATGTACGAACCAATGTCGACGACAACAGCTACCCTGTATCTCTAAATTTTCACGCCGAGGGCGGGTGCGCCCCGTACACGTGGGAGTTCCATGACCTGGCTAAGGAGAACCCCGACCGAATTAATCTTGCTGAATGGACCTATACTTTGAATGAAAAAGACTGTCCGGGTCAAAATTATTGCGCAAAATTATCAGACATTGTGCCGACTCTTAAGGACGAAATGACAGACCCGGTTATGGATATCAACGTTATTGTCAAGGATTCCTGCAACAATAGAGCCAGCACCCCGGTAAAGCTTATCTACAAATATCCAGAGGATCCTATCACTGGGGTCAAGTTTTGTATGGATATCAAAGAAGTCAAGGACGTGAACGACAGTTATGACTGGGTCCCGGAGTTATATTTCTGGTTAACGACAGCCGTGGGGGAAAAATCCGAGGTCACCAAGGTAGCGTGGTGGAGGACTATACTTAGCGACACAACTGATGAAGAAATAAAAAATAAAGAGATATCCATGAGTACTGTTGACGATCCTTCTATTAAAATAACGGTTGGAGACGGCAAGGGACACAAAGAATATGCACTGGCTGCAAACTTGTGGGGTGACCACAAAGAACGTAAAACCGGCCAAGTTTTGGATGCGGATGTTATTCGGATGAATATCTTTACTCGTCACTGGTACATGCTCTTTGACGATGACTCCAATGGCGATTTAATCAATGACGACGAGGAAAGTGGAGACCGGGATCTTACGTATGGAATCATGACCAGCAACAAGAACGGAGGCATCTGGGTGAGGAGGCCTGTTGGTATTGACAATGGTTGCAACATTCCGCCGCCGCCGCCGCAGATTGCAGTCAGGACGCAGAACCAAGATCCCCGCCGGACAGAGGATAATCCGTGCGGAATGACTGACTACATGAAAAAGAAGGGGTATATCTGCGTTGATAATTCCTGCGCCATGACGCAGGCGGAGATCGACACGGGCAGCCAATGCATCGACGGCTGTGCATTAACCAAGACTCAGATTGATAACCTGACGACACAAAACATCCCGCATCCGTGGTGTGCAAAATTGTGAGGATCGGGATTCAATAAGCGAAGGCACGATTATCGATCAGGCGGGTCTTGCCTACAAACGCGGCCAGCGCAAGCAGCGCTGGCCGTTTTATTTCCGGAAGGTCCGTGAGCGTCTCCGCATCCACGATCTTTGCATAATCCAGGCGCACGAGCCCCTTTCCCTCGTCCTCTATAAAGGAGCGCACGCGGGAGAGGATCTTCATGGAGTCCGTCTCGCCTGTTCTTATCATTCCATCCGCTTGAGCGAGCGACTTGTTGAGCGCGAGCGCCGCGGATCGCTCTACCGCGGAGAGGTACTTGTTGCGCGAGCTCATGGCCAGCCCATCCGCCTCGCGCACGATGGGGCAGCCCACGATCTCCACCGGCATGTCGAGGTCGCGCGCCATCGTCTTTATCGCCACGAGCTGCTGGAAATCCTTCTCTCCGAATATGGCCGCGTCGGGCTGCACGATATTGAAGAGCTTTGCCACGACCGTCGTGACGCCGCGAAAGTGTGTGGGCCTCGATTCGCCGCAGAGCGACTTCGTGACTTGCTCGACCAAGACGCAGGTCTGATATCGCTCCGGATACATCACGGCATCGGTCGGCAGAAATACCGCATTCACTCCCTCTGCCCTGGCCTTGGCCAGATCGCCGTCGAGATCCCTGGGATACTTCGCCAGGTCTTCGGTCAAGGAGAATTGCGCGGGATTTACGTAGATCGACAGCACGAGGCTATCGCCGCGCTTCTTCCCTTCGCGCAAGAGCGAGAGATGTCCCCCGTGCAAGG
Organism: bacterium; assembly: GCA_041658465.1. Lineage (GTDB taxonomy): Bacteria > UBA10199 > UBA10199 > 2-02-FULL-44-16 > JAAZCA01 > JAJZQH01. The sequence goes on along the minus strand of JBBAAC010000005.1, from coordinate 15,453 downwards.
CGCCCATCGTCGGCACGAACGCTATCCTGCGGCCCGCTGTTCGCTGCGTCTGCGACCATGCGCGCATCTCATTTATGGTGTGAGCTATCTGCATTTGTGACTCATTCCCCTCCTTTGTAAGGAGGGGAGGGGGAGGTAGATCTCGGTCTACCCCACCCTTACCCTCCCCTTACAAAGGGGAGGGATTGCTCCTCTTTCTGAATACGCCGTATTTTTCATTGGGGAATTTTCCTAATCTCACATCATCGATATAAGCCCCCACTGCATCGGTTACGAACTTGTGCCCGTCCGCATACGTCTTCAGAAATGACGGGGTGAATTCAGGATTGAATCCGAGCAGGTCGTAGATCACGAGCACCTGGCCGGAGCAGTGAGGACCCGAGCCGATGCCGATAGATGGGATTTGGACGGCATCGGTGATCTCCTTCGCCGTTTCGATGGCCACGCCCTCCAGCACGATGGAGAACGCGCCCGCCTCCTCAAATGCCTTTGCCTCCGCGATGAGCTGCGCGGCCTCCTGCGGCGTCTTGCCCTGCACCTTGTAACCGCCCATCTGGTGGAAGCGCTGGGGCCTGAGGCCTATGTGCGCCATGACCGGGATGCCGGCCGCAACCATGAGCCGCACGGTCTCTGCCATCTCGATGCCGCCCTCGAGTTTTATCGCACCTGCGGAGCCTTCCTTTAAAGCCCGACCAGCTGCCAAAAGCGCCTGCGAGGCGCTCGCCTGATAGCTCATGAACGGCAGGTCTGCGATTACGAGCGCATGCTGCGCCCCGCGGGATGCACACCTCGTATGGTAGATCACTTCATCCAGCGTAACGGGGATCGTGGTCTCGTGTCCCTGGATTACCATGCCGAGCGAGTCGCCCACCAGGATCATGTCTATGCCGGCATCGTCCACGAGCCTCGCGAACGTGGAATCGTAGGCAGTGACCATCGTCAGCCGCTCGGTGCGGCGATATTTTTCGCGGATATCAGTAATTTTCGTTCGTGCCATTGGGTTTAAGAGCGCGCGATGAGGTGCACCGTTCCGCCGCGATGGGAGAGGAGGGCGCGCTTGATGTTCTGGAAATCGTCAGGGCGCTCCATGTAGTTCTGCTCCGAAGTGTCCACCACCAGCAGCGGAGTTTCGTCGTAATTGAGGAAGTGGTGATTGTAGCTATCTGTCAGATTCTCGAGGTACTCCTCGGTTATCAGACGCTCGTACTCGATACCGCGCTTCTTGACGCGGGAGAGGAGCACACGCGGCTCCGCGCGGCAATAGATCACGAGGTCGGGCTTTGGCAGGCGCTCGTGCAGGAGATGAAAGACCGTGTTGTAAAGGGTGAGCTCGTCCTCCGACAGGTTCACCTTGGCGAAGATGAGGTCCTTTGCAAAGGTGTAGTCGCAAACAAGGGTCTGCGAGAAGAGGTCGCGCTGGCGGAGCTCCAGCTGCTGCTGGTAGCGATTTAGAAGGAAGAAGAGCTGGGTCTTGAATGCGTTCTTTGCGCGGTCCTTGTAGAATTCCGGCAGGAACGGGTTCTTTTCAGCCGGCTCGAGGCAGAGATGGCCGTTCATCTCCTCGGCGAGCATGCGGGCAAGGGTAGTCTTGCCCGCGCCGATCGGCCCGTCCACGGCTATATATTTTGGTGGATGCTGGTTTGTCACGAGCCGCCTATAACAGAGCGCCCCGGCGTTGTCTAGCGGTCCGTTTACCGCTGGCGGCTGTAGGTGCCCATGAGCTGAGTTTGAGCCAACACATGGCCCTTCATCGCCGCTTCCAGCTGTGGCTTGGTCGCGGTCGCGGGCAGATCCAGCGGGGCATCCAGCGCATATAGCTTGAAGAAATAACGATGAGTTCCCGAGGGCGGGCAAGGACCGCCGTAGCCAGGCCTGCGGAAGTCCGTCACCCCCTGCTTGGTGCCGTCGGGGAGCTGGGCGTCCTTGGTCATGGCTTCGCCGAGCGATGAGGTCGCGGTAGGTATGTTCCACGCGACCCAGTGAACCCATGTGCCTGCCGGTGCATCGGGGTCGTCGGCGATGAGCGCAAAGGATTTGGTCCCTGCGGGCGCGCCGCTCCACGAGAGCGGAGGGGAAAGGTCGGAGCCGTCGCACGTGTATTTTGAGGGTATCGGCGAGGCGTTTGTGAATGCGCTGCTTCGGAGTTCGAGTGCCATGGCGCTACCTCCCGTGAGAAAGGTTGCCAGCGCAAGAAGGCCGGTCGCCAGCAACGTGGTTTTTTTTACCGACATACGCACACCTCCTTGTTTCAGATCCCCCTCCTTTGTAAGGAGGGGAGGGGGAGGTAGATCCTTGATCCACCCCCTCTAACTCCCCCTTACAAAGGGGGAGGATGCAAGTGACTACTCCTTACTTACTTCTTCCGAGGTGTTCTGACAACATTGCAAACTCATCTATCGACAGCGTCTCGGGCCTGCGCACGGGGTCGATGCCCGTGGTTTTGAGAGCCTGGTCCAGCAAATCAGCGGTGATCCTGAGCCCCCTGGCACCGAGCAGGGCGTTGCGGATAGTCTTGCGGCGCTTGCCGAACGCCGCCCGAACGACCTCCCGGAATCTCGCCTCGTCCTGCGGCTCCACCCTGGCAGCAGCGGTAAAATCGATGCGCAATACGGATGAAGTCACCTTGGGCGGAGGCACAAAGCTCTTCGCCGAGACGTCGAAGAGCCTCTCCGCCTTTGCAAACGCCTGCGTGATCACCGAAAGGATACCGTAATCCTTGCAGCCGGGCCGCGATGCGATGCGCAGCGCCACTTCCTTCTGCATCATTATGATTGCCTGCGAAAGGTGCTGCCTTGAATCGAGCATCCAGAAGAGGATCGGTGAGGAGATGTTATACGGCAGGTTTCCGATGAGTTTGAATCTCTGAATCCCGGGACAGCGGCCCGCTGCGGCAATTCCTTCGATAGTCTGTTCGAGGATGTCGCCTTCGACCCAGGCGATGTTCTCAATGTCCGCCAGCTCCGAGCGCGCGATATCGAGCAGCGCCCTGTCCCGATCTATGGCGATCACCTGTCGTGCGCGCAGGGCCACGAGTCTGGTCATTAGACCCAATCCGGGCCCGATCTCGATCACGGCATCTTGAGATCCGACATCAAGGGCCGCGACGATTTTCTCCATCGTGGGCATCGCCGCAAGGAAGTGCTGTCCGAGCCGTTTCTTGGGCGCGATGTTGTATTTCTTTAACAGCGCATGTACGGAGAGAGATGTCATTGGTTGAACCATTCCCCTTTCACCCTCCGGCTCTCGCCTTCGGGTACTTCCTCGGCCACCCGCGCTGCGGGTACCCGGCCTCGGTCGCAAAGGGGAGGGTATTTAGCCGCCGGTTCCAATCTCTTGATTCGCTACTGCATTGAGCGTGAAGTCGCTGCGGCGCCCGGCTTCGAGATGCCGCTCTCCGACATAGGCGATCATCGCGGCGTTGTCGGTGCAGAGCGATATCGGCGGGATGAAGCATTGAATGCCGGCCGCGCCGGCCCGTTGCGCCAGAAGCCCGCGCAGCCGTTTGTTTGCTGCAACGCCGCCTGCAAGGACGCAGGCCCTGGCGCCGGTGCGCCTTGCCGCCTCTAGAATTCGATCGACGAGGATCATCGCCACCGCCTCCTGGAAAGAGGCAGCGAGGTCCGCCGTGAATTGCTCGGAGACTTTGCCCTTTACGGCCTCTTCTCGATGGATGAGCAGGCAGGCGGTCTTGATCCCGGAGAAGCTGAAGTCCAGCGAAGCGTCGGATGCGAACTTCGGCTTTGTGAAACGGAATGCCTTTGGGTTTCCCTTTCGCGATGCCGCGTCGATCGCGGGCCCGCCGGGGTAGCCGAGCTGGAGGAGCTTTGCCACCTTGTCGAATGCCTCGCCGGCCGCATCGTCCCTCGTGGCCCCGAGGAGCGTAAGATCGCCGAATCCGCGCACGAGATAGAGGCTCGTGTGGCCGCCCGATACCACGAGTCCCACGTAGGGCGAGGGGATCGCGCCGTATTCCAGTTCCGCCGCGTGGAGATGGCCTTCGAGGTGATTCACGCCGATGAGCGGGAGATTTCTTGCGAAGGCGATCGCCTTCGCCGCCGAGAGCCCGACCAGCAGCGAGCCCAAAAGTCCCGGAGCGTATGTGACCGCAATCCCGTCGATGTCTTCCAGCGAGAGGTCGGACTCATCGAGGGCGGCGGTGATCAGCGGCACTACGTTTTCGATGTGCCGCCGCGATGCAAGCTCGGGCACGACGCCGCCGAAGCGGGCGTGAACGTCGTGCTGCGTTGCCACCAGGCTCGACAGCACGCGGCCTTCACTCACCACCGCCGCCGCGGTCTCGTCGCAGGAACTCTCTATGCCCAGTACTCTCATGGCGTTTAGAAATCTCGCACAGGGTTGCGGGTGTTGCCTTTGTCAGGCTGCGCTTTCTGACCGGCCTTCGGGGTCGGCTGCGGTTGAGGCGCAAGATCCGACTGCGAGTCCGCGCGGCGTTTCATCTGCTGCTCGAGCGTCTCCGTCGGGTACGAGCCTATGTCCTGAGAAGGGGTCTGTGCCGCCCCGCCCGCCTTGCGCTTTTCTATCCGCGCAATCTGCGACTGAGCCTGCGCAGCAGCGGCACTCCTGGGATAGGTTGAGATCACCTTGTCGTAGAAGGTTCGCGCCTCATCGGGCATGCCGAGTTCATAGAAGCCGTTGCCCTGCTTGAGCAGCGCATCAGGCGCCTTCTCGTCGCGGGGGAACTTGGAGAGGAAGTTCTGATATTCCTTCACCGCGCGGGCGTAGTCGCGCATCGAGTAGAAGCACTCGGCTATCCAGTACGTCGCGCTCGGCACGTAGGTGCTCTTCGGAAACTTCTGGATAAATGAGGTAAATGCCGCAGCCGCCTCCAGGTACTGGTTGCTCGAAGCCATGTCCAAGGCCTTCTGATACATATCGCCTTCGGCCGCGGCCTCCGGCGCCACCTTGCCCAGCGCCCTTGAGAGCTGGGTTGAGAAGATAGAGAGCCGATCCTCGATCGCAGCGACGCGCTGATCGATCTCGGTGAGCCGCTTACCCAGCTCTTCGTACTGTCTCTTGAGGAGGACTTCGCTGGCCTCGACCTGGCCCTTCACGGACGTGAACTCGTCCTGGATCGCCTGCATGCGCGAGAGCGATGAAGCCACCTCGGCGTTGTTGTTCGTGCGCGTGCTCTGGATCAAGGCTACCTGCTTTTCCAGCGCTGACACGCGATCTTCGGTCCCACCGGCGTTCGCCGCGGATACATAAACGATTCCTACCGAAACGATGGCTGCGATGGCTGATGCAAGTTTCAACATGGCATTCCTCCTGCGGCATGGAAAGGGTGAGCCGCCTTTAAAAAAACACAGCGCGTTTCATATTAGAAACGCGCTGTGAGTAAAACAACTTTTTTACCGTCAGCTGAGGAGCTTACTGACCAATGAACTCAGCGCGGCGATTCTGCCACCAGCAGCTCTCGGTGTGCTCTGTGCAAACCGGGCGCTCTTTGCCGTAGCTGATCGTCGACAGCTTGTCGCCGCCGATGCCGAGCTTCGTCATGTAGCTCTTCGCGGAGTTGGCGCGCCTGTCGCCGAGGCCGATGTTGTACTCGATCGAGCCGCGCTCGTCGCAGTGGCCTTCGATGGTGACCTTGCTCTTCGGGTGCGAGTTCATCCAGTCAGCGTTGCCCTTGAGGACCGGCTCGAACTCCGGCTTGATGTTGGACTTGTCGAAGTCAAAATGGATCTTCTGCAAGCCAGCCGTCGTTGCTGCCGCCTTCGGCTTCTTCTGCTGCTGCGCGCAACCGAACACCATGAAGGTGCACAGCAACGCTATTACCAGACACGACATTCTCTTCATATCTCCCCCTCCTTAAAAAAAGGTTAATTTCGGATTTTTCAAAGTAAATCCGCAAGTTGGCGTCAAATTAAGGGATGCCCTCCTAAAAGTCAAGAAAGATTCTGCCTTTTTCATTATTCTGAAGCGCTGAATTTATGATTCAGTCAGTGATTGCATCCGCCGCTGCAGCAAGGCCCGCGCTTCTTGCCGCCAACCGACGCGCATGCCTCTCCGATGTCGCAGGAATCGCAGCTTCCGCCGGATGAGCTGCCTCCGTGGGCGCTGAACGTAGATAAGAGGCGAGTCAGCTGTTCGCTGCCGCAATTCGGGCAGCGGACCTGCTCTTCGGCGGAGCGCACGAGCAGCTCCGATCGCTTTGAGCATGACCTGCATTCATATTCGTAGATGGGCATGGCGTCTCCGTCGTTGTCAGGTTCGAAGCTCTGGGTTAGTATAAACGCATGACTTCTGCACCTCGAATCGTGATCGTCGACCGCTCTCTGCTTGCGGCGAATCTCTACAAACTGCTGTTGGCCCCGTTGGGCGCCGTCATCGCCGTGCGTCGCAGATTCGAGGAGGCGCGGCCCGATATCGCCAGGCGCGGCGCCGTTCAGCTCCTCATCATTAATTGTAATGCCGTTGGCAAGAAATATTCCGAGGTGGCGGCCGAGCTTGAGCGGGAGGCCTCGCTCGCCGATGTTCCAAAGGTCTTTTTCTGCGAAGAGGGCGAGGCGGAGTCGATTATGAGAAAGAGGCTTGCGCAGATTCCCAAGGCAGAGGTCATATCGAGGCCGTTCCACCCCGATGAATTTGCAGCCCTGGTGAATAAGCTCCTGAGAAGGGAGACGAGATGAACGCCGCTGTCTTCGAGAGGCGCGTGCACCCGCGGCGCCAGCATCGCACAAAAGTCGTCTTCGAGGATGAGTTCGGCGAAGGGCTCTTTTACGTCTATTCGGAGGACATAAGCCTCGGGGGAATATTTCTGGCGTCCGATGTGCCCCTTCAGGTGGGCACGCTGCTCTTTCTTTCCTTTGAGCTGCCCGGCCACAAGCGCCCCGTAAGGGTTACCGGCGAGGTCGTCCGGCGCGCGTCCAGCGGTTCCACTCCGGCCTCCGGCATGGGGATTCGATTTGCCGGTCTCTCGGAGGTGGCCAGAAAAAGGCTGGAGGAATTCCTGGCCGAGTGAGCGATCACTCAGCAGCTGTATTTTTTTCCACTATTTCCTTCCAGGGATAGCTGTCCCCCTTGACCGGCGTCCAGAAAGGTTTTCCGGCGGAGCGCCAGCTGTCGACCGCCAGCCCGCTCTTGAACGGCGCGCCCTTTGCGGTGATGACGAGGGCGTTGTTCTCGAGCCAGCTGTCCGCCCATGCTTTTCCCCAGCGCAGCTCGTAGAAGCGCCATTGCCGCTGCGTGAGCGTCTTGAGCAGGTCTTCCACATACTGGTAGCAGTAGCCCCTCTTGTGTGCGCCCATGTTCATCATGAAGTTCTGGAAAAGCGCGGTGAACGCGACGCGGTATTCCTGAGAAATGTCGTAGATACGCTGGACGATCATCTTGGCCATGTCGTCCGCTTCGTCCACGGCCTTTGCAGGCGGTTCGCTTCCCTGCAGCGCTACAAGGTGTTTCTTTAAGTCCACGACCCATCGCCAGAAGGCGAGGGGCTCCTGAAGCTCGTCGTAGGAGGCCAGCGCCGCGCGCTTGTGCGGTTGAACGCGCGCCTTGTAATCCCGGTGGCGATCGGCAAGGATCGTGAGCGAGACCTGGGAGCGGATCTGCGCCAGCTGCTGCTCGTAATGCGCCAGGGTCTCCTCAGCGGGGACCGCGCGCTGCTCGGCCGTAATCTTGTAGGCAGGGAGCAGATAGGCGCGCGCCGAAGAGGCATGCGCGGATATGAGCAGGGCAAGCGCAAGTATCAGCAGTGTTCGTCTGGTCATTTGGTTTAGCGGCGGCTGCGGTCAAGCGCTGCCAGCTTGTGTTCAAGCGCTGCGATCCGCTTCTTGAGCGACTCGATATCGCTGCGCACGGTGGGTATTTCCTGGATGTCCTTCACTGCGGGCATGACCTTGTCGTCGACAAACTCCCTTACATGGCCGATCTCCCGCGCGCCGCGGGTCACGAGTTCGCGCAGGGCCTCCCCGCCGCCCTGAATCATCTCGCGGAATGTCCCGAGCGGCAATACGTGGGTCTTCTTTTTCTGTTCTTCGAAGATTATCTGCGCGAGGGTGACCGCCGTGAGGTCTTCCTTGGTGGTGTTGTCGACGATCTGCACCTCTTCGCCCTGCTTGATCATGTCGCTGATGTCGTCCAGCGTGACATAGCAGGAGTCGGAGGTGTCATATAGCTTGCGATTCTGATAACGCTTGATCACTTTCGGGTGCTTATCGGACATACATCCTCCACTTGAGGAGAACCTAGAGCTTCCTAGCGGCGCTTTGCCTTTGGCCTCGCCGCGCGCCTTGCCTTCGCCGACCTGGGCGCCGGACGTGCGGCGCTTTTCTCGTGTTCCTCGGCCCTCATCTCTTTGCCCATCGCCTCGAAGAACGGCGCAGCGACGCTGCGCGCCTTGTGCGTGACGGCCGATGCGGAGACGAGGCCACGGCTCAGTTCGTCCGCTACGGATATCGCCTTGCCGAAGAATTTGATCAGCTGGACGCGGGTGGCGGGCGATGCCGTAGCATCCGCGTATTCCTTGCAGAAACGGAGCGCGCCGCGGGCCGCGAGCAGGAGCTCCCGGCCTGCCGCGAAGATGTGTTCCTTTGTCTCGTCGACATCTGGAGCGTGCCCACGGCACCTGCATTCAGATCTCTTGCCTGTCATTCTTCCCCCTCCGGAAAATACGCCTCTCCTCTCGCGCCATCACGATGACGACGACGACGAAGATGAGGAGCAGCGCTTCTTTGAGCCCGAAACCGCCGGCAAATTCGCTCCAAGTTGGCATGTGCCTCATTTATCAGCCCGCGTCATGGATGTCTAGAGACAAAACGCAGATCGAGCCTTACAAACGGCTTTAAAGGGCTTGCCGCAATATCGGTGCGTCATTTAGGCTGTTCAAGAAAGCGCCGCTGGAATAGAAGTTGACCGGCGTCCGGTCGTTATCCCGGCTGCGCAAGTAGAGCAGGATGACATTAACATGTGCGACCACGGCGAGCATGAATGCCGCGATGGCGAGCGGCGCTGCGGATGGGCTGGCTGCGAACCAGGCCAGAAAGATGGCCATTACATAGCTGGTCGGCACGATCGCCTTGCGAAACTGCAGTTCTATGCCGGAATATCGGGGCGCATCCCTGTACCAGCGCACGCTCGTGCAGAGGCGAATGAATGCGTACAGCGCCGCAACGACCGAGAGCAGGATTCCCTGCGCGACGCTTGTGCCCATCAAAATGGAACGCAGCGCCGCCAGCGACAGTAGGAGTGCGCCGGCGATCTCCATGGCTGTCACGGCCCTGCTGAATCGGTTGAAGAAAAATTTGATCATTTGGATGATTTTCCCGAGAGCGTGGACTCGATATCCTCCATGCGATCGAGGCCTCCCTTCGCCCACGCGAGAGTCCTCTGCACTATGGCGATGTGATCGTCAAGATAGCCCGGAGGCGCAACCTCTGGCGCATCCTTGGAATTCTTCTGCGCATCGAGCCGTCCCAGCAGCGCTTCCAGCTTCTGCACGAGCTCTTTGCGGCGCGCGGCCTCCTGCAACGCGAGCGTCTTCAGCCTGCCGAATTCCGCGCGATTCACATGAGGCGTATTCCCGTCGAACATCTGCTCCAGCAGGGCCAGCCTCTGGGAATCCGGATCGTCGCCGCCAAATTTCACGAATGGATCCATTCCGTCGTAATTCGCAGGCGGCACGGAGATGCCGAACCAGCCGAGTACCATGGGGTAGAGGTCCACCGGGCGAGCGGTTCCATATGCGCCCGGCGATACGGTCGGTCCAGCGATCAAGAGCGGCACTCGCATGTCGCCCGCGTCCGCCCCTCCGTGGTTGCCGGCCTTGACCTTCCTGAAGCCGTAGTGCCCGCGCGTCGTGATGAAAATATCGCCCGAGCGGCCGTCGTGAAAGATCTGCGAGAGTTCGACTACCGCGTCGGGGTAGGGCATCCCGGCCGTGGCATCGCGCCATGCGAAAATGGAATGCGGTTGCCCGTCCAGGAGTTTTGCAGGCGCATGATTCGCCCTGTAGCCCAGCGGATCGCCGCCTTTGGTTTGATAGCTGCAGTAGTCTCTCTGCTCGATCGTGTAGCAGGCGACGTCTGCCCATGCGCCATCGCGGTCGAATATCCGCGCCCTGCGCTCGCCGGCCCGCACAACTACCAGTTCCGTCGCCTCCAGCCGCTTGATGAAATCGATGAGATCGATCGAGCCGCCATCATTTGTGGGGAACTTCCGCAAAATCTCCGGATCGTCGATCGGGGCAAAGCCGCCGTCATGCCGCACATAGATATGCGAGGAGATCACGCCGCGATTTGCCGCGTAGAGCGTGTAGTCGCGGTCCTTCGGGCTGTGCGGCTTGACATGGATGCCGGCCTTTTCCAGTTCCTCCTGGAAGTAAAAGAGCTTGCCCGTGTCGTGCATTCCGTGATCCGCGGATACGATGATGTATGTCTTGTCAACGATCCCCTGTTTCTCGAGCAGCGCCAGGAATTCCCGCATGAAGAGGTCGAACTGATGCAGGACATCCGCGACCTCCGGGCTCTGCGGCCCGTGCTTGTGGCCCATGATGTCGGAAGAATAGAGACCGACCAGCGTATAGCGGGGGATTCGCGAGGGTCGCTTCTCGAAGAGCGCCTTCACGCGCTTGAGCGCCAGCACGTCGACGTTCTCCTGCCTGTCGGTTACATAAGTGGACCAGAGCGCTGCGATCGGCGCTATCTTCGGGTGTCTTTCAGATGCCCCGCGGGAGAACGATGAATAGATGGCCGCCGTTGGGTAGCCCTGGAGGAGTTCGAACATCGTGGTGGGAGGCTCGATCTGAACGACGTCCGGATTTGTGAGCGCCCGCAGGTTTATCAGGTCCGTGTTGAGCATCTTGAAGCCGCTGGTCGTGAGGTAACCCACGACCTTTTCATGCTCGCGGTCGAAGCGCTCCAGGTGCGGGATGCCCGCGTGGCCCGGCAAAAGCCCAGTCGTAAAGGCCTGATAGGCGCAGGTGGAGGTGGAGGGGAAGACCGATGTGGCCAGCGAAAAAGACGCGCCGTTATCTACGAAGCGCTTTTTGATCGTCGGCATACGCCCTTCGGCCATCGCCTTGTCGAACGCGTCGAGATTCGTGCCGTCGAGAATGAGGTGGATGACGTAGACGTCGTTGATCTTTGCCATATGGCCCGCATCCGCCGCGGAGGCACCAGATGCGAAGAGCAAAGCGATGGATAATGCGGCAGCTTTGAAGAATAGTTTCATGAGCGGGGCCATGTAGCATCGGGGCATTGATGCGTCAATCCGTGATGAGCTCGATCGCATCCGCACCGCCGTTGGCGAGGAGCCACTCGATCCTTGCCTCATTGATCGAGTCGAATCGGGCAGTGAGCCCCTTTGACTTGCCCACGGCGCGACGGATCTCCTTGACCCTGCGCTTCAGCTCGGGCTCGCCGGCGAACGGTCCCCCGGCAAGGGGGGTCGAGGGCTTCGGCACGAACGGCGTCACGGTGAGATCCACGGCGGTGGTCCGCGCGGATTTCGGCGCTGCCGCTCGCAGCTCGTCGCGCACGCGGCAGGCGAGCTCCGTGATCGCCGCGACGTCCTCGTCCGTCTCGCCTGGCAGGCCGAGCATGAAATAGAGGCGAAGCCTGGTGATGCCTGCCCTTGCTAGCGTCGCGACCGCAGACAGGAGCCGCTCATCGGTGAGTCCCTTGCTGAGCTCTTTTCGGAGCCGCTCCGAGCCCGCCTCCACTCCGAGCGCTACCGATCTGTGGCTGGACGCTGCGAGCAATCTTGCGCGCGAGTCGTCGATCGCGTCGGCGCGCACGGAAGAGGGCGAGAAGGTCGCGCCTCGCGCATGAATCGCCTCCGCTATTTCGACAAACTGCGGGTGCGAGAGGATGTCTGCGCCGATGAGCCCGAATTTTTTTCGATGGGCCAGTCCCTCATCGACCATCGCGATGACTGCCGCGGCGCTGCGGCGCCTGTGACCTCCGTAGATCACTGGTGTGGCGCAGAAGCTGCAGCGCCTGGGGCAGCCGCGTTCGACTTCGATGAGGTGCATGTCGCCGAACTCGACGTCGCGCGCGTAGATAACTGTCTGCGTCTTTATCGAATCCAGGTCCGCCACGTGGCGCGGTCTCAGTGCCTTGATAATTCCTCCCCTTTGTAAGGGGAGGTAAGGAGGGGTAGATCCCGCCAGCACGCCGTTCATTGCGCCGAGCTCCGCCAGCGCATCGGCCCTTCCCGCCCGCGACTCGATGAGCGGGATGAGGTCCGCGGCATACGCCTCCATCTCGCCCATGACGACCGCATCCGCGATGCGGCTCATGGGCCAGGGGTTGAGCGTAGGCGCGGCGCCGCCCGCGATGATGAGAGGCATCCCCTCTCCGCGTTCATCCGACATATGGGGAATTCGGCACATCTCGAGCATCGGCAGTATATTGAGATAATCGTTTTCAAAAGAGACGCTGACGGCGACCCAGTCAAAATCCGAGAGCGGCCGCTGGGACTCGATTGAGAGCACGGGAGCGCCCATCCGCATATGTTCGCGCATCTCCCGTTTATCCGGAAGAAACGCGCGCTCGCAGACGATGCCCGACCTTGAATTGAGCATGCGGTAGATCGAATGGATAGCCAGGTTGCCCATCCCGACGCGGTAGGTATTGGGATAAACGAGCGCCACCGACGCCTTGCCGCCCCAGTCCTTCATGACTGCGCCCTGCTCGCGTGCGAGTATGTTCTGCAGATGTTTTTTTAGAGTCCAAGACATAATGTATACATGCTGCATTCCACATCCTGTTCTGCCTTGCAATGACCCTTAGCAACGACTATTTGAGCAAAATATGCCTGTTATTCAGTGGCTCAAGCGCAGAGAGGTCCAGAGGCGGGCGGAGGAGCTTTTGCGCGAGTGCTGTCAGCGCCTGGATCTGCCGGAGAAGGCCTTTGGCAAGGGGGCCCGAGAGTGGATCGGCCGGCGGCGCTGGGAGGACGACGCTGCAGAGATGCGCCAGCTCGTATATTATGCAACGCTCGCAGCGCCGGGCAGCGTGATCGAGGCATCGCACTTTCCGCCGCGAAATCGGCTGGACCACGAGGCGTTCGCCCAATCGAGCTTTGACTCGCTTTCCCTCGAAGAGGCGGTTCGGCACAAGGTTGCGCACTTTTTCGAGCGGCTCGGCCGCGTGGAGGTGCAAGGGGTCTACGATGCGGTGCTCGCGCAGGTCGAGCGGCCCCTGATCGAGCAATGCCTGGCGTGGGCAGGTGGCAATCAGCTGAAGGCCGCGCGCGCCTTGGGCATAAATCGCAACACGCTGCGCCGCAAAATGAAAGACTTGGGTATACCTTTGGTGCGATCGTTCGATCGTAAAACCATGGCGGGAAAAGGGCCCACACATTATGAAAAACGGTTTTAACGAACGCACGATCGAACGATCGAACGATCGTACGCAGTTGATTTCCGGCCTCTACGCCATAGCGGACAGTGGCTTCTGTGCGGTCGATCGGCTCCCGCAATTCGCGCGCAACGTATTGGAGGGCGGGTGCAGACTCATCCAACTGCGCATGAAGGCGAATCAGGCGGGACAGGCGGGATATGACGAGATCAAAAATATTGCGCGCGAAATCATGAAATTGAAGCGCGAGTTTGACTTCACATTCATCATCAATGATCACGTGGATCTCGCGATTGAGAGCGGTGCCGATGGCGTGCATGTGGGAGAGAACGACGAGCCCGTCGCTTCAATACGAAGGCGCACGGGCGATCGCCTGCTCATCGGGTACTCCGCGCATTCATTGGAAGAGGCCGCGACGGCTGAGCGGCAGGGCGCCGATTACGTCGCGTTTGGCGCGATATTCCAGACGAAGACCAAGGGGCCCGGACATCCGGTGCAGGGGCTTGAAAAACTCGCCCTGGTCGCGCGCTCGCTCGGCGTGCCCGTCGTAGCGATAGGCGGCATAGGCAGGGCGAATATTCGGGATGTAGTCGAGGCTGGCGCAAAGACGGTCGCGATGATAAGCGCCCTGGCTGAGGCACCGGACGTTGTCGCGGAAGCGAGATGGTTTGTGAAGGAAATAGCTCAAGGATCTACCTCCCCTAGCCCCTCCTTACAAAGGAGGGGAATCATTCCCTCCCCTTTGTAAGGGGAGGGTCAGGGTGGGGTAGATCCTGGTTCTCGTGAGGCGCGCATGACTTCAAAGAGAGTGGTTCTAGCGATTGCCGGCTCCGACCCTTCCGGCGGGGCCGGCGTTCAGGCGGACCTCCGCACGTTTGCCGATCTGGGCGTCGAGGGTATCTCCGCGATCACGGCTATCACGGCCCATGACGACGAGCACGCGCTCTCGATCCATCCCACGCCAGCCGACGTGCTGACGCAACAGCTCTCCACGGCCTGCAAGGGCAGGGAGCTGGCCGCGGTCAAGATAGGCATGGTGGCGACAAAGGCCAACGTTCGGGCCATCGCCTGGTTTCTGAAACGCGTCGATGCGCCGCACGTGGTGGTCGATCCCGTGCTTCATTCCTCGTCAGGGACCTCTCTTCTGGAGGCAGATGCGCTCCCGTTCTACAGGCAGCAGTTGCTGACGCTGGCCACGGTGATCACTCCCAATATCCCGGAGGCCTCGGCGCTTGCGGGCATGCAGGTGGCCGGGCTGGACACCATGCAGAAGGCGGCGGAGATCATACACCGGGAGACCATCCGCCTGCGGGAAGGGATCACAAAGCCGCTCGCGGTCATCGTAAAGGGCGGGCATCTGGCGGGCGACGCCGTCGACGTGCTCTTCGACGGCGAGAAATATCACTCCTTCACTGCGCAGCGCATTACCGGCAAATCGCCGCGGGGCACGGGCTGCCGCTTTGCGTCCGCCATTGCCGCGCACCTGGCAAAGGGCGAATCGCTGGCCACGGCGATCTCGCGCGCAAAAGATTATCTTGTCTGGTACATCGAGAAGGCCCAGCAATAACCTGTCACAATTCCGTCGGTCGAGGGTAAAACTCCCATCGAAAATCGGCTTCAACGACCCTTTGCGGCCCATTTGAGCTGGCATGCATCTTGCTCTTAAATGGGGGTGGTAGCCCAGAGGGGAGGGGATATGAGCATAGACTCCATGAAGCGCCTGGAGAATTTCGTCCACGACCAGGGGGAGCCCGGAGATTCGACGATGATGTTCCGCAGGATCGGTGAATCAGGCCCTGAGACCCTGACCGTCTGCCTCGATCCATCGGGCCATGTCGAGGAAGTGACCTTTCACGTGCAGGAACCGGACGGGTCGCAGGTGATGATCCAGGGAAATCGCGCAATCGTTGAGAGCGAGGGAGAATACCGCTACTATGAATTGAAGGGCACGGATATCGTTTACAAGGAACTGCTCCGAGCCGACCTCTTTGCAGAACCGGCGATCGCTAAAGATGATTCAGAGTCCAAGGGCTCGGATCTTTCGATGATCAAGGGCGCGCTGCGAACGTTTGAGCACGTACAGGAATCGCCGGAGGGCTTTAAGAAACTTGAGCTCTTTGAAGAGATAGTC
>JBBAAC010000004.1:0-40465 GCA_041658465.1 bacterium | reverse complement strand
CGCCACTGCATGAGCGGGGTCCCCAGCCCATCATCTCGCAAGCCGACACCGAGTCTAAGTCAGCTTATAAGGCTAACGGCGAATAACATGCCACCGCGTTCCCCATTGCTCGAAGCTGGGCTGGGGACCCCACTCGTCATGCGCCATGATACAACCTGCGTAGAGTCGCGCAGCAAACGGGGTTTTTACGTTTATTGCGATGCTACGGGAAGCGACACTGGCACGGAACGAGCGGTGATCTGCGGCAGGCTTCGAGCAATGGGGACCGCGCTGGCTAAAATTCCATCGTTAGCCGGATGAGCTGCGAATAACTCGGTGTCGGTTTGCGAGATGCCAGCCGCAGATCACCGCGTATTTTGGCACGGTCTCGGCTTGCTGGGAACCCCGCGTACTTCACGGCACGTAGCTTTTCCGTAGCGACACAGTTGACGCTGCATGAATCGCTGTGTTACAGGCCGGTTATGCCGAAGCAGCCGCATCCAGAGGTCTCGTATTTCGAGAAGATCGACGTCCACAAGAGGCGCAAGATCGCCGAGGCCCGCACAAAACGGATGGCCAAGGAGGAACGCCAGCGCCTCAAACAGCTGCACTGGCACCGTTGCGGCAACTGCGGCATGGAGCTCGAGGACATCCCGTTCAAGGGCGAGACGATATTCAAGTGCTTCAGCTGCGGGAGCGTGCTCATGCCCGAAGACGCGCTCCAGCACCTCTGTGGCGAGGAAAAGCGGATAATCGAGTCCCTCCTCGATCTATTCAAGTTCTGAGCGTTCATGAAGAAGGCCTCCGACATCATCACAGTTGTTGAAAAGACGACCTCGCTCGCCAGGCTGCGCTTTGAGCCGTCCGAATTCGGCAGGTTTGCGGAAAAGGTGGAGGCGGTCCTCTCCTATGTGGCCCAACTCAACGAGCTGGGCACATCCGGGATCGAGCCGACTTCACACGCGGTCGAGGTCGGTTCTGCGCTGAGGGAAGACAAGGCCATTCGTTCCGGCATCGATGAGAAGATACTCTCCGCAGCCCCAGCGCGCGACGGCCCGTACGTCCAGGTGCCAAAGGTGATCGACAGTGAGTAAATCCAGCGCAAGAGAGCTGTGCAGCAAGAGCGCGGCTGAGCTCTCGACCCTGCTTAAAAAAAGGGAACTCAGCTCGCACGAGCTGACGCGCGCCTATATCGACAAGATCGAGCGCCGCAACAAGGAACTCAATTGCTACGTGCTTCAATGCCCGGAGCTTGCGCTTGCACAGGCAAAGGCAGCGGACGAGAGGCTGTCAAAGGGCGAAAGGCTCACCCCCCTCACCGGCGTTCCTATCGCGCTCAAGGATATCTTCATCACACAGGGCATAGAAACGACCTGCGCATCGAAGATACTGAAGGGCTACGTGCCGCCTTACGACGGCAATGCATCGAGCCGGCTCAAGTCGGCGGGTGCTGTGCTGCTCGGCAAGCTCAACATGGATGAGTTTGCAATGGGCTCGTCGAACGAGTTCTCGGCGTTCGGGCCCGTACGAAACCCGTGGAACCGCGAGTGCACGCCCGGTGGCAGCAGTGGAGGCTCAGCAGCGGCGGTTGCCGCCGGCCTCACGCCCCTGGCGCTGGGGACGGACACTGGCGGATCAATCCGTCAGCCCGCGGCCTTCTGCGGCATCGTGGGGCTCAAACCCACATACGGCAGGGTAAGCCGATACGGCGTCATCGCATTCGCCAGCTCGCTCGATCAGGTGGGGCCCATGGCGCGGGATGTGCGCGACTGCGCCATGATGCTCTCCGCGATCGCGGGCCACGACCCCATGGACTCCACATCTATCCCACAGCCCGCGCCGGACTATGCGGCTGCGCTCGTTGGAGACGTGAAGGGAAAGACCATCGGCGTGCCGACGGAATATTTTGTGTCCGGCATAGACGCGGAGATAGGGGCGTCGGTGCGCGCCGCCGCGAAGGTGCTCGAAGGGCTGGGCGCCAGGATCGTCGAGATCTCGCTCCCCCACACGAAATACGCGCTCGCCTGCTACTACATAATCGCGCCCGCGGAGGCGTCGGCAAACCTCGCGCGCTACGACGGCATAAGGTTCGGCCATCGAGCAAAGGGCCCGCATGAGCTGACCGACCTCTTCAAAATAAGCCGCACCGAGGGGTTCGGTCCCGAGGTGGCGCTGCGCATCGTAGTCGGCACCTACGTGCTCTCCTCCGGATATTACGATGCGTATTATCTCAAGGCACAGAAGGTCCGCACGCTCATAAAGAACGATTTCCTGGATGCGTTCGGATCGTGCGATGCGATCCTGGCGCCTGTCACGCCTACGCCGCCGTTCAAGCTCGGCGAAAAGACGGACGATCCGATCCAGATGTACCTGAACGATATATTCACGATACCTGTAAACCTCGCCGGGCTGCCGGGGATGTCGCTGCCATGCGGCATGACGCGCGACGGGCTGCCGATCGGCATGCAGCTGATAGGAAAACCGCTCGATGAGGCCGGGCTTCTGAATATCGCCTATGCATACGAGCAGGCTACGGAGTGGCACAAAAGGATACCGGTTTTATAAAGGCATGCGATGATGCCCAAATACGAGCCAGTCATAGGTTTAGAGGTTCACGCGCAGCTCAAGACCGCGAGCAAGATGTTCTGCGCCTGCCCAGCGAGCGTAGACGCCCAGCCTAACACGAACATCTGCCCCGTGTGCACCGCTCAACCGGGCACGCTCCCGGTCGTCAACCGTCTGGCGGTCGAGATGGCGATCAAGGCAGGGCTTTCTCTCGACAGTCAGGTGCAGCGTCGCAGCATATTTGCGCGTAAAAATTATTTTTATCCAGACCTCCCGAAGGGCTACCAGATCTCCCAGTACGAATTCCCGCTCTGCCAGGGCGGCGGCCTGGAAATGCTCACCGGGGGCGCGAAAAAAACCGTCTCGCTCATCCGCATCCATCTGGAAGAAGACGCGGGCAAGCTGCTGCACGATTTCGGGCATGAGGATATGAGTCATGTGGACTTCAACCGGTGCGGCGTTCCGCTCATCGAGATCGTCTCAGGCCCGGACATGCGCTCCCCGCGCGAAGCCGGCGATTACCTGCGCACGCTGCGCAACGTGCTCGTCTATCTGGATATCTGCGAGGGAAACCTGCAGGAGGGAAACTTCCGCTGCGACGCCAACGTCTCCATCCGCCCGGTCGGCCAAAAGGAGTTAGGCACACGCACCGAGATGAAGAACTTGAACTCCTTCAAGGCGGTGGAACGATCGATCGCATACGAGATCGAGCGGCAGTCGAATGTGCTGGACGGCGGAGGGACCGTGATCCAGGAAACTCGCCTGTGGAACGATGCTCAGGGCAGGACGGAGTCGATGCGCAGCAAAGAGGAGGCGCACGATTATCGCTACTTCCCTGATCCGGACCTGCTGCCGCTCATCGTGGAAAATGAGTGGATCGCAAAGATCAAGGCATCCCTGCCAGAGCTTGCCGGAGAGAAGGCGGAGAGGTTTGTCTCGCAGCACGGGATCACTGAATACGATTCGCTGGTGCTCACAGCCGACCGTGCCCTTGCCGACTACTTCGAGGCCGTGATCGCCGCAGGGGCACCTGCCAAAAAGGCGGCGAACTGGATCGCTGCCGAACTCATGCGCGAGCTGAAGGACGACGAGCGCGGGATCGCCGCGTGTCCGATCAAACCCGGCGACCTCGCCGGGCTCATCAGGCTCATCGAGGACGGAAAGATAACCGGCAAGATCGCAAAAGATGTCTTCGAGAAGATGTTCGCGACCGGCCGCGACGCCCACGACATTGTGGCGGAGATGGGGGTTTCACAGATCTCCGACTCCTCGGCCATAGAGGCGGCAGTTGACAAGGCCGTCGCCGATAATCCAAAACAGGTGGAGCAGTACCGCAGCGGCAAATCCGCGCTTCTCGGCTATTTTGTGGGCCAGGTGATGAAGGCCACGAAGGGACAAGCCAACCCGCAGATGCTGAATGAGATACTGCGAAAGAAACTTGCATGATGATAGTACATGAACCGTACGTACACCGTACTAACATCGTACATACATCGTACGAAGTTCGTACGAAGTTCGTACGATTTTCGTACGGTTTATGTACGGTGTACGTACGGTGTTAGTACGATTTTAAAATCACGGAGTTAATATGGACCTCATCAAGACAATCGAGTGGAAAGACGACAAGGTCGTGATGCTCGACCAGCGGCGGCTGCCGACGGAAGAGATATACAACACCTACGAGGACTACCTCAGCGTTGCGCAGGCGATCAAAAACATGACGATACGCGGCGCGCCGGCGATCGGCATCGCGGCTGCCATGGGTGTGGCCCTTGGCGCAATGGGGATCGGGGTAGAGACTTTTGATTCCTATTACGAAAAGCTTGTGGCGATCTGCGAGCGTCTCGCTGAGACGAGGCCCACAGCGGTCAACCTCTTCTGGGCGCTCGATCGCATGAAGGCATGTGCGCTGGCGAACAAGGACCGCCCCCTCGATGACATCACGGAGATGCTAAAGGCGGAGGCCCTTCGCATATATGCAGAAGACATCGAATCGAACAGGATGATCGGCCGGCACGGCCAGAAGCTGCTCAAAGACGGAATGACCGTACTCACCCACTGCAACGCGGGAGGGCTCGCGACGGGTGGCTACGGAACGGCGCTTGGCGTAATCTACGCCGCGAGCGAAGCAGGCAAACGCATCCACGTGATCGCCGATGAGACCAGGCCGAGGCTGCAGGGCGCCAAGCTCACCGCGTGGGAGCTGCAGAAGCACGGCCTGCAGGTTACGGTGATCAGCGACACGATGGCGGGTCACTTCATGAAGCAGGGCAAGATCGACGCGGTCATAGTCGGAGCCGATCGAATCGCGGCCAACGGAGACGTGGCGAACAAGATAGGCACGTACCAGGTGGCTGTGCTGGCGCAGCGTCACAAAGTGCCGTTCTATGTCGCGGCCCCGATCTCGACGATCGACCCCAAGATAAAATCCGGCGACGAAATACCGATAGAAGAGCGCGATCCCCACGAGATCACGCACATCGGCTCGATCCAGATAACGCCTAATTACGTGAAGGTCTTAAATCCCGCGTTCGATGTCACGCCTGCAGAGCTAATCACCGCGATCATAACATGCCGCGGAATTGCGGAACCGCCGTATATAGAATCGATAGCGAGGATCCTGAGCAACGCTTAGCCGCCAGTCAGACCGTTTTATTAAGCAAAGGGCTGGTCCTCCCGAACCAGCCCCAAGAAAAGGCAAATGGCCCAGGCGCCGCCCGGGCCCCGAAGAGTTCAGTTTAGCGACTCCTTGTACAACACCTCCCTGAGTACATTGCGCGGCCGAGCGCCAGTCACCACCTTCACCGGCTCGCGCTCGCTGGATGTATTGATTATCTGATAGATCAGGCGCTGCTGATTAGGACTGTGCGGGATATAGATTCCGCCGCAGGAAAGGACCGCGGGTTCCTCGGCGCCCTGCTCGATCCCTGCAT
Source organism: bacterium (assembly GCA_041658465.1). Classification (GTDB taxonomy): domain Bacteria; phylum UBA10199; class UBA10199; order 2-02-FULL-44-16; family JAAZCA01; genus JAJZQH01. Next base: position 34,988 of record JBBAAC010000004.1, on the reverse strand, counting down.
CGCCTCTGATCTCCCTGAGGAGCAGCTCGCCTATCGATTCCCTGGTGCTCGCCATATCCCGACCTCCACAGCATATTATGAGCAAATGCCGTGCCATGTCGGGCTTTGAGTAAAAGACAGCTAACCGGCTGAAATTGAGCATAAATCTGATTCGGTGTTATACGACTGTTGTTGTTTTTAGTGTCAGCTTACCCAGAGGCGTCAAAAATTTTGTGATGGATACGAAAATGCCCACCTTTTGGCGGGCCTTGATTGATAATCAAGACCCTCAATTATCGCCCAGCGCGGCCTTGCCGCGGCGGCGACGGTGGGCGTTGATACCGAATCTGTGCGCCTCGTCGCGGATGCGCTGCAGGAGCAGCAGTTCCTTTGAACCGCGCTTGAGGTTCAGGGGATTCTTGCGACCCGGAATAAAGACCTGATCGGCATGCCCCTTCTTCTCCCCCTTTGCGATCGCTGCGACCGGCAGCTTTGCACCGCATTCCGACAAGGCGCGCACGGCGACCGCCAGCTGCCCCTTTCCCCCATCGACGAGCAGAAGGTCCGGTAACGGCCGGCGCGTGAATTTGCCGCGAAGCGGCACCTCTGGATTAAATCGCCTGGAGAGGACCTCGAACATCATCGCGTAGTCGTCCGGCGTCTCCTTGGTCCTTATGTTGTAGATCCTGTAGCCGCCCTTGTCCGGCTCGCTGCCCGCGAACGCCACGAGCGAGCCTACCGCCTCGCGGCCGCCGGTGTTAGATATATCCACGCACTCGATCGAGTCTATTGGACCGCGGACCTTGAGCATCCTGCCCAGGCGATCGAGGACCACGGCATCTGCCCTGCCCCCGCCGCTGGAGATAAGAACCTCGCGCGCGTTCGTGGCCGCGAGCGCAACGAGCCTTAGCATCTCGCCCCTGGATGGAACCGAGAGTTTGACCGCCGAACCGCACCGCTCGCGAAGGATCTCGCCTATGGCAGAGAGCCCCTCGGGCGCCGCCTGGAGAAAGAGCTTCTTGGGTATGTCGCCGCGTTCGACATAACGCTGGACGAGAAACTCCTCGAGGAGCGCCGAGTCATCGCCGAACTTGTCCGCAAAGTTGAAGGTCCTCGTGCCGATGAGCGCGCCGCCGCGAACCTGAAGCACGCATATCGCCACGTCTCCGGCCTGACGCGCGATTCCGATAGCATCGTGGTCGCCACCCTTGTAGCTCACCACGCCCTGGCGCTCCGATAATCCCTTGAGCATTGCGATGGCATTGCGCATACCGGCCGCGTCTTCGTAGCGCATATCCCTGGAGGCCTCCGCCATTCGATCCTCCAGTATCCGCATGAGTTCCTGACTGCGGCCTGAGAGAAAGAGGATCGCCTCCTCCACCTGCTTCGCATAGTCTTCGCGCGTCACCAGCGCCACGCACGGCGCGGTGCAACGTCCGATGTCGTGCTTGAGGCATGCGCGCACCCTGTTTGCGAACTCCCGGTCAGTGCAGGAGCGGACCCTGAAGAAGCGCGTGATCTGATCCACCGCCTCGCGCGCGGCGGCCGAGGAGTTGTACGGCCCAAAATAGAGGGCTTTGTCTTTCTTGGGCCTGCGCGTGAGCGAGATGCCGGGCGACGGGTGCCCCATTCCTAGCTGTATGGAGACATATGTCTTGTCGTCGCGGAGATCGATGTTGTAGCGCGGATGAAGGCGCTTGATGAGCGTGTTTTCCAACAGCAGGGCCTCGCGCTCCGTATCCGTGACAATGTATTCGATGTCCCTGGCGCGCTTTATGAGGAACTCGACCTGCTGACGCTTGTCCGCCGGCGCTTTAGTGGCGGATTCGTCCCTGCCGGTAGAAAAGTAGCTGCGCACGCGATCCCGCAGCCGCTTCGCCTTGCCGACATAGAGCACTTTGCCCGAGGCGTCTTTGAAGAGATAGACGCCGGGTTTGCGTGGAAAGGATTTAATTTTTATCTGAAGAGTCATCGTTCACAAGTCCCTCCCCCTTTGTAAGGGGGAGATGGAGGGGGTAGATCATGATCTACCTCCCCTTCCCCTCCTTACAAAGGAGGGGAAAATTGAAAAAGGCCGGGACTTTCGGTCCCGGCCTTCGAGTTACAAGTTACGAGTCACCTGCCTGCCGGCAGGCAGGCGAGTCACGGCCTTTAGAATATCGCCGAGGCCATGAGCGTACCGTTATGAATATGCCTGTTCTGCGTGCCCGTTACGTCGTCGAAGTCTGTGGTCAGCGTGTAAGCAGCCTGCAGCTTGAGGTTGTTATCAAAGATATAGTAGTTCACGCCGCCGCCGAACTGCCACGAGTTGTTGTCCGGGCCCTGTCTTATGATCTGGCCGGCCTGGCCCGCGATTTCAAACTTCTTGGGGAGGATGTAGTATCCTGCGGACGCATAGTAACCGATGTCAGTCAGATTAGGCCGAGCCCATACGGCGGTGCCGATGGAATCCATCTTCGTCTTGCGATAGTAGCCCTCGGTGTTGAACGCAAAGCCGCCCCAGCGCAACGCAACGCCAAGCGTGGACGTCCAGAGGTACTTGATCTGTGCGCCGGTGTTCGGGTCTGTGCGCTTGCCTTGATAATCGCTTCCCAGGCTCACGGTAAGCTTTGGGGTGGTCGAGCACTCAAAGTCCGTCATGCTGCCGGGCACGGGGTCGAGGATGTTGAAGCCCGTGCGGAAGCCGAACGACATCTTTTTATCCGGATTGACCTGATAGTTGCTCTCATTACCGTTCACTGCAGAGAGCGAGTAGAACCACTTCCAGTAACCTCCCGAGAAATTCACGCCCAGGCCGTCAGGCGCGCCGAAGCTGGGACGCAGGGGCGTGATATTCTGGAGGCCGTCGTCCTGCGTGTTGGTGATCGGAGGCTCCGGCAGGAGGTACCATGCCGAGCTCGTCTCCGTAATCATGTCCAGGGGCAGGCCGACCATGCCGACGGTTACGGTGAACGCAGGGATGATCTCGACTGCCGCCACGGCGTTGGCTATGTTGACGGTCTGGAAGTTGGAGCTTCCGGAGTTGGGGTTGACGACGTTACCTATCGCATGCTTGAGCGTGAAGCCCATGGAGACGATGTCGTGGAAGTTCGCCCTGACGCCGAGCTGCGCCCTTCTGATCTGCCAGGAAATCTGTGAAGGGGAGGTCTCCGACTTTTCAAAGAAGAGCTTTGTCTGGACGCGACCGTTCAGTTTGAGCTGGAAGGATTCGTCGTCGTTCTTTATGAAGAATCCCCCGTCATAGCCCACGTTCTCTGCAAAGGATGCAGCAGGAATCGCCACAACGAGGAAGAGTACCGCAAAGAGTATCCACAGCTTCTTCATATCCAGCTCCTTTCGATGCCAAATTTTTTCGAATTTTAAAGAATACATGCTGATATATCAAGGAATTATTTGCCCTCGGCCGCTGCCTCCACAAAAGAGAGCGATCCTTTATTATCGGCAAAGGTTGCAGTGCCGCCGGCAAGATCCGCCGCTGTAACCAGCTCAATGCCCGCAATGGTATTGGGAGCTGATTCCAGCGGCCACGGGCAGGATCGGCCGTCCGTGCGCTCGACCAGCCACAGGGATATCCGATCCCATCCAAAGAGTTCCTTCGTCCCTTCCATAGCGACCATTTGCGCCGAAAGCCCATCGTAGCTGCCCGCAGCGGCAATCCCTGAAAGTCCCTGCGCTGGGCCTGCGCAAGCCACTGGCAGCCCGCTATCCCCTGCCACCGCGTGCAGCTCTAAAGAAGCGTTCGATGTGGCGGCTGCCGTATGATTGAGCGCAACTACGGAGATGGCCGTGAGATCGGCCAGCCTGACAACGGACGAGCCGAAGAACTGCTCGTTCACGCGCTGGAACGTAAGGTAACCGGAGCCCTCGTCAAAGTCCACGCGTTCTCCGACCAGCTGGCCGATGGTCTTTGGCTCGGTCTGCCCTACGAGCTCCGGACCCGAATCTCCCTGCACATAGAGCCCGATGCGCACCTTCACATTGGCCAGCGATACGTCGGAGAGGTCGAAACACGAGAACGGAAGCCCAAGCGCCGAATAGAGGATACCGCCCGCTCGGATGGCGACCATGGATGCATCGTCGATCTGGCACTGGTAGGCGGTCTGGCCATCGTCCACGCGGTCCGCGAAGAGATAAAAACGGGGTACGACGCCCTTCGGCACATCGTATTCAAAATAGAGCTTGTCGATCGCAAGGACCATGACCCTCGAAGGGGCCATCGCGACGGCGCTCCCTGCGGCGAGCGCCGTCTCTCTGAGTACGGCCAGGGCCTTGCCGTTTCCGGCCCAGATCGGGACATTGAACATGGTGTCAAAGGCGAATTCAGCCGATTCGCCCACTACCGTGTCCTCGGCACCGATCGGGGCAGGGCAGCCCGCGCTGTCCTGCTCTACAAATATGAGCTTGAACCTGACCGCTGCGGAGGGGTGGTCCGTGGATACCTGCCTGAACGGGACCGAGAGGTGACCGTAATATACACCGGCGGAGGCGAAGTATGACATGCCATCGTCAGCAGTCGTGCAGGCAAGGTCCTTGCCCGTGGCAACATCCCTCAGATAGACGGAGAATTCACCCTGGCCCAGGTATTCATCCTCAACGCCGCCGTTGATAAAGAGCTGATCGAGGGAGAGACCCTCGGCCTGGCTCACATCGAGTATCGGTCCTTCCACGTCACTCGCCCCGCCACCCCCGCCTGAGCAGCCTGGGAAGATGATTGCGCATGCTATCAGTACTCCAAAGACGGATGCACGCTTCATACGGCCTCCAAAAATTTGAGGCATAATAGCACAAAGCCGATTAGAACAGAAGGAATGACTGGAGGTAAGTGGCTTGATCTACCTCCCCTTGCCCCTCCTTACAAAGGAGGGGATTATTCCCTCCCCTTTGCGACCGAGGCCGGGGACCCACCGAAGGTGGGTGGCCGAGGGAGTACCCGGAGGCGGGAGCCGGAGGGTGAAAGGGGAGGGTCAGGGAGGGGTAGATCAATGATTGTCTACCTCCTTACAAACCTATCTCATGCTTCTTGAGTTCTGCAATGCGATCCCGCAGCTCCGCAGCCCTCTCGAACTCCAGCTTTTTCGCGGCCGCGAGCATCTCGCGGGAGAGCCTGGCGATCATCCGGGGGATATCTTTGGGCTCAACATATTCCTCGTCGCGGCCGGGCGGAGTGACATAGTCTCGCTCGTAGATCGAGTGCATTACGTCGTTTATCTTCTTCTTCACAGTCTCGGGCGTAATGCCGTGCTTCTTGTTGTACTCCGCCTGCAGCTCTCTGCGCCTCAGGGTCTCTCCCATGGCGCGCTTCATGGAGTCGGTCTCCGCGTCCGCATAGAGGATCACCCGGCCGTTCACGTTGCGCGCAGCGCGGCCGAATGTCTGGATGAGCGAGCGCTCCGAGCGCAGGAATCCCTCCCTGTCCGCATCTAGTATAGCCACGAGCGATACTTCAGGAAGGTCCAGTCCCTCGCGCAGGAGGTTGATGCCGACCAGCACGTCGAACTCGCCGAGCCTGAGCGCGCGCAGTATCTCCATGCGCTCCATGGACTCGATGTCCGAATGCAGATAGCGCACGCGCACGCCTTGCTCGCGCATATAATCCGTCAGTTCCTCGGACATTCGCTTTGTGAGCGTGGTCACCAGCACGCGCTCGCCAGCCCCGACGCGCTTCTTTATCTCGGAGAGGAGGTCGTCCAACTGGCCGGCGGTCGGCCGAACCTCGGGCGCCGGGTCCATGAGCCCCGTGGGTCTCACGATCTGCTCCACGACCTTGCCGCCCGCCTTCTCGAGCTCGAATTTAGCCGGCGTGGCAGAGGCGTATACGACCTGTCCGACTATTTTTTCGAACTCGTCGAAGCGAAGCGGCCGGTTATCCATCGCCGAGGGGAGGCGGAAGCCGTATTCCACGAGCGTGTGCTTGCGCGCCTTGTCGCCGCTGTACATGCCGCCGATCTGCGGGACCGTGATGTGACTCTCGTCGATCACGAGCAAAAAATCGCGCGGGAAATACTCGATGAGCGTCGGCGGCGGATCTCCGGGCGCCCTGCCCGTGAGATGCCGCGAATAGTTCTCGATCCCCTTGCAGAAGCCCATCTCCTCCATCATCTCCAGGTCGAACATGGTTCGCTGCTCGATGCGCGCGCGCTCTAGAACTTTATTCTCGCGCTCATAGTGCTGCATGCGCTCCCGCAGCTCGTCGCGGATGGCGGTCATCGCGAGCTTCATCCGCTCTTCCGTCGTCACGTAATGGCTGCCGGGGAATATCGCCACCTCGCCCAGCTCTCCGGTCGGTTTTCCGGTAAGTGAGTCGATCTCCATGATGCGGGTGAGTTCATCGCCGAAGAACTCCAGCCGCACCGCCTTCGCGTCCTCATATGCGGGGATGATCTCGATCACGTCACCGCGAACGCGGAAGGTGCCGCGGTGGAAGTCGTAGTCGTTGCGCTGGTACTGGATATCGATGAGCCTTCTCAGCAGGCGCTGGCGGTCGATGGTCTCGCCCTTTGTCGTGCGAAGGAGCATGCCCTGATACGCCTCCGGGCTTCCGAGGCCGTAGATGCACGAGACGGAGGCCACGATGATCACGTCGCGGCGGGTGAGCAGCGAGTGCGTGGCCGAGTGGCGCAGCTTGTCTATCTGCTCGTTTATGTTCGAATCCTTCTCTATGTAGAGGTCCTGCGCAGGGAGATACGCCTCCGGCTGGTAGTAGTCATAGTAGCTCACGAAGTACTCGACCGCGTTATCCGGAAAGAGCTCCTTGAATTCGCCGAAGAGCTGTGCCGCGAGCGTCTTGTTGGGCGCGATGACGAGCGTGGGTTTGTTTGTGTTTGCAATGACGTTCGCTACGGTCAGCGTCTTGCCTGACCCCGTGACACCCAGCAGCACTTGATGCGGGTCGCCGCGCAGCACGCCCTCAGTCAGGCGCTCAATCGCCTGCGGCTGATCGCCTTTGGGAGTGAAGTCGGTGATGAGTTTGAATTGATTCACGGTCAATGCCTTGATCGCTTTTTCTTGCTCTTCTTCAGGATTTCAATATCCGCCTCATCCTGTTTTCTTCCGGATTTTTCTTTCATCCTGATCAAGGCATCAATACCTGCAAAATTGACAAGCTCACGCCCGTACCTCCCTCTCTTTCTTCCCCGCCAGATATCGTCGAAGTCCATTCCCTCAACCGACGTCAGAATATCGATGCGCACGGGCTCGAAGCCGAGCTGAATAACGCCGTCTTTCCGCAGAAAATCATCGGGACAAAGATTCAGGCTTTTGAAACCGAACTCTTCCAGCGCACCTATGATATGAATGGCGTTGTCTTCTTTCGGATCGACAATTACATCCAGGTCCTTTGTATAACGCGGTATCGCATGAAAACTTACAGCGAACGCTCCGATAATACAATAATGGACCCGATGCTTATTGAACAATCGCAACAACTCTTCGAAGTCCTTTTCGACCTTTTTCATGGCCCCCGTCTTTCTCGAATTTCCGATGTTGTTCCCGCAGATATTGCATAAGCGCGAGTCTCTCCGCGCTCGACATAGCGAGGTAGTAATCGATATCAAAATCGTGCGCCTCTTTGAACGAACGCGCCCGATTAATCCATATCCTTTTCATGGTGGAACCTTTCTCTTCATGGCGACAGACAACGTATTATTAGCCGATTTTTTCCGAGAAGTCGATATCCCACAAAATCAGCCGTGAGGCGCTCTATCGCCTCTGGCTGCTCGCATTGGGGCTTAAAATCAGTGACAAGTTTGAACCGGTTCACAAAGGGGATTGTATAGCGAATCGGCAGAATGATGCAATACGTGCAAAATACCTCGGCGGGCATTTGGACCACTGCGAAGCCTGTGATTTTGTCAGCTGCCGTTGCGCGGTCTTTTAAGGGAGGGTCAAAACCCCTTGGCCTCTAGTCCCGCTGCCTCGGCGGCGATACCTTGCCTCACGTCGTGGGTCAGAAAGAGGAGCGGTTTTTTGAGTTGCTGCATCGCCAGCAGCGCCGTAGCGATGTGGATGGCGTCCAACGTACCCACGATTGTGGGAAATGGCTCAGAGGCCCTGAGCAGGATGGGCGGTTGGATGGCAACGATGTTGATAGCCGCACTTGTGGCCGTGAGCAGGCGCACGCGCAACGCCACTTCCTTCTCAGGCCAGGTATTTTGGATACGCAGCCGATCTATCACTCGCAGCGACTCCACGTGCACGAGTTCGCTGGCGTAGAGTTTGGTGAATTTATCCAGACTTGGCCACGCGCCTCGCTCCCCCAAGATATGACGCAGGACAACGGATGTATCCAGAAACGCGATCGTCATGCCGTCTCCAGATCGTCACGCCGATCCTCTTTGAGGGCCTTGAGGGAATTCGTCCCGGCCGGCGCCGGCGGGATCTTGATCTTGCGAAGGGTGGCGGGCTCCCCCTTTGCCGCCTGGATCGAGAGCCGCTCCTCCTGTTCGCTGTATGGAATGACCCGTGCGATGGGGGTCTTGCGATCGAAGACCACGAGCTGTTCTCCATGCCGAATGCGGTCGAGATAGTGGCTGAGCCTGCTCTTGAACTCGGCGATCTTGATATGCGTCATGACCATATGAGACCATATATGGTCACTTAAGTCAATATCGTTTGCACAAAAATCCTCCCGACCATCGCGCTCATCCCGAATACCGCTTCATTGGGATTACGGGCAACGGGCGGGAGCCGTGCGTTCTTCGGTTCGCCGCCACCTTGTGCGGCAAACCAGGGCGATCGATCTGGACTCCCTTCAGGCACGCTCTTGGATTCCGTGAAATCCAAAAGTCCGGCCCGAAACTTTTTACTCCGCATCAGGGAGTGCTGGGGCAACGGCCGCGCACACCGGAACCCATCATCGCTGCCGCGGTTGCCAGGGATGCCGACGTCGCGATTGGCCGCGCGCGCGCCCCTCCGATTGTAGCAGAAGGAACCGCCGCTAAATTCTTCCAGCTGAGTGCTCTGATTCGTGAGAGGATTGTAAGGATCCTTTACCCCCATGCGAGCATAGAATTGAGCGTCATACGCATCCAAGGCGCTTTCCCACACATTGCCCAGCAAATTAAAAACACCAAAACGGTCTTTTCTCTGACCGGCATCCACGGGTTCTGTGGAACGAAAACCGTTATCCCAGAGCACCAATTGATGAGCGGGGATATCCGCCTCATCATATCGGGATGCAAAATGGAGTTGGGCCGCCGTCGGTAGATCGCCCCCCTCGGCTCGGCAAAAAGCGCGCTTTTCATCGAACATCAGTTCCACCACAGGATAATTGTCGCCTTTTTTGTTCTGGGGAAAATCCGGCATGCCTGGAGTGTTTTGAGTGATTTTAATTTCTTTGCATGAGTTCGTGGAAAAAATTTGCAGGGCCCGATTGAACAGGGCAGTCATCGTTTCGCCAGCCGTCCCCAGTAGAGACTGAGAAGAAGAACCTGAGGCGCAACCGGAGACCACCGCTTGCAACTGAGTCCCAGCGGTTCTTGCGAGAAACGCCCGATATTGGCCAACGCTTACTTCCGTTTGACCCAGTTGGAATCCCGTCATGGTGACAGTTTTCACGGGTTGTTCATCGGGATCACCATTCGCGGAACCCATTTGAAAAGTCCCTGCAGGGATCTCACAATACCCATTTGCGCATTTTTCTGGTCCGGCCATATATAGTTCTCCTTTCAGGAATTCCGTTGCTCTACTGCTTGTATCGGCTGTCCGCTGAAAAAGTTGCGCATTAAACGGCCAATAAGTAAAAAAAATTATATTATCGATATTATACTATTGGAGCTGGACTCAAAACCCCTCGGCCGGGAGCCCGGCTGCCACGGCGGCCAGGCCTTTGTCTCATGTTCTGTGTCAAAAGAGGATTAACAGCAGTCACATCAAGGCAAGAAACGCCTCGACGGATAGAGAAGCGCCTTCCAGAATGACGTCCATCGTTCCAGTGTCGAGTGAATGATGCAAGGGAACGACAATTTGAGCAAAGGGATTGTCTCGGCGCAAAATCACATGACTTCCCCTCTGACGGCGCACATAAAAACCGGCCTTCTTCAAGGCCCGGATGACTCTCTTGGCGGAAAGATTCCTAGGCAGCTTGCTCATGGGCCTTGATCCCAACTTTGATTATCTTCACGCCGACTTCAACTGGAACGGGCAGACCATCCTCGACAAGACACTCTATGTAGTCTTCCATGGCCCTCTGCAAATGAGAAAGAGCTGATTTTTCCGTGCGCCCCTGGGCAACACAACCTTTGAGCATGGGACAGAATGCGACGTAGCCAGACTCCCTTCCTTTTTCGACAATCACCGTATATTTCATTTCGACCTCCACAAACGCGTTTTCATCACTAACATACCCACACCAGCAAAACAATGACTTCAGCGCAGGCGCCACTCCGTGGTGCCGTCGGGGCGGTCCTTGATTTCGACGCCCAGGTCTGAAAGCTGCTTTCGCAACTCATCCGCGTGAGCGAAGTCGCGCGCCGCTCGCGCGGATTTGCGCTCGGAGATGAGCCATTCCACTTCCTTGGGATCCACGCCGGCGCGTGAATGCGCGCGCTCCTGCGTGCGGCGGCGGAACGCCATGGGGTCCGAGCCGAATGCGCCCAGGGCTTCATCCGCCACGTGCTGCAGGTGCATGAACTGGAGCACCGCCCAGCCCGCGAACGTAGAACTCTTTCCTTCGGCCGCATCCAGATAGCGGTTCGTGAGGCGCACGGCATCGAAGATCAATCCGATCGCGCGTGCGGTGTTGAAGTCGTCGTCCATGGACTCGTCAAAGCGCTGCTCGAAATTCATAAGCGCCTGTTTGAGCTCCCGCCCCTCATCGATGTCCGGCTCATCGGAGACCGCCTTGCCCGGATGGATCTCGTGCAGCCGCGCCACCGTATCATAGAACCGTGTGAGCGAGACCGTGGCCTCCTCCATCGCCTTCTCGGTGTAGTCGAGCGGCGAGCGGTAGTGCGAGGAGAGCAGGAAGAGTCGCACGGACTCCGGATCGTGGCGTGCTACCATTTCGCGAATGGATGTGATGTTGCCGAGCGACTTGCTCATCTTCTCTGCATTGATGTTTATGAAGCCGTTGTGCAGCCAATAGCGAACGAACTGTTTTTCATTCGCGCATTCCGCCTGGGCGATCTCGTTCTCGTGATGCGGAAAGATGAGATCGCGCCCTCCGCCGTGGATGTCGAACGGCTGGCCGAGATATTTCGTGCTCATCGCGGAGCATTCGATGTGCCAGCCGGGCCGGCCGGGGCCCCAGGGCGAATTCCACGTCGGCTCGCCGGGCTTAGCGGCCTTCCAGAGCGCGAAGTCGAGCGGGTCCTTTTTTGACTCGTCTACCTCGACCCGCGCGCCGCTCTCCAGCTCCTCGATGTTCTTTCCCGAGAGCTTTCCGTACTCCTTGAATTTCCGCACAGAGAAGAAAACCGTGCCGTTCACCTCGTAAGCGAATCCGCGCTCAATGAGCGCGCTGACCGTATCGATCATCTCCTTGATGTGCAGCGTGGCCTTAGGTGCGATTGTCGGCGGAAGCACGCTGAGCGAGGCCATGTCGAGCTCGTATTCCTTTATATATCGCTCCGAAATTTCTGTGCAGGAGGCATTCTCCTTTGCCGCGCGGTTTATGATCTTGTCGTCCACATCCGTGTAGTTGCGTACGTAGGTGACATCGAAGCCGCGTCGTTTGAGGTGTCGATAGACCACGTCGAAGACCACGGCCGCGCGCGCGTGACCCAGGTGACAGGTGTCGTATGCCGTGATCCCGCAGACGTACATGCCGACCTTGGGAGGGCTGAGCGGTACGAACTCCTCTTTTTTGCCTGTGAGTGTATTATAGACGAAGAGTGACATAGATGACGACCTCTCCCCCTCCTTTGTAAGGAGGGGATGGGAAGGTAGATCTGGATCTACCCCCTCCAGCTCCCCCTTACAAAGGGGGAGGGTTCAAGTGCCCCCCCCTTACAAAGGGGAGAGAATGGCTTCCACAAGTACAACCGCCTGCGCTGCAATTGCGTTCCCCTCTCCTACTGCATCGAGCCCCTCGTTCGTACGCGCCTTGACGCTCACCGCATCGAGCGGCAGGGACAATATTTCCGAGATCTTCTCGCGCATGGCATCCATGTGGGGGGCGAGCCTGGGTTTTTGCGCGATCACGTTCGCGTCCACGTTCGTGGGCCTGAATCCCTTATCCTTAATAAGGGTGACAACTCGCTCCAGGAGAACAGCGCTGTCCGCTCCTTCATGCGCGGGATCCGTGTCCGGAAAATGCCTGCCGATGTCCCCAAGCGCGCATGCCCCGAGCAGCGCATCCGCGATGGCGTGCAATAGCGCATCGCCGTCGGAGTGGCCGAGCAGGCCCCTGTCAAAGGGTATCACAATGCCGCCGAGGATGAGCTGCTTCCCTTCGACCAGGCTGTGGATATCGTAGCCGATTCCGATGCGGATAGTCATGTTTTACACCCCTCCCCTTTGTAAGGGGAGGATGGGAGGGGTAGATCCTGGTCTACCTCCCCTATCCCCTCCTTACAAAGGAGGGGAGTTGTTTGAGAATACCACTCCTTGAGAATTGCCTCGGCAACCACGATGTCCGCAGGTGTCGTGATCTTAATGTTGCGCGGATCCCCCTCGATGATCCTCACCGTATGCCCCAGGCGTTCCACGATGCTCGCCTCATCGGTGCCTGTGAAACCGTCTCGCATCGCGCGTTCCATTGCGACGATGAGTATCTCACGCCTGAAGCACTGCGGCGTCCGCGCGGCCCACAGTTCACTGCGATCGACGGTCTCAAGGATCGTCCCGCCGTTCCTTACCCGCTTCACCGTCTCATTCAATCGCGCGGCAATGATAGCAGCTCCATCGCCATATGCCATCTCCACTGCCGTATCGATCTGTGCTGCAGTCACGAACGGCCTCACCGCATCATGTACTGCGACCACATCGCAGCTGGTCGGCACAAGCGCGAGCCCGTTTGCCACGGACTGCTGCCGCACCGCCCCGCCGGCGGTAACGATCCAGTGAGCAGGATAGCCGAAGGGCATGAGTATGTCGTCACGGAAAGATTGCTCGCGTCCGGGTTCAACTACGATGATAGCGGATTCGATGGAGCGCGTATCGCGGAAGCGATCGAGGGTATGACAGACTATGGGCCTGCCCCCGATTTCAAGGTATTGCTTGGGGGTCGCCCCGCCCATCCTGCGGCCGATGCCGGCCCCTGCTATGATAGCCCATGCCTTCATGGAATGATGACCCCATAATCCAGAGAGCGCCGTCCAAGCAAGGGAAATAAAAGGCCCACCGTTTCCGGCGGGCCTTGATTTGTCACCCTCTCCCTTCCCTCTCCCATCAAGGGAGAGGGTAATACAACCTAGTTCGCAAATATCTCGTCGATCTCCTCTGCCACATCCTCTTCGGTGATATCCTGCGAGATGGCCAGCTCCTTTATGATGAGGGTGCGGGCCGTATCCAGCATCTTGCGCTCGCCAAACGAGAGTTCCTTTTCGTAGCGGAGCAGCATCAGGTCGCGCAGGACCTCGGCGATCTCGTAGATTGAACCGGTCTTGATTTTGTCCATATACTCGCGATATCGGCGGTTCCACGTCTGTTCGTTGATGGAGATGTCGCGCTCGCGAAGGATATCATAGACGATATCCACCTCGCTCTCGTTTATGACCTCGCGAAGCCCCACGCTGCGGACGTTGCCGGTGGGGACCATGATGGTCATGCCCGAGTCGATGATCTTGAGGATGTAGAACTTGTGCTTGTTGCCGGCAATCTCGCGCTCTTCAATGGAGTGGACCTTTCCCACGCCGTGCGCCGGATAGACCGCCACATCGCCTACCTTGAATTCGCGGTTCAATACCGAACGCCTCTCTGTCATGACCCCTCCCTTTGAGCCCCTGCAATGGCCTAGAGGCTGAACCCCTCAATTATTCAATATTTTCAGGTACTTAAAAACTTTCTTCCACAATGTGCTGTGATTGTATATCACAGCCCAAAGAACCCCGTCAACGTGCAACTTTTTGTTTTTTAAAATCTTTTTTTGATTCGTGACGTTGTCAATCCTCCCATGACCCTGCGCTTCTAGTTATCCACAGACGGGTCTGAAATATATGCATATTTCGTTTCTAAACCATGTCGCTTGACACCTTTTCAGCGATCGTCTATGTTGCGCCAGATTTTTGAAAACTCTTTAATTTCAAGCAAGTTAGTTGGGCAGGTAGCTCAGCCGGTAGAGCAGTAGACTGAAAATCTACGTGTCGGCGGTTCAACTCCGTCCCTGCCCACATGGCCAGAATCTTAAGATTCTGGCCTTTTTTTTGATTTACTAGCCCAATAATCTTCTTTTTTAGCTGATTTTATCCCTCAGATCAGCAAAAAGTGATCCTCCTTGCCACGGACCTTGGTCTGACGGGGAAGAAAGGCAGGCCCTAACCCTCCTTTCTCAATCCCGTGCGTGTCCGAACGAAATAAAAGGGAGCGAAGTCGATCGCTCCCCCAATCAATCCCTATGTGAATCTCCGATCCATCCACTTAGGTTATCGTCACTTAGTCAAATTTGTTGCGGGGTATTTGAGATAAAAGAAAACCCCCTGGTTTTCCAGGGGGTTTCGCAGATAATTCATCATTAATTATACTTGACCGAGCTCAGCTCAGGATACCAAACTTTTCCGCCATCTTTACCATCGCAATGGCCGCGTTATTCTCGATCTGGTGGCAATATTGGGACGAATCGATGCGAGCCCAGAATGCCTCGTCGCTCACGCCTGCCACATCGAAGTCCACGGAACCGTAGGCGATTTTGCAATTGACCTTGCGGATTATCTGATTCACCTCCAGTTTTTCATCCCTGGTAAGCAACGCACGGTACTTGTAATGGCTCACTATAGGAGCCTCGTTCTCGATGAGTGTCTCGAACAACTTCACGACATCACCTTCCTTACATTTCTTTGTGGCAATATGAAGGAGGTTGCAATTGATATCCGACGGCGCGCAGCTCTTTAGAAACTGTCCCAGCCTTCCGATAAACGATGCATCAGGGGCACGATTGCCGAACCTTGAAGAACCGACGATACCGTTGTTCGCGCTCGTCAGATCCTTATAAGGCTTGTTTTCATCGACCGCGATTCCCTTTTTTGAAGCTGCCGCATCGCCCGAACGGGTGACGGCCTCGCCCTTAAAGAACTCTCTAAACAGGACCGCGGCCGCCTTCACTGCTGGATCGATTGTCTTTGATACGCTTACCTGGTTTCCGCCACCCCTCATATTATCCTCCTTTGTCGACCCTACGCACCTCATATATGCAATCTCCTTGCCAAGAGTTCTGGTTTCTAACATATTGATATTACTAATTAATACAGAAACAGCGGGGGCGTAAGACGGTCCTTGGCACCCCAATAATGCGTTTTCGGGGCATATAGCCCCCACCTGTCCTTGCCTTATCGAAAGAGGTCCAGTACTGAGGCGGGCCTATGGGATATGAGCGAAAGGACCACTTTTACAAACGCGCCAAGCGCGAGGGCAAGGCGTCGCGCGCCGTGTACAAGCTCGCTGAACTTCAGAAGCGGTTCAGGCTCGTGCGGCCTGGCGATGTGGCGATCGATCTCGGCTGCGCGCCGGGCGGGTGGATGCAGGAGCTTGCGGGGATGGTCGGCCCGAAGGGAAAAGTTGTTGGCATCGATCTCCTGCCGATCAAGATCTCGCTCCCTCCCAATTGCCATTTCATCAAGGGCGATGTCGAAGAACAGTCGTCTATAGACGAGATCCAGAGACTCGCCGGCGGGAGGGCGGACGCGCTGCTCTCGGACATGTCGCCCAACCTCTCCGGGATCGCATTTGCAGACGCGTATCGCTCCTATGAGCTATGCATGCGCGCGCTTGCGCTCTGCGATCTGTTGCTGAAGGCGGGCGGCAATTTTGTAGTGAAGATCTTCCCTGGCGAGGAGTTCGCGGGCTTTATCTCAGAGCTGAAAAAGCGGTTTGACAAGGTGGGGACCGTGATACCGGAGGCAACTCGCAAGACCTCTTCAGAGCGCTATGTGGTCGCGAACGGATTCAGAAAGAAAAATTAAAAGCCCGCGACACCTAAAGGCATCGCGGGCTCATAAATGGGGAAAGGAGATGGGGGATTGAGGTGACGGAGGCTTTCTCCTTCCCCCTGCCTCCGTCAAATCCTTGGATTCGATCGTTGACAGAGCGGAATTGCTCCCCTAGCTTCTATTTTCCTTATCGGCTGAACTCCAAACTTGTTGCGCACTTTTTTATGAAAAAGATCGCCTCAAAGCTGAAACAGATAATTCCCTGGGCCGTCGCGGCCGGAATTTTTGTCTATCTCTTCAGAATCTATCCCCCCTCGGAGGTCTGGCGCGCCCTTAAATTCGTTAATTTACCAGTGTTTATAGCGTTTGCCGTGGGCTACTTCGTATTCATCTACATCGTGGACAGCTGGGTTACCCAGCGCGTCATCACGAAGTTCGCCTGTCCGGTCAAATTTCGAGATATCTTTGCCGCGCGCGGGGTCACTTACCTCATAATGGTGCTGAACTATCCGGCGAGCCAGGCGGGATTTGCGTACTATCTCAAGCGCCGTTACGGCATCCCGATCTTCCAGGCGCTGGGAATCTTTCTCTTCATCGTATCCATCGATCTCATCTGGATTACCAACCTCGCATTTGCCGGGTCCTTTTTCCAAGATTACGCGATCGGCGGAATCGCCCTCAACCGCACCGTGCAGATAACGGCAGCGATCGTCTACGGCGTTGCGCTTATCTGGCTGGCGTTCTGGAGGCGATGGCCGGAGAAGCTTATCGGGAGGCACATCAATGTGCCTTTCATCGAAAAGCTTCGGAAGCGAAAAGTCTTTCACATCTTCGATCGTGCGCACGTGTCGGATTATCTGCGCGTCGCGATCATGCGCATACCGATCCACTTCACGATCATAATCTCGATGTACGTGGTGCTGAAGACGTTTGGAACCAACATCCCGTTCACAAAGATACTGAGCAACATTCCGCTGGTCTTCTTCATAGGCACGCTGCCTATAACGCCGGGCGGCCTCGGCACGACAAACGCGGCCACGGTCGAGCTGCTCTCCCCTTATCTCTCCGGCCCCATGATATCTTCCGGCGCCATCGATCCCAGGGGACTGCTTTTCACCGCCACGCTGCTCTGGATGTTCGCCAACTACCTCATGAAAGTCCTGACCGGGACGACGATGCTGCGCCGCGTCTCCAGCGATCTCTTCAAACCCACGGACGACGTCTCCGAGGAAAAGGCCGAGCACGAAGCTGCGCACATGGGCGGGAACATCTGATCTATCCCCATTCTGGGGCAAAAATACCCCGTTTTCGACCCCTTCGTTGGCTCCCAAAAAACCAGGGCCTCAGAACTATTTATAAAATCCGGGGTTATTCACTCGCTCAAGAAGGCGAAGCGCAGGCATTCTGGCACAGATATTGCTCATCTATATGCTTGGTGAAGAATATGAATGAAGGACTCATTATCCACGGGGCGCGTCTGAGAGAGATCATCAGGGATGATCTTCAGCGGGCGCTCTCACTCGAGAAGATCGAGGCGAGCGAGCATGCAGAGTTCTACCTCGTCAACCTGCTCAACGACTATCACATGGCCGGCCGGCTGCCTGGCATCGACGAAGAAGAGCGACCTCTGGGCGTGCGCTTCATGGAGGCGATGTCCATGGACGGTTCGTCAAAGGCCAGGTCGCTCAAGCAGATAGGCGACGGCACGCTGCTTGCGCTCGGCCTGTTCGCAGAAAACTTGCGCCGCAGCATCGTCAGCACGTCATACTACGTGACGATCGGCGGCTCGGCATATGAAACGCTATCCGGCGTGCTGGTCTGCGATCCGCTCTTTGCCGAGGTCTACGCAGAGCTGGCTTCCAAGTTCGCCTCGCTCGTGGACGCACTGGGCAGGATTTCGCCATGCAACCGCGCATCGTCCAACACCGAGCTTCTCTCGATCTATCGCCGGTGGCGCGAGAGCGGCGACGAGCGGCTCGGCCAGATACTCGAACAGGAAGGGCTCCTATCAAGGGAGAACTGACTCGACGGGCGGGACATCATGAAGATCAGCGATATCTACAGATCTCTCTGCGGGCTCTACGGGATACGCGACGCGCTCGACATCGAACACTTTCTCATAATGGTGATACGGGAACCGGCGGGCGTTAAGGTCCGCAGCAGGCTCTCCTGCCGCGAGATGCTCCTGGTCAGCCAATCTGCCGATTCGGTTGAGCTGGGGCTATTCATAGCCCCCGAAATCGTCGCGGCACTGGAGAGCATGGAGCCGCTGGACTGCCTCGAGGAATTTGCGTGCGCTGCGGAGGGTGCTAGCCACTTCCTCTACGTGGCCGATCGGGCAGCCAGGGGTGTTGCCGTCTCCCAGCTGGAGCTCGAGCTGCAGGCCGAGGTGGATAAGTTCCTGCTCATACACCTGCTGGCCGCGAAGCGCGACGGCACGGTGGGCCCGATGCTCTTCGAGAAGCAGTTTCAGCTCCACAGCTTTGACCCCTCGCTCGATTCCGAGGAGCTTTGCCGCTACGAGGCGGCAAGCCAGTTCGCCGCGAAGTTCTGTTCCCGCCTCCTGACGAGATACTTCAATCCCCTCAAACTCTCGGAACTCTTCCCCGCGGTGCGCGACTTCTTCGGCCGCGACCTAGCCGGCAAGCTCTCCTTGCTCATCCCATAACGCCAGGCTTCATAACCCTTGCGCGGCGGCCGTGTTTAATCTAAAAAGCCTGCGCAATGCGCATACTCAAGGCAATAGCGCTTATCTCTCTGTTTCTAGCCGCATCCTGCGGCAGCGGCGACGGCTTCCAGCCGGACGTACCCACCGACGCGCCTCCGATCATCTCGCGGGTGGACCCCAACGCGGGCTCCCCGGGGGACAACATAACCATATTCGGCCTGGGCTTTACGATATCTTATCCCGAGAACATCGTGGTGATAGGCGGGGCCGCTACCACAGCTACCTCCTATCGATTGCTTGACAATCCGACCGCGAGCGAGGTCGAGGCCATCACCGTGACGGTGCCGACGGGCGCACAGTTGGGCGAAGGCCCGGTCTATGTGCAGGTGCACGGAAATTCCAGCAACTCGGACGTAAGCTTCACAGTGAATCCATGAGGATATGAAAGAGATACTCGAAAAGCTTCTCAGGGAAGAGCTCGGCGCCGACGCGACGCTTTCGGAGATCGTGAAGCTGCACGGCGACGCATCCTACCGCACATACTATCGCGCCATCCTCTCGGACGGCAGCTCCCTCATCGTCATGCAGATGCCGGAGGGCAAATCCTCTGTCTCCGAGGAGATCACGAATTTCAACGGGACCCACAAGGAGCTGCCGTTCGTGAATGTGGCTCGATATCTCTCCGGGCTGGGGCTCCCCGTGCCGACTATACGCTGCTACAGCGAGACGCATCACCTGATGCTCCTCGAAGATCTGGGCGACGGGCTGATGGCCAGGGCCGTAGAGAATGCCTCCGAGGCAGAACGCCGGTCGTGGTATGAGAAGGCGATAGATCTGCTGGCACTCATGCAGCAGCGAACTCGCGACTGCGATTCTCTCGCATGCGTGGCTTGCGCCCGCTCGTTCGATGCGCATCTCCTCAACTGGGAGTTCGACCACTTCAGGGAATATTGTGTAGAGGCCAGGGCGGGCAAGGCCATGGATGAGGAGGACCGCCGCATCTTCAAGGAGGAGACCCGCTCTATCTCTGCCGAGATCGAGCGCATGCCCTACGGTTTTACGCACCGGGACTTCCAGAGCAGAAACCTCATAATCAAGAACGGCTCGCTGTACATGATCGACTTCCAGGACGCGCTCAAGGGTCCATTCGTGTACGACCTCGTGGCGCTCACGCGCGACTCATACGTGAAGCTGGCCGATGAGACCGTGGATTCTCTCATTTCATATTACGCCTCCAAGGCCGGCAGGGGGGCTTCGGACGTTCGCGGCAATTACGATCTCGTCACCGTGCAGAGAAAGCTCAAGGATGCCGGGCGTTTTGTCTTCATCGATCGCGTGAAGAAGAATCCCAATTTTTTGAAATACATCCCGACCTCGCTCGGCTATGCGCGCGCAGCTCTCGAGAGACTGCCCGCTCATCGCCGCCTCCATGCTTTGATAGAAAGATATCTCCCGGAGTGGCGATGACGCCTGGAATCGACAGCGCGATGCTGCTCGCCGCAGGCCTGGGCACGAGGCTGAGGCCTCTCACGCTCACGACGCCAAAGCCGCTCCTGCCGCTGGACGGCGTCACCCTCATCGACCATCAGCTTAATTACCTTGCGCACAGCGGCATCAGGCGCGTGGCTATCAATCTCCATCATCTTAGTCGCATGATCCGTGATCACGTGGGAGACGGAGGCAGATACGGGCTTGAAATATTTTTCTCGGAAGAGCCGATCATCCTCGACACCGGCGGCGGGATCAGAAAGGCGGCGGCGTTCTTCGGAGGTAGACCGTTTCTGGCGCTCAACTCGGATGCGCTCATCGACGCCGACATAAGCGAAGTGATCGCGCATCATCTGCGCTCAAGCGCCGCAGCGACCATGGTGGTGAAGAAGCTGGCCGACGGCTACGCTTACACACCGGTGGCGGTGGACGAATCCCTGCATGTCACCGGTTTCGGTAGAGGCAGGCACTTCTACACGGGCCTCCAAGTGCTCAGCGAAGAGGTGCTCCGCCTCATGCCGCCCTCTGGCCAGCCTTCTTGCCTCATCAATGACGGATACGTGAAGCTCTTGTCCGCAGGCGGGACGATAAGCGCTTACGAGCACGAGGGATACTTCAACGACCTGGGCACTTTCGAGCGATATGAACAAGCGAAGAGAGACATCGCACTCGGGACCTTCAGGCTGTGGAGCGAACCGCCGCCACCTACGAAATTATGCAGCTGAGCAGAGGGCCCGTGCTCACCTCTATGCGCGTGGCAGGTTCTTCAGCGAAGTCGCCGTCGATCGTGTATTCCATCGGCTTGTCGAACTCGAGCACGAGACTCTTACACATCTCGTCGACGTAGTGCTCTGATCGCGACGGGAGCGCGAAGAACGCCTTGGGGAATGTGGAGAGGAGCTGCTTGCCGGTGGCTGAAATGGCCACCGCCTGGAATTTTCCTGCCTCGGATGTCGCGCGATAAAGCGGCCTGAAATTGAAACCCAGAGTGGTCATCGTGCCTACGAAGATCATCATCGAGTTCTTGAAAGGCTGCACCTTGCCGTCGATCGTGATCCTGCAGTCGAAGCGCTCGGCGAGGCGCTGCGCAAACCTGCCGTTCACGGCAGCTGAGAACATGGCTCGCGACAGCAGCCATGCGCCGCGCGCGGGCGAGGGGCCGCCCTCCACGTTCTGATACACGTCGATGAACCTGCTTATCAGCCCGAGCCCCAACAGGAACCCGTACGCGCCGTTGACGCGCACCATGTTGAGCTGCACCTCCCTGAACGGGATGTTCTCATGGTATTTCAGTATCAGGTTTGAAAGTATTTTCTCCGGCGCGCCCTTGATGCGCAGCTGGTTGGCGAGGTTGTTCATCGTGCCGCCGCGCAGCAGCGCGATCTTGGGCAGCGGCGTTTCGCCGTAGACTTCAAGGAAGACCGAGAGCGTGCGGTGGTTCGTGCCATCGCCGCCGGAGATGCCCAGGACATCTATGTTGCGCTCCTTGAATTCGTGCGCAAGGTCGCGCACCTCATCCAGCGTCTCGGTGGAGTGGCAGGAGCCCTTATCGCCCACGATGAAGCCGAGCTCCTTGATGCGCTCCGGGTTGCTCCTGTTGGAGCGTGAATACGGATTGAGTATGATCCCTATGCCAGCCATCTTAGCCCTCGCTCCCCGGCGTGTTTGTACCCGCTGTGGCCTTGTCCCTGTTTTTCCTATGGCGCCTTCCGCCCCTTCGTCCGCGGCGACGGCGCTTCTTGTGAAGCTCCGATGCCGGCACTGTCTCGGCATCGGGGTCCACATGCCCGGGCGCATGGCTCGCGAGCGCCGCGTTCGCAGGCTGCGCGGCCGGTTTTGCCGCATGGTGTCTGCCAGCATGATGCGCCGCGGGCTTCTCGGCATGATGTGCGGGCGCGTGACGGACCTCATGCCCGACCTTGTGCCCGACCTTGAGCAGAGCCTCGGCCTGCTTTTCCTTTATGTGGTGCCGCTTCATGTATTCGTGGACTATGAAGCATGCGACCTGCGAGGGCTTTGTCCCCGGGCCGAAACCCGCATCGAAGCCCAGCTTGAGCGCTTGCGCATGATCGAGCCGCGGTCCGCCTATGATCGTTATCATCTCCTTGTGCAGCTGCTTGTCCTTCTTCGCCAGCTCATGGAACTCCTTCAGATTCTTTATGTGCGAGTCGCGCTGGGTGACCACCTGCGAGATGAGAATCGCATCCGCCTTGAGTTCCACGGCCTTGTCGATGAGCTGCTGGTTCGTCATCTGGCTGCGCAGATTGATCGCCTTGAAGTGCGGGTAGCGCTCAAGCCCGTAGTCGCCGCCAAAGCCCTTCATGTTCATGATGGCATCAATTCCCACGGTGTGAGCGTCAGCGCCGGTGGCGGCGCCGATCACCACGATCGGCTTCTCGAGATTCCTCGCCATGTAATCCTTCAGCGCGGAATAATCCATCTGGGGAATCTCGACCTTCGGGACATGGATCCTGGCGAAATCGATCGTGTGAGAAGCAACTCCATAGGCAACGAAGTAGGAAAAGCCCTCCCCCATCGCCTCCATCGTGGCGACGGCGACCTTTGTGAGGCCCAGCCCCTCCGCATAGCGCCGCGCCGCCTCCTTGGCCTCCGGCGAAGCGGAGACCGGGAGGGTAAATGAAAGCTGGATGACGCCGTCGTCCAGCCTGTCGCCGTACGCCTTTATCTTTTTCGGATTAACCTTGAGCATCGAACTTCAGTGATCCGTGACCAGTGACCAGTGATCAGAAAATCTTGTTGTAATCGAGATTTTACTGATCACCGATCACTGATCACCGGTCACGCCTTTAGCAGGTCGAGCACCGGATTGAAGTAATCGCGATCCTTCTGGAACACGCCTTCAAGCCCCTTGCCGCCGTCCTCGGCCCGCTCGATCTCCGCGAACATTCCCATGCTGATCGCCTTCATGAGGCCCGTCGTCTCGATCTTGCGCAGGTATTTGTGCGCGTTCTCCAGCACCGTGTGAGCGCGGCGCGCGATCTTGCCGTTAGGGTTGAACGTGATCTCGTCGCCGATATGGCGGAGGCTCTGAAAGACGTAGTTGGCGTTCTTGAGCGCCCAGTAGCGGTCCTGGAGATGCGGGTTGTGCATCGCCTCGGTTGGTATGCCGAGCAGCTGTATCGACTGCTCGGTGATGATGCCGCAGACATTGAACATGGCATCCATTACGTTGCCGTGCATGATGTCGCCGGTCATAAACTTGGTGGGCGGCATGAATTTTATCGGCGCGCGCGGGAATATCTCGCGGATCATCTGCGCCTGGGCGAGCTCGTAGAGAAACCCATCCTCGATCGAGGGGTCGATCTCGAAAGCGTGGCCCAGTCCCATCTGCTCAGAGGGCAGGCCGGCGTTCAAAGCGAACTGCTCGTTTATGAACTGGCTGGTGAGCACGTGATGCGCGTTGCGATAGGCGTCCGTCGTGGTGAGGTAGTTGTCCTCGCCGGTATTGATTATGATGCCGGAACGCGCACAGATGAGCCTCGAGAAATACTGGTCCACGAAGGTGCGCTTCATATTGATGTCGCGGAAGAGTATGCCGTACATCGAGTCGTTCAGCAGCACGTCCATACGCTCGAACGCCCCGATGGCCGCGATCTCGGACATGCACAGACCGGAGGAGTAGTTGACCAGCCGTATGTGTCGGCCGACCTTCTGCCCGGCCTCGTCCAGCGCATCGCGCATGACCCGGAAGTTGGCCTGCGTCGCCAGCGTACCGCCGAACCCCTCGGTCGTGATGCCGTCCGGCACATAATCGAGCAGCGACTGCGCCGTAGTGCGTATGACCGCTATTATGTCCGCGCCGGTGGTGACTGCGGAGACCGCCTGCGCGCAGTCGTCGTAGATGTTGCCGGTCGCGACTATCAGGTATTTCCATGGCTGAGGGCCGAGCCCCAGCCTTCCCATGGAACCCTCGCGTTTGCGCCTTGCATCGTCCAGGCGCTTGATGCCCTGCTCCGCAAGCTCCACGGCCGCCTGGCGCGCCTGGTCCTCCGGCACATTCGGGATATCCTCGAGGCGAAGCTCGTCGGCGGCCAGCTTCTTGGCCAAGGCCTTGGCGCTCTGCTTGGTGTGCACCAGCGCCCTCCCGAACCAGTAAGATATCCCCTTGCGCAGCCGGTCGCGCTCCATCCGGTCCACGATAAGGTTCACGTACGGCATCTCCATGTGCGCTTCCTCGACTCCTAAGATGCGCAGCACGGAACGCTCGATCGAGGTGGTAGAGTGCCGATCTATGTACTTCTGCACCGGAGAGACGATGCGAGCAGCGATGTTCCGACACTGATCGATCTTGTCCCTGTCGAGATTTAATTTTCGATATGCCATTTGTCTCCAAGTTCCTCCCCTTTAGGGGAGGCCACTTGCACCCTCCCCCTTTGTAAGGGGGAGTTGGAGGGGGTAGATCTGGATCTACCTCCCCCGTCCCTCCCCGCCTGCCGGCCGGCGGGCAGGCTTACAAAGGAGGGGCGTTACACCTGCGGTTTCAAAGTTACCCGTTTTCCATCCACCAGATCAAAGAATGCCGTGTTCTTGGGCTCCTCGGGAGCGAGCGTCTTTGCGATCTCATCTGCGGTCGAGCACGAGCTCTCGCGCTCCCGCGGGTTCGTGTAGCTGCTCATCAGCCCACGATAGTTCCGGACCACCGCGCGATCGTCGGTCAGCGTGAGCAGGTAGTTCGGCATCACAGGGATCTTGCCCCCGCCGCCGGGGGCGTCGATGACAAACGTCGGCAGGGCGAGCCCCGAGGTGTGGCCGCGGAGATATTCCATGATCTCGAAGCCCTTGGAAACGGAGGTGCGGAAGTGCTCGATCCCCTCGGCCAGATCGCACTGATATATGTAGTAGGGCTTCACCCTGATCTTTAAAAGCTCGTGCAAAAGCTTCTTCATGATTCGCGGGTCTGAGTTGACCTTTCGCAGGAGAACCGACTGGTTGTGTATCGGCATGCCGGCGTCGGCGATCTTCGCGCACGCTGCCGCGGCCTGTGGCGTCACCTCGTAAGGGTGCGCGAAGTGAGTCATGAAGTAGATCGGCTGATACTTCTTGAGCATGTTCACGATCTCATCCGTAACCCCCATCGGCAGCACGGCCGGGAATCGGCTCGCGACGCGGATGATCTCCACGTGTTTCATGGCGCGCAGCTTCTTTATGATCCGCTCGAGAATCTCCTTCGGAAGCATCAGCGCATCGCCGCCGGAGAGTATCACGTCGCGCACCTCCGGGTGTTTTGAGATGTATTCGATGCCTTCTTCATGCCCTGCCGTCAGCTGCGACGTAGACCTGTCGATCACCAGCCTCCGCCGCGTGCAGAATCGGCAGTACATGGAACAGACCTCCGACACCAGGAACAGCACGCGGTCGGGGTAGCGATGCACGAGCCCGGGCACGGGGGAGTCCGCATCCTCGGAAAGGGGGTCAGTCAGGTCGCCGAGCCCCGGCTCCAGCTCGCAGATCGTGGGCATGCACTGCATGCGTATGGGGCATTCGGGGTTATTATCGTCGATGAGGGAGAGAAAATAGGGCGTCGCGCTGAACCTGGAATGCTTGAGCGCCTCCTCCACATCCGCCTTCTCCCTGGAGGTGAGCTTGATGACGCGATCGAGCCCCGCGGCGTCGCGCACCAAGTTCTTGAGCTGCCAGCACGGATCGTTCCACTCCTCTACGCTTACATTCTTCCAGATGTCGAAGCGCTGATAATATTTGGGGTCATTTGTATTGATCATGAGTTCACCACGCTGTGCGTTCGTCCGTTGGCGCGATCGTGCGAGGGCACTAACGCACGGGCGTACCGAATTTTGTATCAAACCACCGTTTCACCGCCGAATTCTTGCGGTACAAGGCCAGGGTGAACTCGGCGTGGTCTGGCGCGTAGCCGTTGCCGATGATCATCGTAACATCCATGCCCACGCCCTCCGCTCCGAGCGCGGCCTTCTGAAAATTCGTGGCCATGTTGAAAAAATAGACCTTGCCGCCCTGCCTGCACGCGAGCACCGAGGCCAGCTCCGTGCCCTCCACGTTGGCGGTGTTGATCACCAGGTCGCACATCTTCCCATCCGTCACCTTTGCGATCTTGTCCATCGTCTCCGCCGGCCGCAGGGCATTCGCCACAAAGCACTCGTCCGCGAGGCCCAGGCCCCTGAACGTCTCCACGCTCGACTCGCGCGTAGCTGACGCGATGATCCTGCAGTCTTTGCCCAACTTCTCGCGTATCGCCGCGGCGCAGAGGATGCCGGACTTGCCGGCGCCGATGATGTAGACGGTATCGCCCTTCTTTGCGAGCCTGTCCGCCTGGGGCGGTGCGCCCGCAACGTCCAGGAGCGCCAGGCAGACGTTCAGATCCATGTCCGCCGGGATCTTCGCGAGCACGCCGGAGTCAAAGAGGATGGCCTTGCCGTCGATGTCTATCTGCTCTGAGTCGCGAACTTCCTTTATCCTGTTGATGATGAGCGGTGTGAGAGTAAGCGAAACGAGCGTGCATATCTTGTCGCCCTTCTTCACCTTTGATGGATTGGAATAGTTGGGACCGAAATCCTCGACAGTACCCAGGAGCATGCCGCCCGAGCCCGTGACCGGGTTCTGCTGTTTGCCCATCTTCTCCACATTGGCCTGCACCTGTTTGGCCACGCCTTCGGGCTTGTCGCCCGCGGCCTCCTTCATCTGGCGGAACGAGGCGGAATCGATGTTCAGCGTCGTGACATCTATGAGAATTTCGTTGTCATAGATAGGGAGCGAGTTGTTGAGCTTTGTGGCTGCCTGAGGGAGCGCACCATTGGGTAGAATAACGCGATGACGGCCCAGCCGGTCGCCGCCTTTGCGATAGTCTGACACAGAAGACCTCTTTTTGTTTCAATGGGTTTCGTCAGTTTGGCGGACTTTTAAATCACAAAGCGAAGACGCAAAGCAAGGGGATTCGGCACAGCAGCGCCTGATTGGCAACCAGCTTTTAAATAAGGTTTAATTGAGGCGGCGCCTTAGCGGCATTACGCCGATCAGCCGAAGGGATGAGCCGGCCGTCGGAGGCGATGCGCTGTCCGCAGCGGGCGCATGCGCTCGACCCGTCGAGACGTTTCTTCATGCGCTTTGACCTGCACCTGGGGCAACGCGGATCCGGCTTCGTGCGTTCGATCGGCAAGGGCATGGTGGCGCTCTCTATTTCAAGCCGGTCAATTCGACAAGGAGAAATTATCGCCTCATATTATCCAATGCCATGCCGAAACGGAGTTCAGAGCCCGTACCGAGGCTTCATTTGACACTACCCGATCGATAATATACCGGCTTCGACCATGAAGCTTCTCCTCATCGTCCCCTGCAAGGCGCGCGACGAACGCGAATTCTTCGACTTCCGCTTTGTGGCCAGGTTCATCGGCATGAAACGCGGGTTCTGGGGCATGCCGCTGGCTGTCCCTACCGTGGCCGCGCTCACGCCACAAGGCATCGATATCCGCATCGTCGACGAGAACATCGAAGAAGTACCCTTTGACGAAGACTGCGACCTGGTCGGAGTCACGGTGATGACGCTGCAGGCCACGCGCGCCTATGAGATCGCCGACGAATTCCGGCGCCGCGGCCGCAAGGTCGTGCTCGGCGGCGTGCACGTCTCGATGCTCCCGGACGAGGCCGCAAGACACGCGGACAGCGTCTTCGTCGGAGAGGCGGAGGGCCGCTGGCATGAGGTGATAGATGATTTTAAAAGGGGGGCGCTCAAGCCGATCTACGTGCCTGCTTCGCCAGACAAACCGGACCTTTCCATCTCACCTCTCCCGCGCCGCAACCTGCTGAAAAACGAATATTACGTAGCGAATCTCATGCAGACGTCGCGAGGCTGCCCGTTCGATTGCGATTTCTGCTCTGTGCAGGATTTCCTGGGCTCCAGGATGCGCTACAAGTCGCCTTCTCAAGTTCGCGGCGAGATCCAGGACATATATCATCACGCTGTACACGACAATTATATCAAGCAGCTCTTCGTCACGGACGACAACCTCGTGGGGAATCGCAGCCGCGTCATGGAGCTCCTCACGGAAGCGTTTATCCCGATGAACCGCGAATACGACATCAAGGGCTGGACGTGCCAGTGCTCGGTCAACGTCGGGCGCGATCACGAGATGCTCGGGCTCATGAAGGAGGCAGGGTGCCAGCACATCTTCATAGGTTTTGAGAGCCTCTCTCCCGAGAGCTTGAAGTGCCTTTCAAAGGGCATCAACAAGGTCGAACAGTACGGCGAGGCCATCAGGACTATCCGCAGCTTCGGCATAGACGTGATCGGATCGTTCATACTGGGCAACGATGCGGACGATACATCCTCCTTTCCCAAGCTCGTGGAGTTCATCCACGAGAACGCGTTGCTGGACAATCTGATCAACATACTCGTGCCGTTCCCCGGCACCAAGCTCTTCGCACGCATGAAGGCGGAGGGCAGGATTCTCCATTACGACTGGTCGAAGTTCGATCTGGGGCATGTGGTTTTCAGGCCAAGGCGAATGAGCGTGCGCGAGCTGGAGGAGGGTTACATCCGGGTGCATGAAGAGGTCTACAAGCTCTCCAATCTCTATCCCAAGCTGCGATATCACATCTGGAAACCGGGCCGCAACCGCATGAGCGCTGCGCTGAAGTTGAAATTCACCGCAAGGATGCTGAGCCTTCTCTCCGCAAGCAACTGGGACCGCAATCGCTTCATCTTCCGCACCATCCCGGATGTCTTCAATCCCCGGCTCGACATGCAGCTCTCGAATGTGGTGAACTGCATGGACCATCAGGACTTCGCCAGGAAGCTGCGCGCGCGCCGCGACAGAATGCATTTGCTGCCTGAGTAGTACGAAAAAACCCCGGCGAGTCTCCTCGCCGGGGTTTTCATTTCATCTTTCAGAGATAACTAGCCGCCCTTCATGCTCAGGCGATTGCGCTTCACATATGCCCAGAGCTTCTTCGTCATCTGCGACGGCGGGATCGGGGTGCGGCCGAGGACTTCTTCCAGCGTATCGTTGCAGCCATGGAAGTTGACCGTGTAACCGCCGAATGCCTTCTTGCCACCCTTCTTCTTCTTCGCTACCTTCTTCTTCGCTGTTGCTTTCTTCCTCTTCACCATAACCCCTCCTGGATTGGGCGCGCAGCTCGCAAAGAGCGCAGCGCAGATTGATCTAAACCTCTAACCTCCCCTCTATAGCAAATACTAACCGTAAATAAAAGAAAAAAAGGCACCTCCCATTCTGGGAGATGCCTTGTGGGGGGGTACCCCCCTGCCCGATCTTAGAATGAAAAAGACTCTCAGATGACAGTAAGCCAGCGAGCGTGGCGCTCGTCATCACCCTTCACCACGTCGAAGAACGCCTTCTGAAGCCTAAGGGTGATCGGCCCGGGCTTCCCGGACCCGATATTGCGATCGTCCACTTCGCGCACAGGCGTGATCTCAGCTGCAGTGCCGGTCAGGAAGACTTCGTCGCAGAGGTAGAGGAAGTCTCGCGTGAATTTCTCTTCCCGCAGGTTGAAATCGAGCTCGCGCGCGAGCGTTATCACCGTGTCCCTCGTGACCCCGGGCAATATCGGCGAGTGGGTCGGCGGCGTGTAGATCACCCCGTCTCGGATACCGAATATGTTCTCGCCCGAGCATTCCGCCACATAACCCTGCGTGTCGAGCATCACAGCCTCATCGTAGCCGGAGGTGAGGGCCTCTCGCTTGGCGAGAATGGAGGTGACATATTGACCGATGATCTTGCCCTGCACCATACCGACGTTGACGTGGTATCGATTGAAAGATGAGACCTTTGCCCTGATACCCTTTTCCAGCGCGCCGTGGCCGAGGTATACCCCCCACTTCCAGACCGGTATCGCCGTCCGCGTCTTGTTCATTGCCGAAAGCCCCATCTCGCCATCGCCCATGTACATGATCGGACGCAGATAGCACTCGGGGAGCCCGTTCGCGCGCACAGTCTCTACGCAGGCGTCCATGATCTCTTCCTGCGTATAGCCGGACTCCATCGTCAGTATCTTGAGCCCGTCGAAGAGGCGGCGGATATGGCGCTTGAGCCTGAATATCGCCGATTTTCCGTTCGACAGCTTGTAGCAGCGGATGCCTTCGAATGCGCCCACGCCATAGTGCAGCGAATGCGTCATGATGTGGACATTCGCGTCTTTCCAGTCGACCAACTCTCCGTCCATCCATACTTTCTTGGTGGGTTCGACCATTGTTCCTCCTATGGTGGAGGCCCTCCTCTAGACCATCCCATAATGGGGGGCAACCTGAAAATTGCGCCCGCCCGCGCGCTCTTTGATTGACAATCCCTCGCGTCTATAGCAAGAGCTGCCCTCCGCACAAATCTAGCAACTTTCTGCGTCTGCCGTCGATAAGGTGCTGACTGCCCCCATGGAGTTTCGAAGCGGTCCATGCAGAGGAAAGGACTACCACATGCCATCGAATTCGCTTTCACAAACCGAGAGTGTGCGCGCCGGCCTGGCGCAATTTCTGCCTGATTTTGCGGAGATCTACAGATCCGCGCGCGGGCAGGGCGCAAGGTTGCGTGAAGAGATACCCGCGGATCAGGGCTTTCAATTGAGCTGGAGCGGATTCGCCGACCGCTTCACGGCGTCCCCCGACAAGCACCTCTTCCCGCTGCTCGCGGATGGCAGGGTCGATCCTCTGAACAGCGGCCTCGTCTCCCTGCTCAAGGCAAAATTCAGTCATTATCTGGATTCTCAGATCCGGCAGCTGCCCGGCGGCGGCACCATCGTGAGGCTCCCGAATGGAGAGGAGATTGCGATCGGGGCGAGGTCGCTCCGCGAAGATCCGAGAATCGAACGGGCTGCGGTCGTAATTCATTCCAGATCGGTGTTCGTCTATAAAACGCCGCACCTCGATCCCATGAGTGACTCCGCGATCGTCAACGGCAAAAAGGCGGCGTTCAAGACCGAGATCGCTTCGAAATGGCTCCGGGTCGTGCGCGAGAACGACTTCGAGGCGACCATCTATTACGGCGGAAACGAATTCGCCAGGGTCTCGCTCTTTGAAAATTATGCAAGCCAGGTCAGGGCGCTGTCCGATCCCGCGCAATTCGTGACCGCGTGGATGGATTATCTCGAGCAGACGCTAAATCGCATCGTCGATATCCAGCGACTGCTCGCAAGCGTCCTCGATCGCAGCGGCGGGATAAAGAGGCCGAGCAATGCCCCGACACCCGCCGATATGGCCCCGATCCTCCAGCTCTTCGACGAGCTGCGGCAGATCATTAACAGCACGACTTGCTTTACTCGAGCCAAGGTCTCCCTGAAGAGCTGGGAGGGGCATTTTGTATCGGTGCAGACACAAAACCTGCGCAACAAGCTCAACGATATGTATCAGCTCAATGGATTGCTCAAGGATGGGAGCCTGACAAACCGCGACCTTGCGACGGCGGGCGACCATGCCGCCGACATACTCAAGCCTCTCGCCTATCTCTACAAATCATTTTTACCCTCGGACGAGACGCAGCGCTGGCTGAAGATAAAGCTGCCCGCCTCTTTGCCAAAAGAGCCTCTTTCCCTGAACCCGATACCCTTGCGCGAGATCGTCGATAAGATCGTGTTGTGCGCGGGCCAGAACGGTCCTGCAAGCATCGACGTCGGTTACGACGATCGAATGGAGAGGCTCATCTTTGCGGACGCGTCCAGGGGCGAGGGGCGCGAGCCGTTCGCCGAGTTCAAAGAAGGAGGAGAGGGCCGCCTGTGGCTCGAGTTCCTGGTGAACAGATTGGGCAGTAGTGCGGCAGTCGAATTCAGAAAGGCGACCGACGATCCCGACCGCGTCGCTGCCATAGAGGTGGTGCTCCCGTCATCTTCAGGGACCAGCGACGACGGCATTTCGCTAATGCCTCCCCTTGAAGAGGGCGACGAGACAGGAATCGAGAATGCTGGCGCAACGATGCCCGGAATGCCGTACTCGTTCGATACCGCAATGCCTCTGGTACTGAAACCATAAACTGTTGTATAATTCGATAACTGCAACCATCGAGACAGAAGAAAAAATGAGCAGCGGCATTCCACCAAAAATCAAAGAGCTCAGGGGCCAGTTCTACGACGCCTATGTCGGCCTTAAAGGCGACGACGCCGGCTTCGATTCGACGCTCGGGCCGTTTGTTGAGCACCTTGCGTCGGCGGCGAAGGAAGGCCACACCGTGCCGCTGGACGACTACGACCACACCAAGCCCGCGGACCGCGTTCAGCTTGCAATTCTCTACGCGGGCTTTGCAAAGCGCTTCTCCGATTCACACCGGCCGATTTCAGGACGGTGGGCTGTTCAACCGCCGCCGCCCTCTGAGGACCTCCCGGTCGAAATACCCAGGGAAGCGCTGCGGCAGCGCGAACTAAGGTCCTTACGGCTCCCCATGCTCACGCGCGGCAACGCCGCCTTGCCCTTTGACGAGTTCATCAAGCCGGATGACGCATTCTTCGACAGGGTCGTGGATATCCATGATCCCGCCATGTACATCAGGGAGTGGAGATCATTTCTAAAGTACTTCACCTACAGGGCCCTCTACCTGAGGCGCCTGATGGAGCTGTCGGAAGCCGACCCCTCCACATTTAACCCCATGGTGGCGCACGAGATAAACCGGATCTACAGGATGCTGCTCGGCGCGCGCGCTTTCCACAGGTACAGCGGCGACGCGCTCCACGATACTTGGGAATACAGGTTCGCCTCCATACAGCGCGACAGGATCAACAATCCCATGAGCGCCGTACTGACTTATGGCGAGGTGATAGACGGGAGGGTTTCGAAGGAGCACACGGAATCGCTGCGCACCGCCGTATTCGAAACGCTCAAGAGGCTCTCTGATTCGTTCATGCACCTGCGCGACCTGGAGCCATACGAGATCAGCGGGCTCCCGATACAATTTGAATTCCTGACCGAAGGGGTGGATCTCAATGCAAAAAAGTCCCCCGCGACTGCGATCGACGAATTCGAGATAAAGAACGAAGCCCTCCACACTTTTGCCGTGCGCACTGCGATCGACACAATTACGGACAGGGCTGCGCAACAGTCGATCGCCCCGGAGGGCAATGAGATCTCCAGGCTCATTCTGGAGTGGAATCCCTCGAGGCGCGAGATCAGGGTCTTAAACGGCAACCCCGCGGTGCGTTCGCTCGCCGCGTTTGAGCTGGAGCCAGTGAGACGTCACCTGATGAGGCTCAGAAAACGCATCGGCGAAGACGCGCGAATTCACTTCCTGCGCTCCTACGGGCCTGACGGAGGCCGGCGCATCGAAGGCGTCTCCATCCACATCCCGCCAAACGACTCCGACACCAACCGCTTCGAGCCTTCCTTGGAGGAAGCGGCAAGGCTGGGCTCCGCGTTCGGCGATCTGGCTCCGGAGAGGTGGAGGTTCATGAGCGACGAGCAGCAGGGCCATGCAATAGAATCCGCCGCGCTCTTTGCCGCAGATCAGGGCCTGGATGTGCAAGAGGTCTCGCCGGAAGATCTCGACGGCTACCTCTCCTCTGCGAGTATGTTCATGCCGGGAATATCGATAGGCCTGCCTGTCCTGCGGTGAATTCAGCCGAAATCCTCAATCCCGCTCGCGGGGTTTCCGCGTTTGTGTTAGAATTCCATCGATGCGCGCAGGGACCAAAAAATCAGGTCAAAAGAAGCCGGAAAAAAGCCGCTCAAGGCCGCCCAGGCTCAAGACTACGATATCAAAGCCCCTCGCATGGCTCGGCAAGTATCTGCTGCGCGTGCAGAGGAGCATGCCCACCATGGTCATGCCAAAGGCCATCAGGTCGTTCATGCCAAACCCAAAGAAGGAACACCGCACGCTGGGCAACTGCTGGGTCGAGGGTCGAACCATAACGATCGCCACCCATTCCATCAGCGAACGAACGATCAAGGGGAGGCGGCGGCGCGTGCTGGTGCCCATGAAACGCCTCGAGATCCTGCAGACCTTTGCACACGAGCTGTCGCACCTGGGTTACGATGAGCATGGGTATGAGCAGGAGTGGTACGGCAGGACCATATTCAACACCTTTGGGCTCACCGAGCCCTGCCCCCACTGCGGGGGTAAGGGCAAGATCCCGGCCAGATACGACAATACTTAATAAACGCATGAGAGGCCTTTTTTCGCGCAACTATTTCCATAAATCGCCGAAAAAGAACTGAGAGCAGTAAACCAGGAGGGGTCATGGGATTCTCACGTACAGCACGGTTTATGGCTGCAGCCCTGTCATCCGCATTGGCTTTGGGACTGATCGTCGATATAGTGGACGAGTATGCGACCGAGGCACCCTCTATGGCCACGCTCTCTGAGCGCCCCCCGATCACATCGCCGCAGCTGGACGGCCGGCTCTTTGTCATGGATACGAATGCTGCCACAGCTGCAACTCCGTCGGACAACTCCGCGCAGCAAGCTGATCAGCCGACTGCGCCGACCACCCAGCCAGCGCCTTCAGCCGTAAATTGAGCTACATCAAGACGTTGACAATAGTTACATAACCCGGATATACGAATGCGGCCGCGATTCATGCGGCCGTTTTCATGTCTGGAACCGATCACATCCAAGGAGGCAGTCATGTCAGAGACGCACACGATCAAATCCATGATGGCGGAGACCAGAAAGTTTGAGCCGCCTGCCGAACTCCAGAAAAACGCATGGATCAAGAGCTTTGCGGAATACAAGAAGATGTACGACCGTTCGATCAACGACCCGGAAGGCTTCTGGGGCGAGATGGCTCAGGACTTCGAGTGGTTCAAGAAATGGAATAAGGTCCGCACCTACGACTTCCGCGACAAGATCGACATCAAGTTCTACGAAGGCGCGGAGACCAACATCTCAGTAAACTGTCTCGACAGGCACGTG
>JBBAAC010000003.1:0-42443 GCA_041658465.1 bacterium | reverse complement strand
GTCTTCCCCGATGGATTCATCCATATCCGAGAGGGTCGGGTCGAGGCCCTTGGCGATCGTTCGAAGATGCCGCGCGTGGCTGGTGCCGTGAATATCGACGCAGGCGGCAGGTATGTGCTCCCCGGTTTCATAAATCCTCACATGCATTTTTACGGTGCACTGGCGCGCGGGATGCGCGTGGGCAGGATGCGTTCGTTCGGTGCCGTGCTCAAGGATCTCTGGTGGTGGCTCGATCGAGAACTTACGCTCGAAGACGTGCACATCAGCGCGCTTCTGGGCGGCATCGAAGCGATTCGCGCCGGCGTCACCACCGTGTTCGATCATCACGCCAGCTACGGCGCGATCAAAGGCTCGCTCGACGCGATCTCCGAGGCGCTTGCTCTGGTGGGATTGCGCGCATCGCTCTGCTTTGAGATCTCCGACAGGGCAGGTCGGCGCGCGCGCGACGCGGCGCTCGATGAATCCGCGATGTGGCTGGAGAGGGTTCACGAGGAGCGCGAGATCGACCCTCTTCGGATGCGCGGCGGGATGGTGGGGCTGCACGCCTCCATGACGCTTTCGGACGCGACGCTCGGCTGCGCTCGGGCGCTCATGGATGTCTTTTGCGCAGGCGCACACGTGCACGTGGCCGAGGGGATAGAGGACGTGAGGGCCACGCGGCAGCGATTCAACATGAGCCCTGTGGCGCGGTTCGCCAAACGCGGCATCCTCTGTCCGGGATCGCTCGCTGTGCACTGCGTGCATGTTGACTCAAAGGACATCAATCTACTCGCGAAGAGTAGATGCACGGCAGTTCACAACCCGCTCTCAAACCTCAATAATGCAGTCGGCGTGGCTCCGATGCTTGAACTCATCCACCGCCGGGTGCCGGTCGTCATCGGCACCGACGGAATGAGCGCCGGAATCTCCGCCGATGTGAGGCTTGCATCCGTGCTGCAGAGGATAGAGGAGCAGGACGCGCAGGCCGGGTTTGCAGAGGCTACTCGCGCGGTCTGGAAGACGGCGCCTGCATTCGCCTCTGGTCATTTCGGGTTGCCGATAGGCGCGCTCGAGAAGGGCTCATCAGCCGATATCATTATAATGGATGCGATTCCGTCCACTCCGGTCTCAAAGGAGAACGCGGCGGGGCATCTGCTCTTCGGGATCTTGCCCGCGCCGGTTCGCACGACAATTGTCGCCGGCCGCATATGCATGCACGATCATGAGATCATAGGGGTGGACGAGGCGGCTGTGGCGAAAGAGGCGAAAAATCTCGCTGTGAAATTATGGAAGAGGATGTTGTGATTCGCGAGTTGTGAATGGTGACTGGTGATTAGTGACTGGCAGTGAAGTTCAGGATCTACCCCACCCTGACCCTCCCCTTACAAAGGGGAGGGAATATTTCCCCTCCTTTGTAAGGAGGGGTCAGGGGAGGTAGATCGTGCATTTCACGCCAGTCACTAATCACCAGTCACGACACGAAAACAGAGGTGTTCAATGTCATCACCGTTAATCTGGGGCCCCACATTCGAAGAGATGCTGCATCCTGAGAAGATTCCGGCTGACATCCGCGGCAAGGCGCTCGCAGTAGCGGAAAAAGATCCGCTCTCGCCGCTCAACCTCTTCAACATCACCTGGAAAGATACGCAGGGCCGCGTGCGGCACGTGGTTCTGCCGCGCGAGATCACCGGAATCGACGCGGAGATCTGCGTAATCGTCGGCAGCAAGTTCCCCACAGGCAGCCACAAGGTGGGTGCTACATATTCGTGTACCATAGAGAAGCAGGTCTCAGGCGCGATCCGGCCGGGCAGGCAAAGGCTCGTCTGGCCCTCGACCGGAAACTACGGGATCGGCGGCGCATACGTGGGCGCGCGCATGGGATACGAGTCGCTCGTCATACTCCCCGAGGGGATGAGCAGGGAACGCTTCGAGATGATCCGTTCGTACGGCGGCAGCTACGTCACCACGCCCGGCTCCGAATCGAACGTGAAGGAGATCTACGACAAGACGCACGAACTCGCACGCGAGCCCGACACGGTCATCGTCAACCAGTTCGCTGAGTTCGGCAACTACCGCTTTCATTATTATGTGACCGGCAACTCCGTGCTGGAGCTCTTTGAAGACCTCAAGGCCGGGGGAGTCGGCAGCCGCTTTGCTGCCTTCGTCTCCGCGATGGGCTCGGCCGGGACCATCGCAGCCGGAGACCGCGCAAAGGAAGCCCACTGCAATTGCCGGATAGTGGGGCTCGAGCCCGTGCAGTGCCCCACGTTATATGCAAACGGCTTTGGCTCGCACGACATCCAGGGGATCGGCGACAAGCACGTCACGTGGATACACAATACGGACAACATGGATGCCATCATCTGCATCGACGAGTGGGACTGCAAAAAAGGGATGCAGATATTCTGCGAGGAAGAAGGGCTGGACGTGCTGGCGGAATACGGCGTGGACAAGGACCACCTTGAGTGCCTGCGGGGTCTCTTCGGCATCTCGGGGATCTGCAATGTGCTTGGCGCGATCAAGGCCGCAAAGCATTATGGCTTCGGCCGCGGCGACATACTCTTCACCGTGGCCACGGACTCGGCCAGCCGCTACACGAGCGTGCTCAAGGATATGAACCGCGAGCAGGGCAGGATGGACAAGGCGGAGGCGTCGCGACGTCTGGTTTCGATCTTCCATCACCAGGGCCGCGACTTCATAGGCGAGGGCATTCCGCACGTACGCGACTGCTGGGCCAACCTCAAATACTTCACGTGGGTGGAGCAGCAGGGGAAGTCCGTAGAGGAGCTTCGCTCTCAGCGCTCGGCCGAGTATTGGCAACGCGAGCGTTTGCTCATCCCCGGCATAGACCGCGAGATCATGGAGCAGCGCAGGTTGTAACGTGGCTTCCCTCCGAATTCATATTGGGGTTCGCTCAGCAAGCCGACACCGAGCCAAAACACGCGGCGACCTGCGGCTGGCATTCGTTCTCTCTAACGTTAGCCATCGCCACTGCGCAAGCGGGGTCCCCAGCCCATCATCTCGCAAGCCGACACCGAGTTTAGCTCAACTTATAAGGCTAACGGTGAATTACTAGCTCTGCGGTCCCCATTGCTCGAAGCTGGGCTGGGGACCCCGCTCGTCATGCGCCTTGATACAACGTAAGGAGTGGCATGTGGCAAGCGGGTTTCCCCCGTTTATCGATAAGCCACGGTCGGTGGCACAGAACGAGCGGTGACCTGCGGCAGGCTTCGAGCAATGGGGACCGCGGTGGCTGGAAATTTACCGTTAGCCGTAAGATCTGGGCTTAACTCGGTGTCGGTTTGCGAGATGCCAGCCGCAGGTCACCGCGTGCTTTGGCACGGTGTTAGCTTGCGAGATGATAGCCAGAGGTGCGTTCCGAAACAGACGATCCCGGAACGCCGTCGCAGGTGTGGCCTTCGGGAGTCTCGCGTGGCTTCTTGACGAGCGCCGCTGCATATCTTTGTGGTAGCCCCGGGGAGATGATGCTATAAGGTGAGCAGCTGAAAAAGAGGGCGAGGGAAAGCGATGTCAGTTGTAGCAAATGCGGAGATATCGACCGGCGAGGGCAACGAGACGCGGCGCGTTCACATCGTGATCGACGGCGAGGCGATCCGCGAAATCCTGCCGGGCGAATCAAGGCTCCCGCGCGGCGAACAGGTGATAGACGCGGACGGCCTGCTGGTCATCCCGGGCGCCATCGACCCGCACGTTCATTTCGACACCCCAGGATATACCGAACACGAGGACTTCACCTGCGGCTCGATGAGTTCCGCCGCCGGAGGGGTCACCTGCGTCATAGACATGCCGGACACCTCGATCCCGCCGGTCACGGAGCGCGCCGGGCTCATGGCGAAGCTGCGCGTGATAAACGACATGTCCGTGATCGACTTCGCGCTCTGGGGCGGCATATCGGGCAACGCGTTTCGCACCAACAGCTGGCGCTCGCACATCCGCTCGCTCAAGCACGAGGGCGTGGTGGGCATCAAGTGCTACCTGCTCTCCGGCATGCCGACCTTCGAGCACTTGCTGCCGCTGGAACTCGTAGAGGTCATGCGCAGGGCGGCCGAACTCAATATGGTGCTCGGGCTCCATGCCGAGGACCGCGATATCGTCCAGCGCCGCACTGCCAGCCTTCAGGTGGCCGGCAGGCGCGATGCCAAGGCATACTATGAGGCGCGCAGCGATCCAGCGGAGCTCGAGGGCGCAAGGACCGGCATCGCCATAGCCCAGGAGACGGGCTGCTCGCTCCATATCGTGCACGTGGGCTCTGCGGCGGCTGCGGCGGCTGCCATAGAGGCGCGCAAGAAGGGCGCGGATATAACTCTCGAAACCTGCCCCCATTATCTCGCGTTCTCGCACGATGAGCTGGAGGAGCGCGGCGCGATCCTCAAGACCGCGCCGGTGGTAAAGACCAAAGACGACTCGCAGAAGTTGTGGGAGGCGCTCGCAAACGGCGGGATCGATTTCATCGCCTCCGATCACGCGCCCTGCACGCCCAAGGAGAAGGAAAGCGGCAGCATCTGGACCGATTACTCCGGCATATCCGGCACGGAGCTCGTCCTGCATTATCCGCTCTCCGACGGCTATTGCGCGGGCAGGCTGACTCTTGCGCGGCTGGTGGAGGTGACATCCTCCGCGTCTGCGAAACGCTACGGGCTCTATCCGCGCAAGGGCGCGATAGTGGCCGGCACCGACGCGGATCTGGCGTTCATAGATCCTTCCAAAAAGTGGACGGTCCGCGGCGAGAACTTCGCCTCCAAGGGGAAGTTCACGCCGTTCGAAGGCAGGGAGTTTACCGGCAGGGTGGTTCGAACGATGTGCCGCGGATCCTTTGTCTACGAAGAGGGCAAGGGGGTTACAGTGCCGCCGGGCTACGGCAATTTTGTAAGGCGCATCGGATAACCCCTACTCCCCTCCTTTGTAAGGAGGGGCAGGGGGAGGTAGATCATGATCTACCCCTCCCAACCTCCCCTTACAAAGGGGAGGAGTTTTTTTCTCCAGGATCGACAATGTCAACTTCATCAAGCATTCAAGACTGTGCCCGACGCGGCAGCGAGCGGACCGCAAACCTGCTCGCTGACCTCGTCTCGATTCCGTCCCTCTCGTGCGACGAGCGCGCTGTGGTGGAACGGATCGGCAACGAGATGAACGATGCGGGATTCGACGAGGTGCGCGTGGACGGCCTCGGCTCCATCATAGGCCGCATAGGCAGCGGCAAGACGCTGATCGCCATCGACGCGCACGTCGACACAGTGGACTCGGGCAACCGCGCGCTCTGGAGCTTCGATCCTTTCAAAGGGCACGTGCGCGATGGCAGGGTCTGGGGTCGCGGCGCCGCGGACCAGAAGGGCGGCATGGCGGCCATGATCGCGGCGGGCCGCATGATGAAGGAGCTGGGTATCGAGGGCGACTTTACCGTGCTCTTCACGGGTACGGTGATGGAGGAGGACTGCGACGGCCTCTGCTGGCGGCACTTGATAAAGGAAGATGGGATCAAGCCGGACGTATGCGTGATCACCGAGCCCACCGGGCTCAACATCTATCGAGGTCATCGCGGCCGCATGGAGATGGAGGTCTCCTGCAGTGGCAAATCCGCGCACGGCTCCGCGCCGGAGCGCGGCGACAACGCGGTCTATAAGATGGCGCGCGTGGCTCTTGAGATCGAGAGGCTGAACGCGCGGCTAACGGGCTACGAGTTTCTTGGAAAGGGCACCATCGTTGTGAGCGATTTCAGCTCGTCCGGCCCGTCTCAGTGCGCGGTGCCCGATTCGGCGCGCATCTATATCGACAGGCGACTGGCGCTGGACGAGAATAGGAAAATTGCGATCGCGCAGTTGGAAGCGATAGGGGAGCTGGAGAAGATCGCGGGTCTCGAGGTATCTGTGCCGGTTTATCGCAGGGCCGCATATACCGGAAAAATCTATCCGACCGATAAATATTTTCCCACGTGGGCGATCCCTGAAGATCATCGTGCGGTCCGTGCATCAGCGGACGCGTGCAAGTCTCTCTTTGGCTCCGCGCCCAGGATCGATAAGTGGACGTTCTCGACAAACGGCGTTGCGATATGCGGCATGCACGGAATCCCCTGCGTGGGATTCGGCCCGGGCTTTGAGGAACAGGCGCACGCGCCGGATGAATGGATTCCGATCGAGCACCTCTGGAAGGCCGCGGCGTTTTACGCGGCATTCCCGTCTGCATTCCTATTGAGTCCTGCATAATATAGTGACTAACAACCCCTCCCCTTTGTAAGGGGAGGATGGGAGGGGTAGACCGCAGATGCGACCATGATCTACCTCCCCTGGCCCCTCCTTACAAAGGAGGGGGATGATTTGTCATTGCTCGTTGTCACAATATTATGCAGGACTCAATAAGTTCAAGGTAAGTGCCGGCACTGCGTTACCTCGTCGTCCCGTCAGGGTTGAAGTAATAACCCTCGTGCCGGATCCCCATCTTCCTGGCTATGATGCTATTCGGGAATATGTCCGTATAAATATTGAACCTCGTCACCGCCGCGTCGAATTCGTTGAGCGGCGGCTTTATCAGCTGCCTGGTCACCTGGAACTGCCTACGCGCTATCAGGAAGTCGTAATTCGAGAGGATCTCCGGGAGCTGCTCCTGCTGGTGCATGAAAAAGTCCCTGAGCAGCATCTCGATATGTTTGCCGGCCCTGACCTTGTCGGGGATGCTTCCGGCTGCTGCGAATTCCTTATATGCCTCGGTAAGCGCGCGGGACTGCTCGTCCTCTGCGCCTTTGAATTCAGTAAGCCCCTTCACGAGTCTCGGCACGTTGGTGTAGCGCGTCTCCAGCACCTGTTCGAGCGGCGCCCACGCCTTGCGCACCTGCCTGTCCAGCAGATAGATCGTGGCGTATTTGATGAGTACGATCCCGGCGAATATCGCTATGACAGCGGCGGATGCGTACAGGGTGGCCTTGACCGATCTCTTCATTTTATCCTCCGGTGGCGCCTTCGATCCGTTGATCCAAAATGGCAACCAAGGTTAGCATATCAAAATAGATAATAAAATCATTAAGTTATAATTATCGTGCAGCCCTCATTTTTCGAGCAACTTTCCGGAGGCGCCGTCGAAAACTGGACACACGATGATAAAGGAGGAAATCATGTATAAATACGCGGGTGCAGTCCTTGCGCTTCTCTTTCTGGCAGCATGTTCGCATTCGAACGGGGAGGCGGTGGATGTGAACAAGGATATCAATGATGTGCAGCCGGGCGATGTATTCAAGTCGCTCACGATCTCCTGGAACGGCGCTGTCAATCCCACCAAGATCACGAAGGAGATCTCGATCGACGACAAGAACAATCTCACGCTCAAGATCGAGAGCTATTATCAGGGCGACCTCGCGGACAGCTGCAACGGATCCGGCGTCATCACGGCCGAGAACCTGAACGAGATCTCGCAGAAGGTGCTGGCAGCGGACCTCGTCAACTACGCGCCCGCGGATGATGCAAGCCTGTGTGTAGGCGAAGCTGGCACCTCATTTGTCTATGTCGCGGCCGACGGGACCCAAAACGAGTTTACGGCCACGAACTGCAACATGGAGCCGGAGATCAAGGCGATAGCCGTGACCCTGTCGGATATAGGGACCGCGCTCGTCCCGGACTGCACGGAGGAGTCCGTGGCGATCAAAGAGCCGCCGGCGGATGGTACGAAGCAGCCGACGGACGGGGATGACCAGAAGCCGGCCGATGAGACGGGCAAACAGCCGGCCGACGATACGGAAAAACCCGCTGCAACCGCGGATGACAAACCGGCATCGGGCGATGTGGTCGTCGGGCCGCCGCTCGTGATCAACGCCCGCCGCATCGTAACGGACAAGTGAACGGGGCGATCTTGAGCCAAAGGGCG
Source organism: bacterium (assembly GCA_041658465.1). GTDB lineage: Bacteria > UBA10199 > UBA10199 > 2-02-FULL-44-16 > JAAZCA01 > JAJZQH01. Next base: position 34,595 of record JBBAAC010000003.1, on the reverse strand, counting down.
CGGGAATCCCGCGCCCTTTTTCTTTTGTCCTTTTGGCCGGCGTAAGATAAAACATGGCGTGGCTGTCATCCATGCGGAGGTTTGCCATGTCATCCATGAAGGGCCGGCACTTCATCACCGAACAGGAATGGACCAAAGAGGAGGTCGATCGCGCGCTCGAGCTCTCCTGCGAGCTCAAGGAGCGAAAGAAGCGCGGCGAGATCACAGACTGGCTCAAGAACCAGACGGTCTTCATGATTTTCTTCGAGCAGTCCACGCGCACGCGCAACTCCATGGGTTGCGGCATCACGCAGCTCGGCGGCAATGCGCACGACCTCACCCCTGACAAGATGCAGCTCTCCCACGGCGAGACCGCAAAGGACACGGCCGTCGTGCTCTCGCGAATGGGGCACGCCATCGCGTGCCGCAACTGCTTCTACGGAACCGGCAACAAATACCTGCGCGACCTGGCCAGATACGCCACGATCCCGGTGATGTCTCTTCAGGATGATGTCTATCACCCGATGCAGGTGATGGCGGACCTCATGACGATGCAGGAGAAGTTCGGCAAGAATTTGAAGGGGCTCAAGGTCACTATCAGCTGGGCATTTGCCGAGAGCCACGCAAAACCGCTCTCAGTGCCCCAGTCACAGATCCTGCTCTTCACGCGCTACGGCATGGATGTGACCGTTGCAGCGCCGCCGGAATTCCCGCTCATGCCGGAGATCGTTGAGCAGGCGATGCAGAACGCACAAGAGGGCGGCGGCTCTCTCCGCTATACCGATAAGATGGATGAAGGTTTCGAAGGTGCTCAGGTCGTGATACCCAAGAACTGGGGTGGATTTGCCGGGCTCTCGGAATGGATCGACGACGAGAATCACAGGGCCAGGATGAAGGTGAATCTCTTAAAGCACAAGGACTGGATCTGCGATGCGCGGCGCATGGGGCTCGCCTCAAAGGATGTGAAGTACATGCACGCGCTGCCCGCGGATCGCGGCAGGGAGGTCACGGACGAAGTGATCGACAGCGAGAAGTGGTCGATTATCTACGATGAGGCAGAGAACCGGCTTCATACGGCAAAGGCCATAATGGCGCTCACGATGGGGGGGAGATAGTCCCGATATGTCCAAGAAGACCTACACAAAGGTGCAGGCGATGCTCGAGGCGAACCGATGCCTTATGTGCGCGGATGCGCCTTGCGTCTGCGATTGCCCGGCCGGAGTGGACGCGCGCGCGTTCATCCGAAAGGTCCGCTTCGATAACCTGGACGGCGCGGTGCGCATGCTCCGCAGATACAACGTGCTCGCGGGCTCGTGCGCGTACATCTGCCCCACCGGCGTGCTCTGCGGCAAGGAGTGCTCTGCAGAAAGCCTCTCCAGGCCGATAGATATCCAGGGGCTGCAGCGCTTTGTGATGGAGTACGAACGGCGCGTGGGCATGATCGAGCCTTTGGCCTCGAAGCGCACGGGCAAGCGGATCGCGGTGGTGGGCGCCGGTCCCGCCGGGCTTGGGTGTGCGGCCGAGCTCGCAGGCCGCGATCACTCGGTCACGGTATTCGAGCGCGAGGCTGCGGCCGGAGGGATGCTGGGGCTTTGCATACCGTCGTTTCGGCTCCCGCTGGAGGTGCTCGATTTCGAGATCGAGTTCATCCGAAAGCTTGGTGTCGAGTTCGCTTTCAATACATCGGTCGATGACCCGAAGCGATTGCTGGCCGAGGGCTTTGACGCGGTCTTTGTCGCCACGGGCCTTGATAAGCCCAGGGAGAGCGGATTCGTGGGCGCCGATATCCCGGGCGTTTATCAGGCGCTCGATTTCCTGCGCGCTGCAAAGCGCGGGGAGATACAGGATCTCGGGAAGAGGGCGGTCGTGATCGGCGGCGGCGACACGGCGCTCGATGCGGCGCGCACAGCGCGCAGCCTGGGCGTCGAGTGCCTCGTGCTATATCGCCGTACGCAGCGCGAGATGCCGGCGTATCCTGAAGAGATCGACGCGGCATGGGACGAAGGGGTGGAGTTCTATTTCCGCACCGTCGTGCACGCGGTCCATGGTCCCGATCGAACCACGGGCGCGCGATGCGTGCGCGTGCGCTGGCGCGAGAAGGTTCCGGGCCTGCCCCATGCCTTCGACGTCGAGGGTACGGAGTTCACAATTGCATGCGACTCGGTGATCATCGCAACGGGCCACGATCCCGCGTCCACGTTCGGCCTCCGCACGACGCCCGGCGGCATGCTCGCTGTGGACAGGGCCACGTTCGCCACATCCGTGCCCGGCGTATTCGCAGGCGGCGACATCGCCTTCGGCGGCGGCACTGCCGCGCGCGCGGTGGGTCACGGAAGGCTCGCTGCTCTGGCGATCGAGGGGTACCTCGGTGTGCGTCCTTGAGCGACGGCAACAGGCGTAGGGTGAACGCCCTGTTCGACGGCGCCACTCGCTCCGTTACTCGTCGCGAAATCTTCGTTGCCTTCATCCCATTTGGTGTCTTCCCTCTGGTCAGGCCCCAAATGGGTGAAAGCAATCGAAGATTTCACTTCCTCATACACTCCGCTCGAAGCCGCGCCTGATTGTCTCACAGGGCGCTCACCCCACGCCTGTCATCGTCCCGCATCCTGCTTTCATGGAAGAGCGCCTTAACCTCTCCTCCGGGAAGGCCGAAAAGCGCCGTCTTATTCGAAACCGCATCGCGTACCTGACTAAAATGCAGTTGGGTTCAGAATGGCGATATTGTATGATCAGGCACACTATATTGCTGGAAGAGTGCTCGGTTGGGGATCATGATCGAGCCTGCATAATAGCTGATGGCGAGGTTGGAGGCGTAGAAAAGGGGGAATAATGAAAAAAGACAACAAGCAGATCTACAAACTTAGAAGTACGAAGGTTGATGAAATGCTTGATGACTCTAAGCATCGACTTGAATATGGCATTGAGTCTGTAAATCATCTGTATGGATTATATCATGGACCACAGGGGAAAAAAGAGAAAGGAGCGCCGCTTCAAATAAAACAGGACATTCTTAGGGCGATGGTGGTCATCGCCGGAGCGGCACTCGATGCAACGATTAAAGGTATAGTAAAAAGCTGTTATTATGAGCTGGTCACTCATGAAGAAGATGTTCGATCTGAAGCAGCCAAAATGATTCATCGAGATGTTTTAAAAAAACTCGATGATCATGGCGAAATGCTTGCCGGTGCAATGTTGTCAAAAGACCTTAAGGAAGGATTAATTGATTTGGTCATCGAGGATATTACGGGCGAGTCATTGCAGAGCACTTCAAAACTCATCGAAGTAGCTAAAAAGCTATGTGTCGATAAGCAGATTCAGATTAATAAGAGAGAACTCAATGAAGCATTTATCGCCAGAAATCAGATCATTCATGAAATGGATCTCGAAACCAGTGCAAAGAAAAAATGGGACAGGCGTCGCCGAAATAAGAAAGATATGGCCAAGTACGCAGAGGCCATGTTGAATATTGCTGACGATTTTATACAGAAGGTCGATGCGCGATTAAAGGCATGCAAGGCGAAGCACTAAAAGATGGAGAGATAATGAACAGCAAGCGCCCTGCCATCAAGAACCCATCTTCCATATACGACCGGATTCGGTCCATCCTGGAATCTGCCCGGTCGAGTGCAGCAAGGTCCGTCAACACGGCGCAGGTGGCTGCCAACTGGCTCATTGGCAGAGAGATAGTGGAAGAGGAACAGAAGGGGAAGAGGCGGGCTGCATATGGCTCTCGCCTGATTGTGGAATTGTCCGGCCGTTTGACATCGGATTTTGGCAAGGGCTATTCCGTCAATAATCTTGAGCACTTCCGGGACTTTTACCTGACCTACCCAAACCTCATCGAAGGTCGAATTCCCCACGCACTGCGTGGGGAATCTCTCCTTCTGCCCGGTGACGAGGGGGTTCAGCGATCGAGCAAATGGACCCCATTTACTCCCGGTCATGACGGAAATGCCGTGGGGGCAGGACTTGCGAACGCAGGAAAATGCAGGATGCACATGACGAGCGATGCACCAGGACCAAGTGCGGCCAGATGTATGGGTATGATAGGAGCTGAATAAATGGATATAACTAAAGCGCATTGCAATGGTTGCTTGGGTGAGCGAAATCACGAAATACTTCACGCCCATGAAAGTAAATGGGATAATGAAGAGTCGGGCTTTTCTGGTAGTGACCTTTATGAATTGCTGAAGTGTTGTGGTTGTGAAAAAATTGCGCTTCGTCATACATGTTGGTTTTCTGAGGATATTGACCCGCAAACGGGCGATCTCGAGCCATCGGTCAATTACTATCCGCCACCGATTTCGCGTCAAAGACCTCGTTGGTTCGCTGAGGTGTATCGCAATGAAGCGCTTTATGATTTGAACTGTTTGCTGGAAGAGATTTATATCGGTCTTCAGAACAAATCGGTTCGGTTGGCAACAATGGGGATTAGAGCTCTCCTTGAAAATATGATGATTCAGAAAGTCGGCGATCATGGTAGTTTTTCCAGTAATTTGTCGGAGTTACATTCCAAGGGATTTGTTACAGAAGAACAGAAGAAGATTCTCGATACTGTTCTTGAAGCCGGTCATGCAGTAATGCACCGCCAGTATTCTCCGAATGAAGGGGATCTCATATCATGCATGGATATAGTAGAATCTTTGATCGAAACAATCTACGTTCATCCGGGAAAAGCTGCGGAGCTCAGTAAAAAAATTCCACATAGGTGCGACAAAAAAACCTGATGGCCCTTATAAAAGGAAGAATGATGTACCCCGAACCCAAAGTTGATCTCAGCGTAGAATTTTGCGGCGTGCGGTTCGCGCACCCGTTCATCCTTGCCGCAGCGCCGCTTGACGAAGGAGGAGATAAAAATCGTAGAGGGGCAGAGCTGATAATTGCCTGCCTAAAAGGCATTTAGGAAGCCATGCAATGCATTTTATCTGATGGCAATAAAATAATGCATTTCCTTGCAACTTAATCTTGCATTTGTTATACTTCTTTCTGGAGGAATGAAAAAATGGCGATCCTGACCCAAAAGCAATTTGGGCAACGGATTCAGGCTTTACGCGAGGATGCCGGGGTTTCGCAGGAGATGCTGGCGAGGCATCTGCGAATAACCCGGCAGGCAGTCGGCCAGATTGAAAACGGCAAACGAACAGTCGATGGCGCGGAGCTGGTGAGACTTTCGGAATTCTTCTCCGTAACGGTGGATGCCCTTCTAAAATCTCCGCTGCCGGCAAAAGAGGAACATCACGTGCAAGTGCAGACACACACATTTCGCTTTGACGCAAATAAATTGCGCAACGTGCTCCTCTACCTGCTCGAAAAGTGTGGCGGCAAACCGAATGTCGGCGAGACCGTCATCTATAAGCTTCTCTACTTTATCGATTTCGATGCATTTGAACTCCTCGGTGCGCCGGTGACCGGAATTTCCTATCGGAGGCTCCAGTTCGGGCCGGTTCCAGGGCGGGCCGATTTTGAACGAGTCGTCAAATCGATGATGCAGAAGGATGAACTCAAGATCTTCACGCATGAATATTTTGGGAAACCGCAAAAGAGATATGTGGCCTTGGCGGAGCCGAATACAGAGGGTTTCTCCGTCAAGGAAGTGGAAATTGTCGATAAGGTGATTGCGCGGCTCTCGGACATGAATGCCGCCGAAATTGAGAATTACGTCCATCTGGACGCACCATGGATGCTGACAGCAGAGGGTGGGGTCATCGACTATGGTCTCGTTGTTGAGCGCGAATTCCCCTACGCCAAGCGAGACTATCGAAAGATTTGGGAGGGCGCGGCCGCCCTGGACCTGATCAGTCAGCTTGGTCCTATATCCAGGGAAGAAGCCGAATATTACGAAAAGCTCTGAGGAGATTCCTTTGCAACTCCAATATGGTCACATCTACCTGGTCGATTTCGAGCCCAGTGTCGGTCACGAATACCAGAAAAAACGGCCGGCCGTGATAATCGAGGCCGACAAGGGCTTGAGGCAATCGAGCCTGGTGACTATCATGCCGCTGACGTCACAGATGGAAAAGGCGCATCAAGATGACATCGCGGTACGTAAGAACGTCCATAATCGTCTTTTTGTCGATTCTGTTGTCAAGGTACACGTAATTACTTCATTTGACCGATCCCGGTTTATCAAGCGAATCGGCAAAATGGACGATAACGTTATGGGGAGCATCAAGGCATATCTTAAAAAGCATTTCGATATTTAGTATCCGAGGAGGGAAGGCCGGAAAGCGCTGCCATCATGCTTGACCTTAGTTTCTTCGACCCGTAATCTCACATTCGAATCTTTCTGGGTAATGGAGCAATCGTGAACAGCAAGCGCCCTGCCATCAAGAACCCATCTTCCATCTACGAACGGATTCGGTCCATCCTGGAATCTGCCCGGTCGAGTGCGGCGAGGTCCGTCAATACGGCGCAGGTGGCGGCCAACTGGCTCATTGGCAGAGAGATTGTGGAGGAGGAACAGAAAGGCTCCCGACGGGCCGGTTATGGCGAAGGGTTGGTGCGCGATCTTTCAGCGCGGCTTCAATCGGATTATGGCGCCGGCTACAGCCTTGCGAATGTAAAATACTTTCGAAAATTCTATTTAGAATACCCCCGATTGGTGGAAGTCGCAAAAGGCCACGCAGTGCGTAGCCTTTTACCCGGGAACCAAGATCCCGTTCTTTCTGGAAAAAGCTACGCACTGCGTAGCTTTTCTTCTGGAGAGTGTGTCTGGAAGCCAGGCCAACTTCATCCGAACCTCTCATGGACGCACTATCGAACCCTGCTGCGCGTGGACAAAACGGAGGCTCGGGCATTTTATGAGATCGAGTCTATCAATAACAACTGGTCAGCGCGCGAACTGGAACGACAGATCGGAAGCCTGCTCTATGATCGGCTTGCGCTGAGCAAGGACAAAAAGGGACTCATGCGCCTCGCCGTCAAAGGCCACGAAGTAGCGAAACCCTCAGACATCTTCAAAGATCCAATGATAATGGAATTCCTGGGACTTCCTGAATCGCCGAAATTGGTAGAGACCGGGCTTGAGCAATCCCTCATAGACAATCTGCAGACTTTCCTGCTTGAACTCGGCAAAGGATTCGCGTTTGTGGCGCGGCAGGAACGCCTTACGCTGGATGGCGATCATTTCTACATCGATCTGGTCTTCTACCACACTATCCTTAAATGCTACGTCATCATCGACCTCAAGACAGGCAAGCTGACCCATCAAGATCTCGGGCAGCTGCAACTCTACGTGAACTACTATGACCGTGAGCGTCGGACAAAGGGCGATAATCCGACGCTCGGGCTGATTCTCTGCGCGGATAAGAACGACATGGTCGTGAAGTACACTCTTGGGCGGGATCAGCAGAAAACTATTTTCGCCAGCCGCTACAAGCTGCATCTACCAACGGAGGCAGAGCTGAAAGCCGAGATCCGGCGGGAGTTGAAGGCATTGCCTCAGAAAAGTAAAACAAGCGGTGTATGAAAAAATAACACCGGATTACGAGAGTACAAAATGTATCCAGAACCCAGAGTTGATCTCAGCGTAGAGTTCTGCGGCGTGCGATTCGCGCACCCGTTCATCCTCGCGGCCTCGCCGTCTACCGACGAGCTCGACATGGTGCGCGACGCGTTCCGTGCGGGCTGGGCAGGGGCGGTGCTCAAGACCACTTCCGTAGAGGGCACGCCGGTTGACCTCGTTTATCCCATGATGAGCGGCATGGACATGGGCACTGAGCGGCTGGTCGGCATGGGCAACATAGACCTCATAAGCCGTTATCACATCGATGAGGTCGAGAAGAGGATTGCGGCGCTCAAGTCCGAATTCCCCGACAAGCGCGTGATCGCGTCGATCAGCGGACAGTCGAAGGAGTCATGGCAGGAACTCGCGCGCCGCAGCTCTGCAGCAGGGGCCGACCTCATAGAGTGCAGCTTCTCCTGTCCGCAGGGCACGATGGGCCTGAGGCCCGGCGCAATGCTTGGGCAGGATGCAAATGCATCCGCGCAAGTAGCGGGCTGGATAAAAGAGGCAGCGGGTGCGACGCCGGTGGTCATAAAGCTCACTCCGCAGGTTGCGGACATCGCTGAGGTCGCGCTGGCTGTCAAGGCTGCCGGCGCTGATGCGGTATGCGTCGGAAACACGGTGCCCGCGCTCATGGGCGTGGATCTCATCGTTTTTCCCCTCCTTTGTAAGGAGGGGCAAAGGGAGGTAGAGCATGATCTACCCCTCCTAACCTCCCCTTACAAAGGGGAGGAACCCTCTACCCCCTCTAACTCCCCCTTACAAAGGGGGAGGATTCACGAGTGGACTCCAATCCCCAACATCGCAGGTCGCTCAACATATTCAGGATTATCCGGCCCTGCAATCAAACCGATCTCGCTGCGCTGCGTGGCAGAGGTGGCAAGACGCGCTGCAATGCCCATAGCCGCGAGCGGCGGCGCGGTCACGTGGCGCGACTCGATGGAATTTATTCTGCTCGGCGCGTCGGTGGTCGAGTTCTGCACCGCGGTCATGCACTTCGGCTTCGACATGGTGACGGATCTGATCGAGGGGCTTTCGTTCCACCTGGAGAGGTGCGGGATCGGATCGGTGCGCGAGATCATGGGCCGCGCGCTTGCGCAGATCGGGACGCACGAGGAGCTTGTGCGCGGCCAGGAGTGGCGGCCGCTCGTGGACGCGGAGCAATGCGTGCGCTGCGGGCTCTGCATGATCGCGTGCCGCGATGCCGGGCACAGGGCGATAGTTCTCGATGCCGAGAGATTTCCTGCGATAGATGACGAAAAATGCGTAGGCTGCGCTCTGTGTTCATGCATCTGCCCGGCTTATTGTATTGAGATGAAGAAGAGGCATGAAGCGTAATTTTTTCCCCTCCTTTGTAAGCCTGCCCGCCGGCCGGCAGGCGGGGAGGGGAAAGGGGAGGTAGATCTTGATCTACCCCCTCTAACTCCCCCTTACAAAGGGGGAGAACCGCTACCCCACCCATCCTCCCCTTACAAAGGGGAGGGGAAGAGGTAATCCATGACGGCTCACCTGCTCGAGTGCATCGACTGCGGCAAGCACCACCTCCCCGCGGAGGTCGAATATCTCTGTCCTTCCTGCAGCGCGCGGCAGAAGCCCTTGCACCCGCTCTTGGGCCTTTTGCGCTGCGTGTACGAGTATGAGGCCACAGCTCGATACTTTGAGCGCGATGCGCTCGAATCAAACAGCGAACGCGGCCTCGGCCGCTGGCTGCCGATCCTCCCGATCTCATCAGCGGCCTCGCTGCCGCCGCTCATAGAATCCGCGACCCCGCTCAGGCCGGCCGAGCGGCTGCGCCAGGAACTCGGGCTCGCGGCGCTCTGGCTCAAGGACGACACGGTCATGCCTACGGCCTCCTTCAAGGACCGCGCCTCTGCGCTGGTCGTTGCGGTGGCGCGCGAGCGCGGGCACGACGTCGTTGCCACGGCTTCCACAGGGAACGCTGCCACGGCGCTTGCGGGCCAGGCGGCCGCAGTCGGGATCTCGAGCGTGATCTTTGCGCCCGAGAAGGCGCCTGCCGCCAAACTCGCGCAGATCGCGGTCTTCGGGGGCAGGCTCATTCCTGTAAAGGGGACGTACGACGAGGCGTTCGAGCTCTCCATAGAGGCGTGCAGGCACTTCGGCTGGTACAACCGCAACACCGCGTACAACCCCTACACCGTCGAGGGGAAAAAGACCGCAGCCCTGGAGATCTGGGAAGGGCTGGATTATGAGGCCCCGGACTGGATCATCATACCCACGGGCGACGGCGTGATTGCCGCAGGCATTGAGCAGGGATTCCGGGAGCTGGCTGCGATGAAGCTCGTCGATCGCGTCCCGCGGCTCGCGCTCGTGCAGGCCGACGGTTGCATGCCCATCGTGCGCGCGTTTGAGTCGGAGGATCTTGAGATAAAACCCGCGCTCAAGCCCCACACGATCGCGGATTCGATATCGGTCGGGGTCCCGCGCGCGGGCCGCTGGGCGATGAAGGCGCTGGTCGAGACAAAGGGCGTGGCGGTCGCGGTGAGGGATGAAGAGATCATCTCCGCAATATCCATGCTTGGGAATCTGACCGGCGTGTTTGCGGAGCCGGCTGCAGCGGCCTCGATCGCGGGGCTCAAACGCCTCGTTGCGCAGGGAACGATTAAATCCGACGAGACGATCGTGGCGCTGATAACCGGAAGCGGACTCAAGGACGTGCCGGCTGCCATGCAGGCGGTGAAGATACCTGCGGCGATCAAACCTACGCTCGATGCGGTCAAACGCGCGTTGCGGGAATAAAAAAAGGGGATCGCTTTTTGCGATCCCCGGTGATTCAATATTGCTCCGTCACACTTCGACCTGAGGGCTCAAGGCATTCACTCCTTGGCAACGCCCTTCACGTCGATTTCGCAGGTGCCCTTCCCGTCCATCGGCCGCCTGAACCATATTATGCCGTTCTTGCCATCTTTGTCCTTGTCGTGCTGATTAGTTAAATATGTAAAATCATATTCAACGTTCAGGTCCAATTCCGTATACATATTAAAGACCTCAGGTTCCTGGACCTGATCATCAAACATTGCATACCAGTGCTTGGTGGCAAACTTCACCCAGCCCAGGTTGAGGCTGAGGCTAGGGTTCTGGCTTCCGGTGATCATGAAGCTTAAGTAGTAACCACGACTGGATTTCTTGCTGGGATCGCCGCTAATAACATAGCTGGGATCGACGGGATACATTTGCTTCGCGCCATCCATATCTGTTGAATAAAGCCCCGCATTCCAGTGTGCGAGCACATCTTCATTTTCTCTGTGCCTCGCATCCTTCCAGACGCGTAGATTGAAGTTATCGCCGTGGGTGTCATAGGCGTCTAAAATCCGCAAACACGTCGTCAGATCGCTGATCTGATCCTCAGGATAAATATATATCAGCTTGATGTTTTTCTGTACAAAATTGTTGGAGGCGTCCATGACCTTGAGGGTAATCGTGTGTTCCGGGTCCTTAAGTGCACTGATCAGTTTTGACGTGATATTCGTGAGGGTGATCGTGCAGGAGGTGTTTTCCTTGCAGTGATTTAAGTCCAATTCAGCTGGCTTGGTAGCGCTATCGATAATATTGTTTATTTCGGCCGGATCAGCTGAATCGTCGTTGATTTTGTAATCCCATTTGCTCTTCGTGTTGTCATACACAAACTGCCATGTGTAATTTTTCGCATTGCCGCCCGAGGCCGTGGCCGTTATCGTGATTCCATTGGTAAAGCCCGCTTCCTCGTCTGCATATGGCTGAACATCGAGGATCTGATTGCCGTAAGTGTCCGTGCTGTTGAACTTCGTCTTATTCCCATTGTTTTTCACCTCCAACTCCATCGTGAGGCTTGCGGGATTGTTAAGTTTAGATGGTGGCTTCTGAGTCTGCGACGGGCCCACTGCCTTGGCGCTGACCTGGATCGTGAAGTTCTTTTTGACCGGCGCTGCGTCGGAATTGTTCGGGTCGCTCACGGTGAGGGAGAACTCGCAAACCGCGGTGTCAGCCGGTATGCCGATCACCGTGACGGTCTTAGAGTCGAACGAGCCTTCGATGCCGATCCACGTGCATTTGGAATTATCGATCTCCCAGTGGTAACTCCCCTTTGACGTGCAGCCATTGCTGGCTTTGATGCTGGCCTTATATTCATCGCCCACTGTCCCGCCGCTGGTTTTTTTCAACGAATTGATCTTGAGCTTCGTGCCTTTACAACCCGAGCTCGGGTCAGCGGGCGGCGTTGCGTCATCGCTGCTGTTCTGTACTGCGACCGGCGTGTTCGCGGAATCGTCTGCTCCGTCGTCCGCGTCCTCGGTGCTGGATGTGTCCGTGCCCCAGGGACTCTGGGAGCCATTATCGGCCCCAAGCTGTGCTGTATCTGTCCCATCAGTGCCGCCGCATCCAGCGCAAGCAGCGAAAGCCGCTGCCATGATTGCGATCAGGAAAAGGTATTTTAGGCTCTTCATTATATTGCTCCTTTGTGGCCCGCACGTGGGTGCGCGGGCGTAATCGGTATTTATAGATGCAATAGTTATGCCTGAACGCAGGGATCTGATTGGGGAATTTATACTTTTTAAATCAATATGTTAGATTGTTTACCTGATTTGGGCGCTGGACTGCGACATCAAATGCGGGGTGATGACCCCTCGGTTCGGATCTGGGCTCTACATTTCACTCGATCCACCTCCACAGCCTCTCCGTCATCGTATGCGGATCGTCCGGGTGAGGCTGGATTATGAGTTCGATGTCCGCTGAATCGCATCTTGTGACGACGCGCGGCTCGAGCGGGAGTATGCCCTGCTTCCAGTGCGTGGGCTTGAGAAGCGGCGAAGCGTCTGAGAGTTCCTTTCCCCACCATATCGCGCGCGGCCACACGGCCAGCGCACGCACCGTGCCCTTGTGCTTGATCTTAAACCTCGCTTGCACATGGATCCATTCGGGGATGCTCGATGCAAAGTCGATCGCGTCCAGCATGCGCGGTTTGCTGAGCAGATCCCGACTCGACACGCGACCGATCTCAGCGGGCATCTCAAGGCGCGGCACGCGTTCCAGCAGGGCGCCCCAGAGCTCGAGTCGCGCCGGGACGATGCGCCCTTCCCTGGCGAGGAGTCTTATCCTGGCATCGGAGAGCGTTGTGAGTATGTTTTCATCGAACGCAAAGCTTCCTACTGTCTCGCAGAGGATGACGTCTGCGCGCGCGGGGATGCTGATATCATGCGAGAGGCCGCGGATGAATTTTATCTTGCCGGCGAAGCCTTCGCGCTTTGCGTTCTGCCGCGCCTCCGCGAGCGCGGCCCGATCCACGTCGCAAGCGAACACTCGCTGCGCCCCCGCCTTTGCGGCGGCTATCGCCAGGACGCCGAGCCCGGTGCCTATATCGAGGACCGTATCGCCGGGCCGCACTGCGGCCTTGACGGCGCGCAGGAGCGCAGGCGTACGGCGGGGATCGGTTACCATCTTAGCGTGTCGTTGCGTCGCGGAATGCCGGGACATGTTGTATCTCCTGTACCGTGTTTAGAACTCATTTCAAAACTCCGCGAGGGAAGGATTGTCCTTATGGACGCTGGGGAAGGGAACCGTGCCGTAAGGCACGGGGAGGGGGGTTCCCCCTCCGAAGTTGCGTCCAGAAGGACAATCCGTACCGAGCAACGTACAAAAATATAATACGTGACGAGCCGAAGGCTCGGAATAAATAGCCGCTATCGTCAGAACGAAGTGACAACGTGGTTTTGAAATGAGTTCTAGTCATTGCGCATGCTGGGCGCAGAATTTCTCATAGAACAGCCCCCATCTGGCGCCGCGATCGCTTATCGTCACGTCCGCGTAGCCGAGGTAGCTCATCGCATCGTGCAAAAGCTCCGCTCCAGCCAGTATTACGTCCGCGCGTTCGGGGATCAGGCCGGGGATTCTCTTGCGCTCCTCCAATGTCATTCGCACGAGATCATCCAGGATGTCGCGCAGGTCCGCCATCTTCATGCGGCTGCCGTGCACGGCCTCGGGTTCATACCGCGCGAGTTTCTGGTGCATTGCCGAAAGCGTAGTGGCCGTACCGGCCGTGGCCACGAACTCGAGGTCGTTCGGACGTGCATACATGGACAGCTCCAACCGTTCCTCTAACGAGGCATGGATCGCGGCCCTCAGATCGTGCAGCTCTGCATGCGTCACCGGGTCGCTGTGCAGGTATTTCTCGGTGAGCGTGACGCAGCCGAGTGGAAGGCTCACGATGTTGAGCCCGGGCAGCTTGCCGTGAGGGTCACGCTTCTGCGCGATGATCTCCGTCGAACCGCCGCCTATGTCTATGACCGCTATCGCAGGACCGAAGTCGTGCGCCGAGCCCTCGTATGTGAGCGTGGCCTCGCGCTCGGCCGAGATCACCTCGATGTCGATGGAAAACTCGCGCCGGACCTGCTCGATGAACGTCGCGGCATTGGAGGCGTTGCGCAACGCCGCGGTTCCCACGGCGGCTATTTCGGAGACGCCGCGTTCATCGCACAGGCGCTTGTACTCCGAGAGCGCGTGCAAGGTGCGGTCTGCCGCGCTGCGGGAGATCTCGCCGCTCTTTACGAGACCCTGGCCCAGCCTCGTCACCAGGGCGCGGTCCTCTGAGACGAGGACAGAGCCGTCCTGCTGCGGCTCCCCTATGAGCAGCAGTATGGAGTTCGTGCCTATGTCGATTGTCGCGAACATATGACCCCCCTCCCCTTTGTAAGGGGAGGGATGGGGTGGGGTAGATCGAGATCTACCTCCCCTGACCCCTCCTTACAAAGGAGGGGAAATGACCGAGCTCACTGCTGCTGCTGTTCTTCTCTCTTCTGCGGGCCCCACTCAGGTAGCACGCCGTTGCCCTTCGAGACCTTCGTCTGGTTGGAGCCATCCGCGCGCATGATGTAAATGGCGGGTGCGCCGCCGCGCGTTGAGGCGAACGTGATGAGCCTGCCGTCGGACGAGAATGATGGGTGCTCGTTGCTGCCGGAACCCACGGTCAGGCGCTGTATGTTGCTGCCGTCCGGGTTCATTATGAAGATGTCGAACGTGCCCGCGTTGCGCCCGGCAAACGCGATCTTGTCGCCCATCGGCGACCAGCTCGGCATGTCGTTCTGGTATCCCACGAAGGTGAGCCTCTGCGCTCCGCCGCCGGATGACGGCATGCGGAAGAGGTGCAGGCCCCCGGCTCGCTCGGAGGCGAAGACGAACGCGCCGCTGTCCGGCGACCACTTCGGCGCGATGTCGATGACCTTGGATGCCGTGAGCCTTGCGGCCTTGCCGCCGTTCGGCGTTATCGTGTAGATGTTGCATATCCCGCTCGCCGAGGAAGAGAACGCAATCCTGCTGCCGTCAGGAGCCCAGGAGGGCGTGATGTTCGAACCTCCCATCGAAGTGATCTTCTTCATCCCTTTTTCGCCGACCGTGGAGACGTATAGCTCCGGCGTGCCCTTGAGGTACGACGTGAAGACGAGCTGGCGGCCGTTCGGCGACCATGTGGGGCTCAGGTTCAAAGACTTGTTGTTGGTGACGGCCTGCGGATTATATCCGTCCATGTCCATCGTGTAGATCTCCTTGCGGCCCTTGCCCGTCACGGCCGTGTAGGCGATCTTGGTGTTGAACACGCCCGGGATGCCCGTGAGCGCCAGCATTACCTCGTCGGAGAAGCGGTGCGCCACCTCGCGAATGTGCTTCTTCTCCGCGCGGTACTGCTTGCCGACCAGCATGTCGCGCAGGAACGGGTCGAAAAGCCTGAGCGTCACTATCGTCTTGCCTGACTCGTGTGAGACCTCGCCCTTCACGAGCGCCTGGGCCTCGATGGAGGTCCAGTACTCGAAGCGGATCGAATCCTGCGAGATCCCTTCCTTCCTGGCGACCTCGGCGAAAGACGAATTGGGGATTATGCGGAAATATCCGGATAGCGTGAGGTCGTTGCGGATGATGTCTGCGATATCATCCCCTTCGCCGCCATCATTGAGGTTAGCGACTGCGATCGGAAACTTCTGATCCGCCGGCTGATCGATCGGTATGTAGATGCGCGCGGAAGCGACCGCGGGCGCGAGCAGGATGGCGAACAGGATAAACGCGGCAACTTTCTTCATTGAGCAACCTCCATGTTTTCATTTCCAGCAAGGCGGCCATGATCTACCTCCCCCTTCCCCCTCCTTACAAAGGAGGGGAATATTCCCTCCCCTTTGTAAGGGGAGGGTCAGGGTGGGGTAGACCTGCGTTCTATTCAGTAGCGCACTTTGATCCGCGGATCAAACTCGATTAAGAACCCCTCGTTATAAGCCTCCCACGCGAGCCGGTCCGGCGGCTTCGGGAACGGCGACGCCTTCTTTATCGCGCGCATCGCCGACTGGTCGAAGCTTTCGTTGCCGGAGTGCGAGGCCCAGCGGATCGATGTGACCTCGCCGTCCAGGTTTATGAGGACCTCGAGCCTGGCGTTGTAGTTTCCGCCGCCTTCCTCGGTGTATTTTTGCGGTACGATCCACTCCCGCATGACCCTGTAGCGGACCGTCGCCTGGTACTTCAAGTACTCGGGGTCGGACGGCGGCACCTTCAGCGGCTTGTTGCTCGTGCCGTATTTGAAACCCTCGCTGTTCATGTTCGTCTGTGCGGTCTCAGGCACGACGGTACGGTCCTTGAGAAGCTTGTCTATCTTTGCCAGGGCATTCTGCGTGCGGCGATCCGTCTTGGGTGGCTCATCCGCCCGCCGCACCTTTGCATTCTTGTCATCGAGCTGCATCTTCGGCCGCGGTTCCACCTGAGTTTTATTCTCCTCCGGCGCCTTTGCGAGCTCCGGCGGCTTTGTAGGCGGGAGGGGCGTCTGCTTCATCTGCTCCTCGGGCTGGAAGAGCTGCTTCTGTTCCTCGATGGTGCTCCTGGGCAGGGTCTTGGATTCCTTGATCCCCATGCCGATCTCTTCGCTCGTGCCGCGCGGCAGCTCCACCCATGTCACGTCGATCGGCTTTTCGCGGAACGGAAACTTCGCCCCTGGTATTATGGAGAACGAGGAGAAGATGATGATATGTATCACCGCAGAGATGATTACAGCCCTGCGCAGGCGATTTGGATATGCAGAGGGAATTCTCACGTCCGACGCTTCCTTAAGGTTCTTCAGTTGGGGGCGGTCGGGGTCGGAGGCTGAGTTTCAGTCTCAGGCTGTGTGATCATGCCGATTCGGTCCACGCCCGATTTCTTGGCCATGGACATGACCTTCACGACTTCGCCGTAGAGCACGTCTTTGTCGGCCTTGATGAAGAGGTCCTTCTGCTCCTTCGCGGAGTAGAGCGCCGTGAGCCTCCCCTCGACCTCATCCATCGGGATTACGCTTGCCTCGTCGCCGATGAAGATCGAGCCGCCTTTTTGGATGGTCAGGACGACATCCGTCTTTGTGCGCTTGAGCGCGGGGGCCGCTGCCTCCGGCAGGTGCACCGGGAGCCCCTGCTGCATGAGCGGCGCTGTGACCATGAAGATTATGAGGAGCACCAGCATCACGTCGACGAACGGCGTGATGTTGATCTCAGACAACACCCTGTTGTGGCCACTACCCTTGCTATGGATCTGCATTGAGCTGCCCCTAGCTGTGTTTAGCGCCGCTGAAATACTCGCGGTTGATCCGGATGGTCAGGTCGTCGGAGAAATCCGAAAGGTCCTTGGACAGCAGCCGGATGCGATTTACATAAATGTTGTAGAAGATAACTGCGGGGATCGCCGCCGCAAGGCCGATCGCCGTGGCGATCAGCGCCTCTGCGATGTGCGGTCCCACGATCGCGAGGCTCGATGCGCCCGTGCGGCCGATCTTCCAGAACGCGTTGAGTATGCCCCACACGGTGCCGAAGAGTCCGATGAACGGCGCGGCGCTTCCGGTCGTTGCGAGGAACGGCACGCCGTACTCCATCTGCTCGATTTCGTCTTCTGCCGTGCGGCGGATCTCCTTCTCCACGCGCTGCGCCGACTCCGGGCTCTCCCTGAGAGTGTCGATGCCCATCTTGAAGACGTTGAACGCAGGGCTCTTGCGGAACGAACCCTTGGAGACGATCGCGTCGATTGACTTCGATTGCCAGAAGAGTTGGTAGAAGCGCTCGGAGCGCTCCTTTGCGCGCTTGAGCTGCCTGTGCTTGCTGCCGATGATCGCCCAGGAGACCACAGAGAAGAATACGAGAAGCAGCAGCGTGATCTGCACGACGGTGTTCGCATGCAGAACGAGCGAGATGACGTTGTGGTTCGTGGTGCCCAAGTCCGTCGTCTCCACCACTTCCTGTGCCTGGGCCATGAGCCCGATGACCGCTAAGAGATTCATAAGTGCGTCCCTTCCTTTTTTTAGTCGCGGGAATATAAGGGTTATCGGTTTTCGATGTCAACTCTTCGGCGGGCTCAGAGCAAATAAAGGCGTCAAAATTCGGGCGTCTTCGGGGAGCTTTTCTCAAAACGAGATGCGAACCAATACAAAATATTCAATTAAATCAATAGATTACAGAGAGTGCCTTCTGGTACGGTGATTGCAAAAAATATCCCCTGGAAGAAAGGGGGCGCTATGGGAATGCGATGGACGGAGGAGATGGAGCGTCGCTCCGAGCGTTTTCGCGAGACGACAGAGGCCTGGGAACTCATCCACGAGGAGATGGGGTTCGAGGACCTGGGCGTGATGGCGGACGCGGAGATCTCCGATCTCGACGGCGCCGAGACGCATGCGCACTTCATTCATGAGAGGCCGACGCCGCGCAAGGAAGACAAGCGCTGAGCACTGCTAGCCAGCTTTTTGCTGGTCTTGCATCCCGGCTTGGGCTATACGCCCGCGCCATGGCCACAGCATCCAATGCACCAATCGGCATCTTCGATTCCGGCATCGGCGGATTGACTGTATTCGCCGCCGTACGCAGATGCCTCCCGCACGAGTCGATCCTCTATCTCGGCGATACGGCGCGCGTCCCGTACGGCACGAAATCTGCCGAGACCGTGGTGCGCTACTCGCGCGAGTGCGCCGGCTTTCTCGTGGAGCGCGGGGTGAAGGCCCTCGTGGTCGCGTGCAACACCGCCTCCGCATATGCGCTCCCGGATCTTGAGAAGAGATTCAATGTACCCGTGCTCGGAGTGGTGGGGCCGGGCTGTGAGGCGGCGCTGGCTGCAAGCGAGCGCCGTTCCATAGGCGTCATCGGCACGGCGGGCACGATCGCCAGCAACGCCTACGGCAATGCGCTTAAGGCGCTGGACCCGGGCGTTCGCGTGGTGAGCAGGGCGTGCCCGCTCTTTGTGCCGCTCGTTGAGGAGGGCTGGATCGACAATGAGGTGGCGCACGCAGCGGCGCGGCGCTACCTCAAGGGGCTCAAGGAAGAGGGAATCGATACGCTCATACTCGGCTGCACTCACTATCCGCTGCTGGCAGGCATCATTAAGATGGAGCTTGGCGATGCGGTCAGGCTCGTGGACTCCGCCGAGACCACGGCGCACGTGCTGCAGGGAATGCTCGAAGGCCGGAATCTTGCGGCTCAGGCTGCCGGGCCTTCGTCCTCTCATATCTACGTGACCGATCTGCCGGCGCGCTTCGAATCGATAGCGCAGAGGTTTCTTAAGGGCGAGGTCCCGTCCATAACCCGCGTCGACCTGTAGAACGCCTTGCCTTTCAAGGCATTGCCCTTGCATTTTCCTTTTGCCGTGTTAGACGGTGCCGCATGCTCAATCGACTTTATCGTTATCTATTTCTGTCAGCGATCTTCTCCGCGCTCCTCGCACTCTCGACGCTTTGTGCCCGACCGGCCGATGCGCTGACCGACAAGGGCTTCCGCGCGCTGCACACCTTCACCAAGGTCCTTCACTATATAGAGGATAACTACGTCACCGAAGTAGATGAAGAAAAGCTGATCCGCGGCGCCATGCGGGGGATGATGGACACCCTCGATCCGCACAGCGTCTACATGAGCCCCGAGGTCAACCGCGAGCTCAAGGTCGACACGAGCGGCCGCTTCGACGGCGTCGGCATCGAAGTCGCAATCCGCGACGGCTGGCTGGTCGTGGTTTCGCCGATCAAGGGATCGCCGGCCGAGCGCGTGGGAATCCAGGCGGGCGACAGGATCGTGAAGATCAACGGCTCGCCCACCAAGGAGATGAACCTCGGCGAGGCGGTGACGAAGATGCGCGGCCGGCGCGGCAGCCGCGTGACTCTCACGCTGGAGCGGCCGGGCCAGAAACACACGTTCGAGGTCTCTATAGTGCGACAGATCATCAACGTGCCGAGCGTGCGCGCCGAAGCTGTGGGAGACGGAATCGACTATGTGAATATCTCCAGCTTCCAGCAGGGCACGGCAAAGGCACTCGAGAAGGCGCTCGCGGATCTCTCCGCAAAGGAGCCGATCAAGGGCCTCGTGCTCGACCTGCGCAAAAATCCCGGAGGCTTGCTCGATCAGGCCGTCGCGGTATCGGACCTTTTCCTGGATAAGGGCACTATCGTGACGACCGAGAGCCGCGGGCAGGAGATCGACCGCAGGGATGCACACGCCGAGGCGACGCAGCCCGATTACCCCATGGTGGTGCTGATCGACAGCGGCTCAGCTTCCGCGTCCGAGATCGTTGCGGGCGCGCTGCAGGACAACAAGCGCGCGGCGATCATGGGCACGAAATCCTTTGGCAAGGCCTCGGTGCAGACGGTCATAGATCTGGACGACGGCTCCGGGCTCAAGCTCACTGTCGCTTATTATCATACGCCGAGCGGGAAGCTCATCCAGGATCACGGAATCGATCCAGACGTGGTGGTGCAGGCCCAGCCGCCGAAACCAGAGGCGGCAAAACAGGGCAAGCCCGGCGCAAAGGCCGAGAAGAAGGCGGATCTTGGCGCCGAGGCAAAGGCCGAGGCAGAGGCGGAGTGCAAAGAGAAGTGCGAGGAGAAGCCGAAGGAAGTCGTGCCGCCTGCGCCCAAGGTAGATTATCAGAAAGAACGCGCCATTGAATATCTCAAAGGCGTGACCAGTGACCAGTGACACCTGAATTGCCACAAGATTTTCCTGATCACCGATCACCGATCACCAGTCACTAATCACGGGGGTAATATGTCGAAGCGCATTGGAGTCCTGACCGGTGGTGGAGACTGCCCGGGTCTTAATGCAGTCATACGCGCGGTGGTGCGGCGCGCGATCATGCACGGCGGCTACGAGCTGGTGGGAATCAAGCACGGCTGGCGCGGGCTTCTGGACTGCGACACCATGCCGCTCGAGCGCGAGGACGTGCGCGGAATCCTGCATCGCGGCGGGACCATCCTCGGCACAAGCCGCACCAATATCTTCAAGAGCGAGGAGACTGCGCAGAAGGCGGTCGAGAATATCTCCAAGCTCAAACTGGACGCGATCGTCGCGATCGGCGGCGAGGATACCCTGGGCATCGCAAAGAAGCTCACGGACCGCAAGATCAACGTAGTCGGCTGCCCGAAGACGATCGACAACGACCTCAAGGGCACTGATCTCACATTCGGTTTCGACACGGCCGTATCCATCGCCACGGAGGCGGTCGATCGCCTGCACACGACGGCAGAGTCTCACAATCGCGTGCTCGTCTGCGAGGTCATGGGACGCCATGCCGGCTGGATCGCGGCATACGCGGGGCTTGCCGGAGGGGCGGACTGCATCCTCATCCCCGAGAAGCCGATCGACGTCGAAGAAGTCTGCGAGATGGTGCAGCAGCGCCACCGCAAGGGCGTGGACTTCAGCATCATCGTGGTGGCGGAGGGCGCCAAGATCAAGGGGGAGGATGAGGTCCTGGCCTCCCAGCGCACGGATGACTTCGGCCACGTGCAGCTCGGGGGCATAGGCCACGTGCTCGCTAATATGGTAAACGAGAGGACCGGTTTCGACACGCGCGTCACGGTGCTGGGCCACGTCCAGCGCGGCGGCACGCCTACCGCATTCGACCGCGTGCTCGGCACGCGCTACGGCGTAGCTGCGATGGACGCCGTGCACAACGGTCACTTCGGCGTGCTGGTAGCGTTGCGCGGCAACGAGATCGTGGAGGTTCCGCTGGCCAAGGTGGCAGAAGGGATCCGCACGCTCGACGAAGAGTTCTATAAGATGACGAAGACCTTCTGGGGATATTGATTGATGCTACTTGAAGAGCGCGCGATCCTCGATGAGATCAATCGTCGCGTCGTATCGCTTCCCGGATGTTCATTTTTTTGAGGGGCCACATTGAAAGTTGCATGCGCAGGCGGGGTTTTGCGATACGCCCATGTTTGCGAAGTCCATCTCGATCAGGTCGATTGATAGCAGCCTCGCCCTGAGCCCGCCGTCTTTTTTCAGTATCGATTTTATCGCCTCGGCCGCCTGGATGGAGCCGAAGACTCCGGCGGCGGCGCCCAGGATGCCGGCACCGCGGCAGTGTTGAATCTGGCCGGGCGCGGGCGGCTCCGGAAATATGCAACGCAAGCAAGGAGATCCCGGGGCATAGGTGAATACCTGACCCTTGAAACCTGCGACGCCGGCATGAGAGAAAGGACGGCCGATCGCGACGCAGACGTCGTTGATGAGATATTTTGTGTCAAAATTGTCGCTCGCGTCGATTATGAAATCGTACTCGGAGAGTATTTGATCGGCGTTTTCGCGGCGCAGCCGATCTTCAATCGCAAAGACCTTCACATCCGGATTCAGGGCGGCGATCTTGTCGGCGGCTGATGCGACCTTGCTCCTGCCCAGGTCCGCCGTGCAATACAGGATCTGCCGCTGCAGATTGCTGAGCTCGACTCGATCGTCGTCGATGATGCCGATCCCTCCCACGCCGGCGGCTGCGAGATAGAGTGCTGCGGGCGACCCAAGTCCCCCGGCCCCGACTATGAGCACGCGGGCGGCGAGGAGCTGCCTCTGGCCCTCGCCCCCGATGTCCTTGAGTATTATATGATGCGTATATCGATGCAGCTGCTCTTCAGTAAGCTGGTCCACATTAGCTCCATGACAGGGCGTCAACCGTTCATGCCGGGCTCGACGCTGTTTTTACCGGAGTTCTGTCAGGCGGGCAGCCGTAACCAAAATAACATACCAAGTCAATTTACAATAGGGCACCTCTAAAAACCTACTTGTAAGCCCGTCATTCCCCTGGATCCTGAATAGTCGCAATTTTGACAGTAGCTCTTTGTGAAAAATTGTGGCAAACCGTTCTCAACGAATCGCAATAAATGACAAAGGGGGGGATATGGGCTTATTTCATTCCTGCGGTGCAGTGCCGGCGATAGGGGCGCTCGTAATATCCACGGCGCTGCTGATCTGGATCGGCGAGAAGGCGGGCAATCCGTTTGCGAAGCTCGGTAAGCTCGTGGGCTGGGTTTGCGTCGTGCTGTCGGCGCTCATCCTGATCTGGTCCATAGTCATGTGCGTTGGCAGCCATATGAAGATGGGTTGCCCCATGACGGGGCCGGCCGGGCCGGGGATGCAGATGATGCGGCCGATGCACATGGGGCCTGGTGAAGGCATGGGAAGGATGCAGATGCCGCCTCCTCCCCCGGCGCAGGCCGTAACCCCGGAAAAGAAGTAGAGGCAGAGATGGTCGATTGGGATAGGGTGCGAAGCGACTTTCCGGTGTCGCGCGATAAGGTCTATCTCATGAGCGCGGCCATGTCGCCGATGCCGAGCGTTGTTTTTGAGCGCGTGGTTTCCGAATACCGCAGGATAAACGAGGCAGGCGACATCTTCTGGGAAGAGGATATCAAGACCTGTCGCGGGCTCCGCAGCCGCATCGGTGGGATGATAAACGCGTCTGCGGACGACCTCGCCTTTGTCGCAAATACATCTACAGCCATGTCCATACTGGCACTCTCGCTCAAAGGCGACGGGGGCCGCGATTTCAACATCGTCTCGATGGCGGATGAGTTTCCGGCCTCGACCGTCCCCTTTGAATTTCAGCGCCTCAAGATGAATTACGCGCAGCCGACAGGCGCCAGGTATCCCGTCGAGTCGGTGCTGGAACGCGTGGACAAGGGCACACTGGCCGTCGTGACTTCGCACGTTCAGTACGCCACCGGTTTCAGGCAGGATCTCGAGAGGCTAGGTGTGGAGCTGAAAAAGCGCGGAGTGCTGCACATCGTGAATGCGACACAGGCCTTTCCGATTTTTCCAGTGGACGTGAAGGCGATGCGCATAGATGCGATGTCCGCTTCGCTTCATAAATGGGGCTTTGCCGGGCATGTGGGCGCGCTCTTCTACACATCCCCTGAATTCAGGGCGAGGTTTGCGGCGCCGATGGCAGGCTGGCTCTCGGTCGCGCCGAGGCCCGGCGCATTCATACATACCGGAAAGAACGAGCCATTCGAGCTCTATGATACCGCGGATAGATACGTGCAGGGTTGCATAAACTTTCAGGCGATCAACACCATGCACGCGGCGCTGGATTATCTGGAATCGATCGGCTCGGAAAATGTCGTGAAGAAGATTCACGAGCTTAACGATTATCTAATCGCCGGGCTTTGGAGGGTCGGCGCCTGCATCGTCTCGCCGATAGACTCAATCGACGAACGCTCGGCCATACTATCGTTCAATATCGGAGAGAGGACCGCGGATTGCGTCGCCTACCTCGAGGCGCAGAATATCTTTGTATCGTATCGGCAGGGAAACATCCGCTCGGCGGTGAACATCTTCAACGACGAGCAGGATATCGACCGACTCCTCACGGCAATCGAGTTCTTTGGCGGCGTTTGAAGATTGCGCCGAACGTAATGGCGCCGGCCTGGCCGAGCCAGCGGGCCGCATCGCCCACGAAGGCGAACCTGATCCTCAGCTGGTCCATCCACCGCGGTATCCACACGCTCTGCATGTCATCGAAGATAGAATAGAAGACCGGCGTCAGCAGCAATGTGACGAACATGCACAGGGACTGCCCTCCGATGATTACGACCGCCATCGGCGCGCGAGAGGAAGAGCCCGGTCCCCGGGAGAGCGCGACCGGTATCATGCCGGCGATGAGGGTGAAGGTGGTCATGAGGATCGGGCGGAGCCTGGTGCGCGACGCCTCGACGAGCGCTTCATGACGCGGCAGCCCGCGCGCGCGCAGGGTGTTGGTGTAGTCGACCTGCAGGATGGAGTTCTTCTTCACGATACCTATGAGCAGGAACAATCCCAATATGGATATGATGTGGAGCGTCTGGCCGGTGACGAGCAGCGAGAATATGGCGAACGGAAACGCCAGCGGAAGCGATGTCAGAATCGTAATAGGGTGCACCCAGCTCTCGAAGAGCGACGCCAGGATCATGTACATGAATATGAAGGAGAGCAGGAACGCCATGATGAAGCTCTGCTGCATCTCCTTCATGTACTTCGCCATTCCCACGAACTCGAATCTGTAGCCCGGATCCATCTTGATCTTGGCGGCCTCGTCGAGCACTAATTTCTTCGCCGCGCTCGTGGGAATCCCCACCAGATCCGCCCCGATCTCGATCGATCTTTCTCGCATGAAGCGGTCTATCTGCGAGGGGCCGGTCGTCTCGTCGAACGACGCGATCTGGTCGAGCCTGATCACGCCCTTGGGCATGTGTTCTTTGGTCGCGGGGATCGGCAGCTGGAATATATCCCAAGGCCGGCTTCGGTATTCATCCAAAAGCCTGATGCGTACCTCGTAGAGTTCGTCCTCGACCTTGTATTTGGTGATATCCACTTCGCCCGAGACCAGAAGCTGCAGGGCCTTGGAGATATCCTGGGCCGTGACCCCGAGATCGGCGGCGCGCTGCCGGTCTATGTTGACGCGCAGCTCCGGCTTTCCGAATACGAGGGATGTGTCGACGTCCACGAAACCCTTCTTGGCCTTCATCTTCTCGACTATTATATCCGCGTACTCCTTTAGCTTCTGCAGATCCGTTCCCTCGAGCCTGGCCTGGAACATGGCGTGTCCGCCGCCCGGTCCGCCCACATCGACCACCGCGGTACGCAGCGTCGGGTAGTCCTTGAGAAATGCCCTGGTCTTTTTCATCGCATCGACCTGGGTGAACGACCTCTTCTTGAGATCCACCAGCTTGACGTAGATGTCGCCCTCGTTAACGGCCCTGTTCTCGCCTCCGCCTATGGTCGGGAGCAGGTCCGTGACGCCCTCCATCTGGCGGAGCTGCGACTCGAGCCCTGCCGTGACCCGGTCCATCTCGGCGATGGAGGTGCCTTCAGGCGCCTTCACGTGGACGTTAAATTCGCTGCGGTCGTCCTTCGGGATGAAGTCCTTTCCGACTAGCATGACCGATGGGATCGAGGAGAGCATGATGAGCACTGCGATCGTGACGGATATCTTGCGGTGCGTGAGCGTCCAATTCAGAGCGCGCGTATAGTAAGTGTCGAATACGCGGTTGATCGCACTGTCGCGGGAGGTCTTCTGCGCGTCTTCCTTCACGCGCAGGAAGCGGGAACAGAGCATCGGCGTCAGGACGAAGGCCACGACGAGCGAGATGGCGATCGCAAACGCCATCGTGAGTCCGAAGCTGTACATGAACCTGCCCACGATGCCGTGCATGAACGCCAGGGGCACGAAGATGACGAGCAGCGAGAGCGTGGTGGATACGACCGCGAGCGCGATCTCGTCCAGGCCCTTGGATGCCGCGCTCGTCGGGCTCTCCTTCTTTTCCTCAAGGTGCCGGAATATGTTCTCGAAGACGATGATCGCGTCGTCGATGACGATGCCGTTTGCCAGCGAAAGCGCAAGCAGGGTGAGGTTGTTGAGTGTGAATCCCAGCGCGTACATCAGGGTGAAGGACGAGATGAGGGACGTCGGGATCGATATCGCGCAGACGATCATGCCGCGGACATTTCTGACGAAGAGCAGCACGGTGAGCGAGACGAGAATGGCGCCGAGGATCAAATCCTCCTCCAGCGAGCGGACCGCCGCCGTGATGAACCTCGACTGGTCCTGTATGACCTCGAGTTTCACTCCGGACGGGAGGGCCACGATTATCTCCCGAACCTTCTCGCGCACGAGCTTGGCCACATCCACCGTGTTGGCGTCCGACTGTTTCCTGATTGCCAGCGTGATGCAGGGCTTGCCGTTGAGCCTTGAGAAGCTGCGCATCACCTCGTCGGTATCCTGCACGCTTGCGATGTCGCGGATCAGCACCGGCGTGTTGTTGAATGTGTCCACGGGGATCGCGCCGAAGTCCTTGGAGTCGACGATCTTGCCCATCGTTCTGACGACTATTTCGCGGGGTTCCTCGGTGAGAAAGCCGCCCGGCAGCTCGACGTTCTGCTTGCGCAGCGCCGTGTCGACGTCGAATATCGAGAGCCCGTAAGCGGCCAGCTTCGCCGGGTCGATCCTTATGTGGATCTCCCTCTCGCGGCTGCCTATCATCTTGATGTCGCCCACGCCGTCGACCGTCTCGAGGATCTCCTTCACCCTCTTGCGCGTTATCCTCGTGAGGTCTCTCATGGGCATGGAGCCGCTCACCGCGACCTGCACGATCGGCGCGCCTGCTATATCGAATTTCTCGACCACCGGCTGCTTGGTCCCCTCCGGCAGTTCATTTATGACGCGGTTGACGCGGTCGCGCACATCCTGCGCAGCCACGTCGGCGTTTTTCTCGAGGACGAACTGCGCGACGATCTGCGAGCGGCCCTCGTAGCTGAAGGACTGCAGCTCATCCAGGCCCGCTATCGTGTTGATGGATTCTTCGAGCTTCTTGGTGATCTCGGTCTCGATCTCTTCCGGCGAGGCGCCCAGCAGATCGGTCGTCACCACGACCACCGGGAATTCGACCTTGGGGAAGAGGTCGACGCCGAGCCTCACGAACGAGAAAATGCCAAGCACCACCATGGCCAGGATGATCATGGTGGCGAAGATCGGACGTTTGATGAATATGTCGACTGCCTTCATAATATATTATTCCCCTCCTTTGTAAGGAGGGGATAGGGGAGGTAGATCATGATCTACCCCTCCCTTACCCTCCCCTTACAAAGGGGAGGGAGCGTTCGTTTCTCGTGCCTTGACGTTAACCATCTCGCCGTCCTTGAGGTCGATGAGATTGCCGACGACGACTTGCAGGCCCTCGGAGAGGCCCTCAAGGATCTCTACGTGTTCGTCATTTCTCAGCCCGGGCTTCACCTGCGTGCGCTCGAGTTTCCCATCCTTGATTCTATAGACGAACTGCTTGTCGCCTTCCCAGGATATCGCACCGCCGGGCACCATGAGCGCGCCCTCGCGGCGCTCCACGACGAGATTGAGCCTGCCGAACATCCCGTGTCGAAGCCCGCCGTCCACGTTGGGCACGTCCACCTCGACATTGGCGGTGCGCGTCTTTTCGCTTACCACGGGGCTCGATGTTACGATCGTCCCGCTGTAGCCGTCTCCGCCAAGGGAGTCGACCTCCATCTTTACCTGTGTGCCCGGAAGGATGACGCCGAGATATCTCTCGGGCACGTCCAGCTTCACGCGCATGTTGCCGGGGCGAACGACCGTGGCGACCGGTCGCGTCTGATCCACGGCGCTGCCGACGTCTACGGAGATCGTGCCGACGAGGCCGTCCACCAGGGAGA
Organism: bacterium; assembly: GCA_041658465.1. Taxonomy (GTDB): domain Bacteria; phylum UBA10199; class UBA10199; order 2-02-FULL-44-16; family JAAZCA01; genus JAJZQH01. The sequence goes on along the minus strand of JBBAAC010000003.1, from coordinate 6,686 downwards.
CGATCGGCATCTGCTTGAATGAGTAACCTACCTCGTCGCGCTCAACGAGCAGGATCGGCTGGTTGCGCTTTACCGGGTCGCCTTCCTTCAGAAGCTTTTTGGATATCTTGCCTGCCGCGCGGGGGTAGATGTCGAACGCGTCCTGCGCCACGATGTTTCCGGTGAACATGACCCTGCGCTCGATTGTGCCCCTCACGACGGGAGCTGCCGCCACCTCGCGCACCTTCGGCGGCGCCTTTGCCCTGCCTCCGCATGAGGCCGTCATGAGAATCGCCAGCATAATGCAGATCACGCGTGAAAGTTTCACAGCTCACCCCCTGTAGCCTTCTCCAGCGCAGCCTCGGCCGTCATGCAGTCAAAAGCCGCGCGCAGGTAATTCTGCTCGGCAGTAGCCTGCGCGTTGATCGTGTCGTTGAGCTCTATCTGGCTCATGAGCCCTGCCTCGAACCGCTCGCCGGCGATCGCCGTGGATTTTTTCGCGAGCGATAGCGATTTCTCCTGAGAGGCGAGGCTTTCCCTCGCGCGCACGAGCGTCTCCAACGCATCCTTCACATCGCGGATCACGCTGTCCTCCAGCTCGGAGGTCATGTATTGCTGTTGCATGAGTTTCGCCTTCGCCTGCTGCACGCGCGAGTGGGTCTTGAGGCCGTCGAAGATAGGCCACGTCAGCGTGAATGCGCTGTTGAGCGTATCGGTGATCTCGTTCGAGGACGGGAACGGGGTGTCGGACTGGCCTTGCCACGCCCAGAAGACATTGAGATTCAGCTTGGGCCAGTAGCCCGCCTTCTCGATGCCCACGTTCTGCTCCAGCGATTTCTGGCGCAGCCTCTCAGCCAGGAGATCGGGGCGCCTGGATTTTGCGGTTTCGGCCAGTTCCGCGATGTCGGGCATCGGCTTCGTGTGGTAATCGAATTCGCCTGCTATGGACATCTCGTCTGCAGGCGGGATCGCGAGCAGGATCTTGAGGCCGTTCTTCAAAAGCTCACGGTTGCGCTTCGCGTCGATGATCTGCGGCTCGATGTTTGAGACCTGGACCTGCTGGCGCATGAGCGTGTAGTCGCTGTCTATGCCCTGGTTGAATCGAGTCTGAATGGAACCGAGATGCACCCGCAGCTGCTTAAGTTCCCTGTCGAAGACGTCTATGACCTTATCCATGTAGAGGATCTCGTAATAGGTCTCTTTCACCTGGAAACGGACCACCGCCTCCGCGTCGCGGATGTTTTCAATGCCGCGCGCGAGTTCGGTCCTGGCTGCCTTCACGGCCTTGATCACCCGGCCGCCGTCCCAGAGCAGCTGATCGACGCCGGCGCTTGCGGTGTAGTTGTTCTTCGTCCCTACGGTGAAGAACTGGCCGTTGATGTTCATCTTCGGCTTGCGCCACATGCGCTGATATTCGACAGTGCTGTTGAGGTGCGGCAACCCTTCGGAGCGCGCCTCGCCCTTCATCCCCTCCAGCTCGGCGAGCCTCTCCCTGACCACGGAGATATCGCGGTTTTCCTGAAGCCCCCGTTCGACGGCCTGCTCCAGCGTGAGCCGCCACGTTTCGGCGACCGCTGTTGCGGGGAGCGTGAGGGTAAGGAACAACGCGAGATGAAAAAAGATTTTTTGCATTGTGCGGGTTTTGCTTTCCGGAAACTACGAACCGGCGCATCCTTGCACAAGGGTTTAGGAAATCAAGAGGTTCGAAATTTTTTTATGGTTTATTCTGTAAGAGGTGGAACATCCCTGCCCTGGCCCGGCTCCAGCACCCAGAAATGCAGGGGAGATACATTGTGATCCCTGAGCGCCTGGAAGAGGGCAATGACAGGCTCGAACTGGCCGTCGTCGCCGAGCCTCAGCGTGCCGAAGTGGATTGCGAGGCTGGTCTTGGCGCCGAGCGCCTGGTGCGCGCGGACCGCCTTCTCGGGCGAGAGGTGCACGAGTCCCATGAACCACCGCGGCCTGAAAGCGCCGATCGGGAGGAGCGCCAACCTGGGCCTGCCGAATTTTTGTCTGATCTCCTCGAAGTGTCTACCCATGCCCGTGTCGCTCGAAAAATAAACAAAGCCCGCGGGTCCAGTGATCACAAAACCGCCCCAAAGGGCGCGGTTGCGGTCGCAGAGCCCGCGACCTGAAAAGTGCTGCGACGGCACGAAGTTTACGGAGATCGCCTCGGCGATCTTTGCATTGTCCCACCAGTCCATCTCCTCCACACGATCGATGCCACGGGCGTATAACAGCGCCGCATTTCCGAGCCCGGTGATAAATCGCGGGTGAAATATCTCTGCCACGCGCTTGAGCGCCGGCATGTCCATGTGATCGTAATGGTTGTGGCTTATGAGCACGACATCGATCTGCGGCAGGTCCTCTATCTTGATTCCGGCCGGCCGATGGCGGCGGGGCCCTATAAAACTGAACGGGCCTATTCGCTCCGAAAATAGCGGGTCTATGAGGATGTTGAGCCCGTCCATCTGTATGAGCACCGTCGCGTGATTGATGAACGTGACGTGCAGCTCGCCCCTGCCCACGCGTGCGGGCGGCGGCGGGGCCGCGGGATTATCGAGCCAGGGCAGCCAAGGCCCGGGCTCACTGGTGAACCTCCACTTCAGCACGTCGAAGAAGCCCCGCTTTCCGATCGGTTCCAGGTTGGAGAAGTGCTTCCCGTCGAAGTGGCCTGACTGGGCACCTTTGTAATATGGAGTGGCTATCATAAAGCACCCTATGGCGATCGGTATGAGCAGGCCTGCCAGGATCGCGGCGAGCACCCACGTGAACGGCCTCATTCTGAATAGCTTCGAGGACATATTAACAGCCTGTGACGGATGTCATCATGACGACACCCGTACCCGAACATGGTGTTATTCCATAACCGTTCATCATGAGTACGCCCATCATCTGTGTGGGTGAGACAGCGGTGAGCTGTAAGCCGGCTACGATGGTAAGCGGCGGACCGAGCGGAGTGTCTATGGTTCCCAACACGACGTTTGGCAGGAGCGTGCCGTATATGTTGGTGCCGCCAACATTCGGGAGGGACTGGTAGCCCGAGAGGGAACCAAGCGTGAGGTACACGGGATCATCAATCAGATAGGTGACATCAAGGGTCACCTGCGGATACGGAAGCATTGGCAGCGAAGCCGGGGTGATGGCGTTGCCACCGCACGCCATAGTGGAATATGAGATATTCCAGAGACCTTCGCACAGTTGGTGTATCACAGGCGACGACGACAGGTTGTAATTCATCCGTATTGGATAGTTAGCGCTGCACCCGAGATTGTTGTTCCATTCAAGCATTCCCGCTATGGCTGTCGACGATGATGGCGTGAGCATCCACCTGTTGATACCGTAGACTGTGCCGCTCTCCGACTCCACTTCAAAATAGTAGGTCGCGCTCTCAAAGGTGTTACTCAATGCCGAGCGATTGAGGGCTATGACCGAATCTTCGATAGTCCACGCCGCGGCATAACCATTGGTGGAAACGGTGAGCGCGCACTCGCCGCTGCTCACCATGCCGAGCGGCGTCGAGGGGCAATTCGCGCCTGTAAGGTACTCTGTTCCAAGATCCATCTCAAAGCCCCATTCGCCGGATGTGGGGTTAATGTAGGTAGAAAGCGCTGGATCAAAAACTATGGGCGAAAGGTCCGAATAAGCGCTCGAGGGCATAAAGACCGCCGCCTGATCGTCGCCCAGCGTCAGGGTCATCAGTGCTGTATCAGCAGGCGCCGTACCGTCGGAAAACGTGAAATCTGCGCTGGCATATTGCCCTGATGCGACCTTTGCCGGGCTAATGGAGTTTAGCGGGACGGGCTGGCCCGTATCAAAGTCGTACATGGCCACGGCAGGGGTTCCTGTCGCGACATCGGAATTGTTGACCACCGTGAGCGTTCCTGTCGTGCCCTCGACCGCTATGCCGGCGAGGATCGCGCCACTGTTGGTTATTGCCCGCCACTGGCTGCCATCCAGGGCGCTTTCTCCGCCAGAACCGCCGCCGCCCGATTGAGCACTGCCGCCGCAGGATGTGCAGGCTAAAGATGTACAGATTGCAAATGCTATAGAAATAAAGATCGTCAAAGTTTTCATCATACCTTCCCCCAGGGTGTTTAGTTTGTCATAATATATTATAAAACTCCATGACGCCTCTGAAAGAGTGAGTCAATAATTAAGCGCGGTTAGTAGCGCAGTGGGTTCATGTCTGTCCGGTTTGATTTTGCGTTTTCACATCCCCCTCCTTTGTAAGCCTGCCTGCCGGCAGGCAGGGAGGGGCCAGGGGAGGTAGATCGTGGATTTTCCAGGGTCTACCCCACCCGACCTCCCCTTACAAAGGGGAGGAGATTTGAAATTCGAGTTTCAAACGAGATACAACGTTTTCCATGTGTTACACGCGATTTTATTGCCGTTTCAGGTTAAACCGGACAGTCATGCAGTGGGTTGCACATTCAATTATTCTTAATTAGATCGATGTGTTAACCAGCCTCTTGATCTGGTTTGCCATCTTCGTTGCGGTGAGTATGATCAGCAACCCACTCTGAAGGGCCTTTCAAAGGAGGTCATGATGCGCATACTGTTTTCTGTTCTGGCCGCGGCATTGATTGTCGGTGTTGCAAACGCGGCGCAATCGGCTGTCATCTCCGCAAACGGCTTCAACTGCACGCAGCAGCCGACGCCTGACAAGAGATCGCTCGTGGAGTGTATCGGCCAGTTTCCGGGAGTGACCGGGATCTTCGCGGGCACCGGCTACGACATCGTCCACGTCGAGTACAGCCCTGACAACAAGAAGCGCTACTTCTACATGTCTGAGACCGGATGCCTCATCCTGAATGCCGGCGACAACACAGCACTCGCCACCGACAAGTCGGGGGCGAAAAAACAGTTCGCCGCCTTCATGGATGCGATGGGCTGGTGCTACAGCGGGGGGCAGCCCGCGCCGCCGCCTACTGTGCCCGCGCCGAAATAGCGGGAAACCCATGACGGAGCAAAATGACTGAGCGAAGGATTTCGATCGCCGCATTTCTCAACGTCTAACTGTTTGGCGGCTGCATATACTGTAAGTCGAGAGTATATAAGAAACTGAAATTCAGTTACGCAGTTCACTTGACACGCTCTCTTTTTGCATAAGAAGCGCAAGGAGGTGTATATGAGGCGCACATTGTTAGGGGCAATATGCCTTCTATTTCTGGCCGGAACAATTCAATATTCCGAGGTTTCAATAGCTGCCAATCGCATAGTGTATTCAAACAAAGATCTCCATTATAAGCTCAAGTTGCCGGAGGGTTGGGAGGAAATACCGAAAAGTGCAATTGACGAGGCGTCAGCCTCCGTAAAAGCGTCTTCGAATATTATATCGGCCAAATTGATTAAGTTTGATGCAGCTTTTCAAAAGAAGGCCAACGCATATTTTACATTTCCATATTTGCTTATAAGTAACCGTATTGATGATACTCAAACACTAGGTGAATTAAAAAACTCTTTATTAGAAGAACTTTCTGCAACTAAGCAGAAACAGGGTACATTGGCGTCTATAGCAGAAGAAATGAAAATGAAATTTAATAATTGGAATCTTAATGTTGATGAAACTCGAAAGAGGATTATCGTTACCTTCGATGCTGATTCCGCAGTAGGGGGTCTTCGTGCATCAATTGTGTCTATTCCGGGTAAATATGGAACGGTGATGTTGAATATTTATAGTTATAAAGAACCGGATTATTCTGATGTGAAGGATATTAATTACATCATGGATAACTTTGCTTTTGATAGAGATGCTGAATATTCAACATTTTGGAAATACATATCAAAACTTACAACCCCCAAAGCTATAAAGGCAGCGACTACAGGAGCATTTCTTGCTTTACTATGGCCTATTATATCTAAACTCCGCAAAAAAAATATAACATGACATTAGCAATCCGTCAGACGGAGCAAAATGGCGCTACAATGTAACGCGCTGAAATGATTGCGCAATATTTGCTCCGTATGATGGTTTTCGTCTTGTGATGGTGGGGATAATGGTTTAACTACAAGAAAGATTGTTGGAGCGATCGCATTTGCTTCATCCACTATGAAAACAATACCACATCCGATTAGATGATTTGCGAGGTAAACATGAAACTTACAGTCAATACAGCGCAAATGGTTGTGATTTGGTATGCTACAATTATCACCGTTTTCTTCATAGGGCTTGCACTAGAAGGGTGGGGATTACTTATATCGGTAGTATTGTTGGCCGCAGTATTAGTCTTTAGTCTAAGTGGACATCCCGAAGTTTGTAAGAAGAAGGCTATTATTCTCATTTCGGCGCTCCCTGTTATTGGTGTCGCAGCGCTACTGATCTACTTCAAGATTTACCTTCCAGAAAAATATTGGTGGGAAGGAGATTGGTATTACCCCACAGCGGGTGGTGAATGCTATGAAGTTCATTTTTCTGCTACATATATTTCCATTCCTTATTGTAATGATGGGTCCTTGGTGAAAATTGAAGGCGGTAACGGCCCTCATATATCGTGTGCTTCATATAATTATAACAGAGGTGATAATCGAGTATTCAAACTATCAAAGGCCGTTCCATACGAAAATATTCCAGTTGAGGACTCGAAATCTACTCGCAAGAAACAAGAGATCGACACTTCCACGGTTCAAATAGATCCATGGACGATAATTCCCATCGGCGATACAATGTACCTAATTGGCGGGTCTGATGACATCACTGAGTTTTT
>JBBAAC010000002.1:0-48771 GCA_041658465.1 bacterium | reverse complement strand
CCGCCATCTGCTTTGACCTCGATCGTTACATCCCCGTCAGCGACGACCGGCCCATCGCGATCGAGATATCCTCGCTCTGTTTGATACACGCTGACGCCAGCATCGATGAGCTGATCTATTACCGAGGTGTGCGGGTGGAAGAAGTCGTTTCCGTCGCCTACCGATATGATCGCGACCTCCGGTTTCGTGGCGTCGAGAAATGCCTGGTTCGTGCTCGTGTGACTGCCGTGATGAGCGACCCGCAGCACGTCGATGTCCCCGATGAGCGGTGCAAGCGGAGTTTCCATGTCCGGCGTCTGATACGGCGGGTCGTTGCCCCCGCCTGTTAAGTCTGCCGCGATCAGCATGCGAAATCCCTTATATGATATCAAAAGAGCGATGCTGCGTGCGTTCTCGTCCGGGGGATCTCCGAGATCGATCGCAATGCCGTCTTTGAGCACGCCATCTGCCGCCACAACCTCCACATCGCAATCGCCAAGCCCGATACGGTCGCCGGCAAGAGCGGCGCGCTCGGGAGGAGCGGCCCGCTCCGCGCCGAGTGGAGCGCCATCGCCATATGAGCTGCCTTCCTGTGTGCCTCGCACATATATCTCTCCTTTAAGTGTGATGTCGTCGGCAGTTCCCAACAGGCCGTCCTGGCCGGCCAGCACTTCGCTGAGGCCGCCAGTGTGATCGTCGTGGAAGTGTGTGAGGACTATGTATTCGAGCTGCGCGATCTTTCTGGATGCGAGGGCGGGAACGACCCTGCCGATGCCTGCGCCGACCGGACCAGCGTCTACGAGCATCGCCTCGCCGGAGGGCGCCTGTATCAGCGTGGCGTCACCCTGGCCCACGTCGATGACGAAGATGCGCAGCGGCTCGATTGCGGCGTCATCTCCCTGGAGAGAGCCGGGACGATCAATGCCTGCGGATGCGCCGCGATTGAACGAGGGCATTGGCCCGCATGAGGCAAGACAGAGAGACAATGCGATGAAGGCGCCCCTGCGCATGCGGGGATACACAGCAGGATGCGTGCCAATAAAAAGCCTTTGCCTTTCAGGATGGCAGAGAGACGCAGGTGCCGAAAATCATAACTCACTGCTCGAATTCGCTGCAGCTGAAGAGGGCGGATGAGCGAAATTGCGAGGAAATTTCTTGGCACGCAAATTGCTAATTATGCCGGCATGCATCTTATTGGGATAGCGCTTGCGGTCGCCATGTCCTTTGTGCACGGTCCAGCGGCCAAGGATAAGCCCATCGAACCTGTGCTCCCCCCTGTCATCGAGGTGCAGCAGCGGGCGATCGATTACGCGCGCATCGACCTCGGCGAGGCCGCGAAGTGGAAGAAGCGAGCGCGCCTCGCGGCTTATGTCCCGCGGTTGCAGCTCGAATACGGTCGTCGATTGCGCAATTACGTGAACGTAAACGTGAACGATAATGTCTATGTCGGGTCGAGCGGCGTTGTCGTGGGGCCTGAAGACGGCGCGTTCTCCAGCAACCAGACCGCGGACAACAGCTTTGGCGTACGTGCGATATGGGAGCTTCGCGACGCGGTATTCAACACCGACGTGCTCGCTGCATCCGCGGAGGCGCGCAACATCGCTCGCGAGCGCAACGCGCTCATCGCGGAGGTAAATAAACGATATTATGCGATAGAAAGCACCCCGGCCGAGCTCGCGCTACTCGCCGGGCTGGTTCGATTGAATCCTCGACAGGACAAGGCCATGCACGAACTCTTCCTTAGAAGGGTTGTCTGCGAGGAGTCTGTCGCGGAACTGGACGCGTTCACGGGCGGCTGGTTCAGTGGCCAGCTTCAAGGCCCTATATGCGAAACGTCTATGATTACTAAGAAGGAGGGCTCGCGATGAGAAGAGTCGGCATATGTATATTCATAATCCTGTCCATGAGCGGTTGCGGCCCGCTCGATCTGTCCGGTTTCGACTCGCTGCTCGGCGGACAGCCGAAGGTCGTCTCCGTGAAGCCGGCAGAAGGGGATGCGGTCTCCGCCGATGCGGTCGTTGAGCTTGCGTTTTCCAAGGCGCTCAATCCCTCCACTGTGGATTCATCGACGCTTGCCATTATGAAGGTAGTTGAGGAAGGAAAGACGCACGAGGAGATTGCATCTGATATCGAGGATGGGGATGCAAAGGGCATCGATGGCGTCTACGAGTTCAGGGCGGACGGAGGCTCGGTCTCATTTCGCGCGGGCGAGGCGTACGAGCCTGGCGCAACTTATCTTGTCGTTGCCACGGGAAAGATCATGAGCCTGGAGGGCCTGCCCCTGAACCAGAGGCCTGGAATGTCGCCCAGACCCTTTACCAGCTCCTTTACAGTAGAAGGCATCGCGGAGAACGGCGCGGCAGGAAGCGGGACATCGGGCGATTCGGCCGGGGGTGACAGCGAGACGGCCGGCAACACGGGCGGCAGCGGGAGCGCGACCGGGCCTGCTCGTCCCGAGGCGCTCGTGATCAACGAACTCATGTATGATGCTGCAGGCAGCGACACGGAAGGCGATCTCTTCATCGAGCTCTATGGGGATGCAGGCGGGGATTTATCTGGATACAAGGTCGTCTTCATAAACGGGGCGGACGGCAAGGCCACTGAGACGGTCGCCATTCCCGACGGCACATTGATTCCGGACGACGGCATATTTCTGATCGCTGATGCCAAGACAGGGGCGCCCGGGACGAGCAACGTCTCAGGCGCGGATCTCATAGAGAACTTTGATCCGCACAACAGCCCGGACTGCGTGCAGCTATTGGATGAGAAGGAGGCGGTCCTCGACGCAATGGGTTACGGCACGCCAATCGTCACTCCCGCCTCGAACGGCAAGCCATGCTTCGAAGGGACGCCTGCCACGAAGACGGGCGCAGGCCAAAGCCTCTCGCGAAATGGCGGCCTGGATACCGACGACAATGTCTCAGATTTTGTAGTGCTCCAAAAACCCTCTCCAGGTACGCTCTAAATAATATGTTGTATTGTATTTTCTAATATATAATAAAATACAAATACAAATATTATTCAAAATACCAACACGCGGCTTGCGACAATATAATTAAATTTGTAAAATCAGGGGGATAAGCGCAGTTATTTAATGTGATTTATATGTCGTGTTCAGATGCTGTTTATTTATTAATTAATTATCATCACTTAGATCGCGATCCATATTGCATCAAGTGAAATAGAAAAACTTGTCGCTTGGCAAAAATAGCCTTGCGCACCAAGGGGTTTTATATATACTCCCGCTCGCTTTCAGTGGTGCGAGTTGTACGGTAATGGGCCCGCAGGTGGTGCCCATTTTTTGTTGGCAGGCTTGAGTTTAGGGCTTTGCTGCGAAGATCGAGACGCATGACTATTGATCGGAAAGAGATCCTTGCGAAAGTCGAAGGTCTGGTGGCGCCGGTGCTCGCCAACCTCGGGTACGATCTGATCGAGCGGGAGATCGTGTTTGATTCAGGGCGATGGGTGTTGAGGCTTTTTATCGACAGGGAGGGCGGGGTCACGATAGACGATTGCGTGCGAGCCTCCCACTCGATCGAGGACCTCGTAGCAGTCGAGGATGTGGTTCCCGTGCGCTACGACCTTGAGGTCAGCTCCCCGGGGATATTCAGGCCGCTCCGCCGCCCCGCTGATTTTGAGAAATACGCGGGTATGCGGGTGAGGGTAAGGACGGCCGAGCCGATAGACGGCCGCAGCAATTTCAAGGGCATACTGGAGCGGGTTGAGGGCGGCGCCATCACGATAATCATTGACGGGGATCGTTATCAGGTTCCTATCGACGCGATTGAGAAGGCTCGGCTGGAGCCGGAAGAGCTCCTGCCAAAAGGAAAGTCAAACTGAGGAGGAGAGTCTCATGGCTATGTTTCAGGATCTTGGGCGCGTGCTCGATCAGGTGAGCAAAGACAAAGGCATCCCGCGCGGGATGCTCATCGAGGCAATCGAAACCGCATTCCTCACTGCAGCGCGCAAGAAGTGGGGTCACCTGGGTGAGCTCGAGGCGCATTTCAACGACGAGAACGGCGAGATCGAGCTCTTCCAGTTCAAGACCGCCGTCGAAAACGTCGAGGACCCTAACATGCAGATGGGCCTGGAAGAGGCCCACGAGCTGGACCCTGATGCGGAGCCGGGCGACAGCCTCGGCGTGAAGATGGATCCCTCCGTATTCGGTCGCATTGCGGCGCAGACCGCGAAACAGGTGATCATCCAAAAAGTGCGCGAGGCGGAGCGCAACATCATCTTCGAGGAGTACAAGGGGAGGCTCGGGGAGCTCATCACCGGCATCGTCCGCCGCTTTGAAAAGGGCGATATGGTCGTGGACCTGGGCCGTACCGAGGCCGCGGTTCCGAAGCAGGAGCAGGTGCCGACGGAGAGCTATCGTGCTGGGGAGAGGCTCCAGGGCTTTTTCCTCCGGATAGACAAGGAGGGCAAGGGGCCGGCCGTAATCCTCTCCAGGCGCAACATCGGGCTGCTCATCGGGCTCTTCACCATGGAAGTTCCCGAGATCGCGGAGGGCATCGTGGAGATCCGCGCGGCGGCCCGCGAGCCGGGCGTGCGCTCGAAGATCGCCGTGGTCTCGCGCGATTCGGATGTGGATCCGGTCGGCGCGTGCGTGGGCATCAAGGGTTCGCGAGTACAGAGCGTGGTCAACGAACTCAAGGGCGAGAAGATCGACATCGTGGCGTGGGACAACGAGCCGGCGCGGTTCGTCTGCAATGCGCTGGCACCCGCCGAGGTCGTGAAGGTAATCATCCGCGATCGCGAGCGCGCGATGGAAGTCGTCGTGCCGGATGACCAGCTCTCGCTCGCCATCGGTCGCCGCGGCCAGAACGTGCGGCTCGCCGCCCAGCTCACCGGCTGGAACATCGATGTCTACAGCGAGACGCGCATCGAGCAGGTTGCGGCGAGGGCGCGAAAGGTCCTCTCCGAGATCCTGGGCATCGACGACAGCTCGGCTATGATCCTATATTCGCATACGTTCCGGAGCTTCGAGGATATCGCCAGCTCCGAGATAGACGACTTCAAGCAGGTACCCGGAGTGGGAGGAGAGGCTCTGGAAGGCCTCTACGCAAAGGCAAAGGCGGCGATGGAGAAGGGGCTTTCGACCCAGACGCTCATCGGAGAGATCATTAAGCTGGAAGAGGAAGAGCGCGCCCGGAAGGACGCGGAGGAGGCGGCGGCGCGCGCGATTGCAGCTGAAGCCGCGGAAAAAGAGGCTCTGGCTGCCGCAGCGGTTGCTGCGGAGGCCGCCGCTGCTGCGGAGGCCTCTGCCGGGGACGTGCCCGCGGAAGTCGCAGACGCGCCTGAGGGAGAGGAAGAGGAAACAGAGTAGGTCACGCTGGCAGCGCAGTCGAAAGGAAGGGGTTCATGGTAGTGGAGACGAACAAAGAACATGCCGAGCCATCAGCCGACGTTGTGGAGAGGCGTATAAAACCGACGCTGATCCGCCGCCGCGCAATAAAAGTCGAGACGCCTCCTGAGGCGGAAATTCAGGTTGAAGCGGCTCAGGAAGGCACGCCCGAATCCGCAGTGGAGACCCCGGCAGCGGTCGCTGCACCGGAGCCGACGGAGGTTTCGGCCAAGGCCCCGGCTCCAGTGCAGGAAGCAAAGCCGGCGCCTACGCCGGCGCAGGCGGCACAGGCCGCTGCAACGGCTGCGGCGCAGGGGCCCGACGCCAGGGCGACGGTCGGTCCACAGCTTGCAGCGCCGAGCGAGGCGGAGCGCCGCATAGGAGTCGTGGGCTACATCGATCTCTCCGCAGCGCCCGGTGCCGTGCGCGGCGTCAAGGATGACTGGAAGGATCGTCTCAAGAAAGGGCCCCGCAAGCGCAAGGATCGCGACGAACTCGAGATGGAGGCGATACAGCGTGCCGGCGGACTCAAGCAGTTCATCGGTCCCCATGGTGAGGAAGAGAAAGAGGTCGTCGAGGTCGCAGCGCCGGCTGTCGCGGACCGCGTGTTCCAGCCTGGCCCGGCAGCGAAGCGCAGAAAGACAACTGTTCGCAAGGAGTTCAAGCAGACGCAGATCACGGAACCCAAGGCGATCAAGAAGGTCATCCGCGTTGAGGAGAACATCACGGTCGCGTTGCTCTCGCAGGCGATCGGCGTGAAGGCGTCCGACATCATAAAAAAGCTCATGGCGCTGAACGTCATGGTCACAGTGAACCAGCAGATAGACGTGGACACTGCATCGCTCATCGCAACTGATTTCGGCTTCAGCATCGAGCACACCGCCTTCAAGGAAGAGGATGTGCTGGTGGAGCCTGAGGCCCACGCCTCCGCTGCAAATCTGGAGCATCGCGCCCCCGTCGTCACCGTCATGGGGCACGTCGATCACGGCAAGACGTCGATCCTCGACGTGATCCGAAAGAGCAAAGTCGCGGAGGGCGAGGCAGGCGGAATCACCCAGCACATCGGCGCGTACGAGGTGAAGCACCCCAAGGGAATGATAACGTTCCTCGACACTCCGGGCCACGAGGCCTTCACCACAATGCGCGCGCGAGGCGCGCAGGTGACCGACATCGTAGTGCTCGTCGTGGCCGCGGACGACGGCATCATGCCGCAGACGGTTGAGGCGATATCGCATGCAAAGGCCGCTGGCGTGCCGATCATCGTCGCTATCAACAAGATCGACAGGCCCGAGGCGCAGCCGGACCGCGTAAAGCAGTCGCTCACTGAGCACGGCCTGGTCCCTGAGGAGTGGGGCGGGGACGTGATCTGCGTGAACACATCCGCAAAGACAAAGGTGGGGATCGATCAGCTCCTGGACATGATACTCATACAGTCCGAGATGCTCGAGCTGAAGGCGGACCCGACGATCAGGCCTAAGGGCGTTGTCGTGGAGGCGTCGCTCGACAAGGGACGCGGCCCGGTCGCCACGGTGCTCGTTCAGGAGGGCACGCTCAAGGTCGGCTCGTATGTGGTCTGCGGTCCCTACGACGGCAAGGTCCGCGCGATGCTCGACGCAGAGGGGAAGCCGATCAGGGAAGCGCTTCCCTCCAAACCGGTAGAAATACATGGTCTCTCCGGAGTGCCTTCCGCCGGCGACGAGATGATCGGCGTGACGGACGAGCGCGGGGCACGGCTCGTCGCAGAGCAGCGCCGCATGAAGATGCGCGACCGGGAACTCGTGCGGCCGGTTCACGCGTCGCTCGAGGACCTCGCAATGCATCTGGCAGAGGGCGAGCAGAAGGAGCTGGCCGTCATCCTCAAGGCAGACGTGCATGGCTCCCTCGAGGCGGTGTCGGACGCGCTCACTAAGCTCTCCACTGACCAGGTCTCGCTCAGGATCCTGCTCACGGGCGTGGGCGGCATCACGGAGAGCGACGTCATGCTCGCATCCGCTTCGGATGCCGTTGTGCTCGGCTTCAACGTCGTCGCCGACGGTATGGCGAGGGCGGCTGCGGAGCGCGAGAATATCGAGATTCGAAGCTACAGAATCATCTACGAGATGATCGACGAGGTACGCAAGGCAATGGAGGGATTGCTGGCGCCGGAGCTCCGGGAGGTCACACAGGGCCGCGCGGAGGTCAAGGAGGTATTCCGCATCTCCAAGGTCGGCAGCATAGCGGGCTGCCAGGTGGCTTCTGGCAAGATCTTCCGCTCGTCGCGCGTCAGGCTTATTCGCGATTCCGTCGTCGTGTTCGAAGGGAAGCTTGCTTCTCTCAAGCGCTTCAAGGACGACGTGCGCGAGGTCGCAGAGGGTTACGAATGCGGCATGGGTCTGGACGGCTACAACGACGTCAAGACGGGCGACGTGATCGAGGCCTTTGTCATTGAATCAAAGGCTGCAAAACTTGCATAGTGATTAGTGACTAGTGATTGGTGACTGGTGTGAATGACTCGGCCGCATATGTTTCTGACACTTGCCATTTACCACCAATCACCAATTACAAATCACCAATCACTAATCACTGATGATCGTAGGTATCTGTAAATTGGATCTCCGGATCGACGGATGCCACTCTCTCAAAGAGAAGCGGCAGGTGCTGCGCAGGCTGAAGGACCGCACCGCGAATCAGTTCGGCATCGCTGTCGCCGAGGTAGGCAACCAGGACCTCTGGCAGCGGGCAGAGCTGGGGTTTGCGGTGGTTGGCAACGACAGGCGCATCATAGAGGGGATAATCGAGCGCGCCACGACCTTCATCGAGGATCAGGGCCCTGTAGGCCTCATCGATCGATACACAGAGATCATTAATATATGACCAGACACCTCCCTTATGATCGCTCGGAGCGCGTTGCAGACGGCATCTATCAGCTCGTCGCCGAGTCCGTCGTTAACGACATTTCCGATCCCAGGCTTCTGGGGGTCTCGGTCACTCGCGTCCATGTGACAAAGGATCTGCGCATCGCGCGCATCTACTACCATTCTATCCATTCCTCCGCCGAAACGAAGGAACGCGCGGCGGGAGGATTCAAGAGTGCGGCCGGCTTTCTCAGACGCCTGATCGCTCAGTCCCTCTCCCTAAAATTCACGCCTGAACTTGAATTTTTCTACGACGAATCCATAGACATCAGCGAACGGGTGGACGAACTGATCGCAGGCATCAAGGGGGAGAGCAAACATGAATGACTATGCCGGCATCATCGATCGGCTGAAGGGCGCCGGGCGTTTTCTGGTCGCTTCGCATTACAGCCCCGACGGCGATGGCATAGGCTCTACGCTGGCGCTGGGTAACGTCCTCTCGAAGATGGGTAAGGATGTCGTCCTCTACAACCGCGACGGCGTGCCTGCGAATCTACGATTCCTTCCGGGTGCCGACCGCGTGGTCAGCCGGCTCGATCAGGATCAGGAATTCGATATGACGATCATGGTCGACTGCGCGCAGAGCTTGCGCGTGTCGGACGAATTCGCGGCGCACAAGAAGCTCGGCACGATCGCATGCATAGATCATCACATGCTCGAAAAGACGGAGGCGGAAGTGCTCCTGCTCGACCCCACTGCTGCCTCGGCCGGCGAAGTGGTGATGAGGCTCATGAAGCGGGCCGGGCTCGAGGCGGACGCCGACGTAGCTCAGTGCATCTACACGACGCTCGTAGTGGACACAGGATTCTTCAAGTATTCTTCCACGAATGCGCACGTCTTCGAGCTCGCGGCAGAGCTCGTAAAGGCCGGCGCCGAGCCGTGGGAAGTCGCGAAACATATGGATGAGTCGTATCCCGCATCGCGCATGAAGCTCCTGGCGCGCTCGCTCTCTACATTGGAGATCGATCTGGGCGGCCGGTACGCCACCATGGAGGTCTCCCAGGATATGCTCGCAGCCACGGGCGCCACGATGGAGGTCTCCGACGAGTTCGCTACGTTTCCCAGATCGATCCAGGACGTGGAGGTGGCCGCCCTGTTTCGCGACCTCGGGGACGGCGCGATCAAGGTGAGCCTCAGATCCAAGGACATCGTAGATGTCTCGGCGCTGGCGCGCTCGATGGGTGGCGGGGGACATGCCAGGGCCTCCGGCGTCCGTATGCGGGCAACCATGGCAGAGGCGAAACTAAGGATCAAAACGGCGGTCGAGCACGCGCTCAAGGGCTGAGACTCCAATGAAGGATGGCGTCCTTGTCATCGACAAACCCGTTGGCCCGAGTTCCCACAGCGCGGTCGCGCTGGTGAGGCGCTTAATACATGCAAGCAAGGTCGGGCATCTGGGCACCCTCGATCCTGCTGCCAGCGGGGTGCTGCCGCTGGTGATCAATGGTGCCACCAAGCATGCGCAAAGACTTGCCAGCGACGAGAAGGTCTACGAGTTCACTCTATATCTGGGAATTTCTACCGACAGCGACGACGAGACGGGCGGGGTTATCTCCGAGCAGCATGCTGCGCCTCACCTGCTGGAGGGGCTGAGTGCGCTCCTGTCGCGTTTCACCGGTCGTATTATGCAGCGACCTCCGCTCTTCTCGGCAAAGAAGAAGTGCGGGATGCGCGCCTGCGATATGGCAAGGAAGGGGCAGAAAGTGGAACTTTCGCCGGGGCCCGTGACCATCGATTCCCTGGAGATCATCGGGGTATCGTGGCCCGAGGTCAGGATGCGCATGAGCTGTCGCACCGGCACTTACGTGCGCAGTCTTTGCCGTGACCTGGGGGAGGCCCTCGGTCCGGGCGGTCATGCCAGGGGGATAAGAAGGCTCAAAAGCGGCCCCTATATAATAGATGAAGCGGTGCCTTTGGAGACACTCAGGGCGAACCCGGCAATATGGACGGATCATCTTATCCCCCTGTGAGAATTTTCTTTACAGTGAGAAATTCATGTGTTAGCAGCGCTCCCCACTATGGCACTGGAACAGACAAGGAAGACCGAGGTCATTCAGAAGTTCTCAACCCACGAAGGCGACACGGGGTCTGCAGAGGTCCAGATCGCTCTGCTGTCCGAGCGTATCAACCAGCTCACGCAGCACTTTGGGTCCCACGTAAAAGATCACGCAAGCCGCCGCGGCCTGCTCAGGATGGTCGGCCGCAGGCGGAAGCTGCTCAACTACCTCAAGAAGCACAATGAGGATCGGTACAAGAGCCTCATCGGGGAGTTGGGCATCAGGAAATAGCCCGCGGCTTGGGCTGGGGAGAGTGACCTGATAATTTTTCACGAACGCTCGCCGAAGGCGAGCGTTCGTGTAAGTTATCAGAGAATTCCTCTCCGCAATCAGTTTCAATCCGCAGGTCATTTCCTCACAATTGAAATCATAAGGCGGAGCAGCGCCTGTGGCGCGCTATTTTGCGCGCTGCCGGGAGACCATCGCGCCTGAAAAAAGAATGGAGTTGTTTATGCCGAAGAAAGTCGAAATAAAGTTTGGCGGCCGCACGCTCGTGCTAGAGACGGGGCGGATCGCCAAACAGGCCGGCGGGTCTATCGTAGTCCGCTACGGAGATTCGGTGGTGCTGGTGACGGCACAGGCCAAGCAGGAAGCTGTGGAGGGCCGTGACTTCACGCCGCTCACAGTCGATTACGTCGAGAAGACGTTTGCCGCGGGCAAGATCCCGGGCGGCTTCTTCAAGCGCGAGGGGAGACCCACAACGCGCGAGACGCTGGTGAGCCGGCTGGTCGACAGGCCGATCCGCCCGCTCTTCCCGAAGGGCTATGCGAACGAGACGCAGGTGATCGCGACGGTGCTCTCCGCGGATTTGGATCACGATCCGGATATCCTGGGCGTGATCGGCGCGTCGGCGGCACTCACGATCTCGCCGTACCCCTTCAAGGGTCCTATCGCGTGCGTCCGCGTGGGCAGGGTGAACGGCAAGTTCTGCTGCAACCCCGCAGATGCGGATCGCGAGATATCCGACCTGGACCTGATCGTGGCAGGCAGCCGCGACGCAATCGTGATGGTCGAGGGCGGCGCTAAGATGGTCTCCGAGGAGGAGCTGATCGAGGCGCTCATGTACGCCCACGAGCAGATGCAGCCCGTTATCGAGGCGCAGCTCGAACTTCAGAAGCTGGCAGGCAAGCAGAAGTGGAAAGAGGTGACGCCTCCGGACACGAGCGAGATCAGTGCCAAGGTGCGAGACGCGCTTGGGAATAAACTCGCGGCAGCCGTCACGATCCCCACGAAGATGGAACGCTACGCGGCGCTCGATGTGCTGAAGAGCGAACTCCTCGAGAAGCTCGTGCCGGAGGATGACGAGACAAATCTTGCGGGGCAGGTGAAGGAGGCCTTCTCCGAGATCAAGAAGGAGTTCGTCCGCAAGATGATCCTCGACAAGGGGAAGCGCATCGACGGCCGCGGGCTCACGGAGGTGAGGCCGATCACGTGCGAGGTGTCGCTCTTACCGCGCGCGCATGGCTCCGCGCTATTCACGCGCGGCGAGACGCAGGCTCTCGCCACGGTGACGCTCGGCACAAAGGAAGACCAGCAGCTGATCGAGAACATCACCGCGGAGTACTACGAGAAGTTCATGCTGCACTACAACTTCCCGCCGTTCTCGGTGGGCGAGGTCAAGTTCCTGCGGGGACCCAGCCGCCGCGATATCGGCCACGGCGCACTGGCCGAGCGTGCCGTCCGCCGCGTGCTTCCCTCCGAGGAGGAGTTCCCGTACACGGTGCGAGTGGTCTCGGAGATCCTCGAGTCCAACGGCAGCTCGTCCATGGCAACGGTATGCGGCTCCACGCTGGCGCTTATGGATGCGGGCGTTCCCATCAAGGCCCCGGTCGCGGGCGTGGCGATGGGGCTCATAAAGGAAGACAGCCAGACCGCGGTCCTCACCGACATCCTGGGCGACGAAGATCACCTGGGCGACATGGACTTCAAGGTCTGCGGCACGCGCGAAGGAGTCACAGCGCTCCAGATGGACATCAAGATCAGCGGCATCACCCGCGAGATCCTGGGAAAAGCCCTGCGCCAGGCGCGCGACGCCAGGATTTCGATCCTGGATCACATGGATGCCACTATTGCGAAGCCGCGTAAGGAGCTTTCGCCATACGCGCCCAAGCTCACGGTCATCAAGATCCCGGTCGATCGGATCGGCGATCTCATCGGCCCCGGCGGCAAGAACGTGCGCAAGATAATCGAGGAGACGGGTGCATCGATCGACATCAACGACGACGGAACTGTGGTCATCGGCGCAGTGGACCAGGCCTCGGGCGACAAGGCGATCAAGCTCGTGAAGCGCTGCACCGCCACACCCGACGTAGGCAAGTACTACAAGGGCAAGGTCGTTCGCATCGCGGACTTCGGCGCGTTCGTCGAGATCTTCCCGAAGGTCGACGGGCTCCTGCACATCTCGCAGATCGAGGAGCACCGGATCAAGCAGGTCTCGGACGTGCTCAAGATGGGCGATGAGGTTGTGGTGAAGGTCCTGGAGATCGACCCCGAGAGCGGAAAGATCAGGCTCTCGCGCAAGGATGCGTTCGGGCACGAAGGGGAGATCGAAGAGAACTGACCGCGAGGAGCGAGCGGTCATCCTGAGCGCAGCGAAGGATCCCATGAAAGCATAAGGCCCTGCGGTCGCCCGCAGGGCCTTTTCTCGCTTCGTCGCACTTATACCTTATTGCCGGTCACGGTTGTTTGGCCCGAGCAGGAGTCGTTGCCGTCGGTCCATTCCCAGCTGGAAGATCCGCTAAATGTCGTACTGGTAGCGGTGACATCCGTGCCGGTGATGGTGACAGTGCCTCCACCGCCGGAGTAGGTGCCGTGCCAGTCCACCTGATTGCCCGAAATGGTGCCGGTAAATGTCGATCCGACATTGTCGCCGGCTGTAATGGTAACTGTGACGTTATTGCCGTTCTGGACCGCATCGGCGCTCCATATGGATACCGTGCCTACAGGTACGTTGACCGCGCAAATGCCCGACGACTCTGTAATGGTCTCTGTTACATTCCATGAGCCGGTGACGTCGACGGTCGCGGTTTCTGTTCCTCCGCCGCCGCACCCGGAAACAAAAAGAAGCAAGACCGGAATCATAAACCAAATTACATACAGCGCGCGCGCATTCGCCTTCATGAGCTTCATCTGCAACCCCCTTTCGTCTGTTGTCCTGAGTGAGATTCAATAAATAGTGCTGGGTTCACAGCTTTTCCTTCTGCAGGAAGATCCCCTTGTCCACCTTTACGAAGAAGTCCTGGTAGAACTTCGCGTCGTCGATCTGATGCGCCTCCATCACAGCGCCCAGATTATCGAGGATCTTCTCCTGGAATGAGACGCGCACGCGCGTCTTGTTGCCGAACTCCGTGACGTT
The DNA here is from genome assembly GCA_041658465.1 of bacterium. Lineage (GTDB taxonomy): Bacteria > UBA10199 > UBA10199 > 2-02-FULL-44-16 > JAAZCA01 > JAJZQH01. Next base: position 35,139 of record JBBAAC010000002.1, on the reverse strand, counting down.
TGCAGTGGCGTCGATCACCTTGAGCTTGCGCCAGCGCGCCTCCTCCTTGGGGTTGTTGTTTCCCCACGTCCAGATGTAGCCGGGGCTTCCGCCAAGATCGATTTCTTTGGTGGCTGAGAGGAATCCCAGGTTCGCGTCCGCGTTCTTGATCGTATACCCGTCATCCTGCAGCGTATTGAGCAGCGCCTTGATGACGAGTTTTGCATCCTTTGTGTCGAAATCCCGCGTCTGGAACTCGCGGATCTCGAGCTGCGTCTTTGGCGGGCTCGCCGTGCCCCAGACGCAGCCGGAGACGATGAAGAAAAGAGACAACAGAAGAAGGTTTCGTTTCATAGTTAGTTTCCGATAAAACCCCTCCTTTGTAAGGAGGGGTAGGGGAGGTAGATCAGGCGAGATCTACCCCTCCTATCCTCCCCTTACAAAGGGGGAGAAATGTGTTCAGAATTTCGTCGCGTGATACGAGACCGTCTCAACGCGGCTTCTCTTGTCGAACTTGATTATCACGGTCAGCGTCTTCTGCGTTGATTGCGACCGCCCTGATCCCCAGCTGCCGCCCACGAGTATGAGGGTCCAGTAGCCGCCGCTCTGCGAGTAGGACGCCTCAGAGGCGATCTTGTCATAGATCCAGGTCTCCTTCTCGTTGGCGTCTTTTGTCACGATGTTGGGAGAGCCCAGGGCCTCTGCGACATCTGCCTGCGACATCCCGACCTTTATATCCCTCTGGACCAAGCCTACTGTCAGCTCCCGTTCGTTGGCCGTGACGGGAGCCTTTTGGACGCAGGCCGAGATGCAAAGCGCTGCAACCAGCATCGCTGCAATTCCGATCCTTTTCATAAGGCACCCTCCTTTACGAGCGCACGAACGCACGAACGCACCAATTTATTTCTTCGGAAAATTTCCTTTGACCATCTCCTGATGCAGCCGGTTGACCTGCACCCGCGTCTCCTCGATCGTGCCGTCGTTGTCGATCACGGCGTCCGCTGCCGCGACCTTGCGCGCGAGCGGATACTGCGCCCCCAGCCTCAGCATCGTCTCCTCGCGGGTCATGCCGAACTTCTCCTTGCAGCGCTCGATCTCCTGCTCCTCGTTGCTGCGGACCACTATCACGGCATCGAACTCATCTTCCCACCGCGCCTCGAAGAGGAGGGGGACCTCGACGAGGACGAACTGATGCCCCTTGCGCGCGTAATCTGCCACACGGTGCTCGATCGCCTCCTTCACGTGCGGATGTATCACGGACTCGAGGAACTTGCGCTCGATCGGGTCCTGAAAGACGATCCGTGCGAGGGCTGCGCGATCGATGACGTTGTCGTCGCGCATCACCGTCCTGCCATAGCGTTCGAAGATCGCTTTCCAGGCCGCGCTGTGCGGCGCGATGACCTCGTGCGCGATCTCGTCGGCGTCCAGCACTGGCACCCCCAGCTCGCCCATCATCCAGGCGACGGTCGACTTGCCGGTGCCTATGTTACCGGTCAACCCGATGACCTTTGTGTGATTTTTCATTAATACCCCTCTTATTTCGCGCTTACTGTCTCATCAGATTTTTGTTCCGGACCCGCCTTCAGGCTCAGCAAAATTGCGATAAGGGCGCGCGTCGAGACATCGCCCATGCCGACGAGCTTCTCGATTTCATCCCCTGATTCCGCGCCTGCCGGCTCTGACAGGATCTTGAGCGCCAGCTCCGTGGCCTGCTTCCACTCGGGCGACAGCATCGCGTGGACCTGCTTGATCGGCGGGTTCTCCTGCTCCTGCTTGCCCATGGTCCATGAGACGGATTCGGCGAAGTCGTCCATCTTCCAGTCGCCGCCGATCTCGTCCTTCGCCTTTATGAGTTTATCGAATATGCCCGCGCGGTCGGGGTGGCACTCGAGCGCCTTGCGATATTGAGCCAGGGCCTTCTTGGGCTTTCCCTTGCCCATGAGCTCATCGCCCATGCTCTCGTGCTTGGCCGCCTTCTCCGGGTTAGATTTTTTTGTCATTCTCCCTCCCGCGACTTGCGGTGCCGCTCTATTGCCTGCTGTACTGAGGCGGGATTTTCCACTATTTCGCGTGCAAGCGCAAGGAGTCCTTCCTTGGTATTCTGCAGAGGTTCGTCCAGCACCCGTTCAACGAGCTCTGCCAGTATTGCGCCCAGGGCAGGCCCCTCGGGGATGCCGATCGCCATGAGGTCATGGCCGTTGATAGCCAGATCCTTCGGCCCGAAAGGCGGCTTCTTGGCTATCTCTTCCTTGATTCGCGAGCGGAGCCGCAGCACGCCCTTGATTCCATGGGGGTGCTTGCCTCCGCGGTTGTCAGCAATTCGCAGGTCGAGGAGCGGGAATATGAGATCCACGCCGACCTTTGCCACAAAGCGCCTGATCGCGCGGTCGGTAAACGACGACTTTGTCTCGAACATGTGGTTCTCGATCAGCGGCAGGACGCGCTCCGCTGAGACGCCGATCGTCGAGAGCTTGAGCCTGTCGATGATCTTGCGAGTGAGCCTTGCCGACACGAGCTGATGGCCGAAGAACACCACGCGCTTTGACGGGGCATGGAAACGAGCAGTCCTGGCCTTCCCGATATCGTGGAGGAGCACCGCGAACATGAGGTTGAGGTCGCCCCGGTTCTCGACGACCTCGTCGCCGCGGGCAGCGTCGAGCGCCCTCATCGTGTGGAAGAGCACGTCGTCGCCCGGCTGCTTGTCCTGCTCTATACCCTTGACCGCGACCAGCTCCGGCAGCACGTGCTCGAGTATGCCGGTGCGGAGCATGAGATCAAAACCGATCGACGGCTTCTCGGCCGTCATGAGCTTTGCCAGCTCGATGCCTATGCGCTCCGCAGACACCGTGGCGATGAGCGGGGCGCATTCCTTCATGGCCTCCCACGTCTCAGGCTCGATCTTCAGGTTGAATCGCGCGGCAAACTGTACCGCGCGGACGAGGCGAAGGGGGTCTTCCTCAAAAGCCCTCGGGAAGACCATCTTGAGAATGCGGCGATCGAGATCGGCCCTGCCTCCGAACGGATCGATCAGCTTTCCGTCTTCGAGGGAGAGCGCCATGGCGTTGATCGTGAAATCGCGGCGGCCCAGGTCCTCTTCGACCGGCATCTCAGGGTCATAATCCACATCAAAGTCGCGATGCCCGGTGCCGGTCGAGCGCTCGCGGCGCGGCAGCGCGATGTCGATCGTGAGATGCGGCGCTGCATTCGGTGTGAACTTGATGACGCCGAACGATTTGCCGACCGCCGCGACCTTGCCGCAGCGGGCGAGCAGGGCGGATATCCTCTTCATGCTGAGGTGGCGGCAGAGCAGGTCGTGGTCTTTTACGGAACGGCCCATGAGCCTGTCGCGTACCGGGCCCCCGACCTCGTACACCTCGCCGCCCGCCTCACGGAGAGTGCGGAGAAAGACGGCGACGTCGCTGTTGATTTGGGTACTCTGCATCGCGGGAAATTGGATCCTTCGACTCCGCCCCGATAATGTGTCAAGGGCATCAGCGGGGCTTCGCTCAGGATGAACGGTCGAGGATGCTCCCCGACCGTTCACTTTTCTTCCTTGAGATAGCTCACGACCTTTGCCTTCTCGGCCATTTTCATCATCCACGCGCGGAAAAATTCGCTCCCCGGCCACGGGCCGGCAGAGGCCTTTCCAGGCTTGACCATCTCGACCAGGTGCACGACGTAGAATTTGCCGCTGCGCTCGATGGGCTTGCCTATGACCGGATGCTCCTTCGTGAGCATGAAGATATTCTTATAGTCTTCAAACGTCCCCTGGCCTTCGAGTATCCCTGCGCGCTCTCGAACCGAAATTGGCCCGACTTTCTTTGCGGCGAGCTTTAGCGGGGTCAGCATGCCTTTCCATGAGCGCGGATCAGCGGAGATGAGCATCTGTGCCGCCTGGGTCGCTTCCTCTGGCGACTTGACGGCACCGGATTCGGTCATCGCCTTCGGATCGAATACTACGACCTCGAATGTCCACGACCCGTTGTCGGTTTGGGCCTCCAGCTCCTTTTTCGCGATATCGCGATCCACGTTCTGGAACGTGGATTCCAGGGCCTGAGAGCGGAGGTCCTGCAGGATCAGCCGCTCGTAATCCAGGCCAAAACGATTCCTGAAGTAGGGAAGAAACTCATGCTTATAATGGATGGGATCGAACTCGCCGTCCTTCTGCGCCGCCGGGGTGCTTCTGATGGCATCCGCCAGCTCCGCATCCGGGATGACAATGCCCATCGCATCCGCTTCCTGCTGCGCAAGCTCCCTGCCCACCATCTGCTGCATGGTCGCTGATTCAGCCATCTTGCGGCCGAATTCCGGCATCTCCTTGCCCTGGAACGATGCGCGAAGCCTCTCGTAGTTGCGGTCAAGGAAGAACTGGTACTCGGGCGTGGGGATGGGGGACCCGTTTACGCTGGCGACCGCGCTCACGTCACCGATCTTGCCTGTTCGGGAGGTCTTCCGCATCGAGCTGTAGCCGAAAAAGAAGACAAATGAGATAACGATCGCCCCGAGGATGAGCTTTATGAGCCAGGATGAGGCATGTTTTCGCAGGACGTCGAGCATGAAAGGACCTCCGTGGTCGGAGGGGTATTAGCCCCTGTTTGACCTGCGGCCTCCTACCTGATGAGTTCTTATAAATCAACAATTTTGTTGATCTTTCAAAAGTGACCTGTTAGACGGGGCCGTTCAATTTACAATTTCAAGCAATCCATCATAAACAAATTTAGGGAGCATCGATAATTATGATTTTAGACCCAATACTCGGGTTCTTCTCCAACGACCTCGCAATCGATCTCGGCACTGCCAATACCCTCGTCTATGTAAAGGGCAAAGGCATAGTCGCCGCCGAGCCGTCCGTGGTAGCTATTCAGCGCGACCAGCGCGGCATCAAGCGCGTGCTCGCGGTGGGCAAAGAGGCCAAAGAGATGCTGGGCCGCACGGCCGGTACGATAGAGGCGATACGCCCTATGAAGGACGGCGTTATCGCCGACTTCGAGGTGACCGAGGCGATGCTGCGCTATTTCATACGCAAGGCGCACAATCGCAAGATGCTCATCAGGCCGCGCATCATAGTCTGCATCCCGTTCGGAGTCACAGAGGTGGAGAAGCGCGCGGTGCGCGAATCCGCAGAGAGCGCGGGTGCCCGCGAGGTATATCTCATCGAGGAGCCTATGGCCGCTGCGATCGGAGCGGGGCTGCCGATCACCGAGCCGTCGGGCAACATGGTTGTGGACATCGGCGGCGGCACCACGGAAGTCGCGGTGATCTCTCTCGCCGGCATCGTCTTCTCAAAGTCGATCCGCATCGCCGGCGACAAGATGGACGAGGCGATAATCCATTACATCAAGCGCAAGTACAACATGCTCATCGGAGAGCGCACGGCCGAGGCTGTGAAGATTGCCATCGGCACCGCTTATCCGGACGGCGAGATCCGCTCCATGGAGATCAAGGGCCGAGACCTCGTGGCGGGCGTGCCCAAGACCCTCGAGATCCACTCGGAGGAAGTGCGCGAGGCAATCGTCGAGCCTGTGAACGCAATCGTGGAGGCCGTGAAGATCACGCTTGAGCGCACGCCTCCTGAACTCTCTGCTGACATCGTCGATCGCGGCATCGTGCTCACGGGCGGCGGCGCGCTGCTTCGCAACCTCGACATACTGCTTCGCGAGGAGACGGGGTTGCCGGTGATCGTCGCAGACGATCCACTAAGCTGCGTGGTGCTTGGCTCGGGCAAGGCGCTGGAGCGGCTAGACGTATTCAGGGGCATCACCGTCACCTGAATCGCAAAACCGTGCGTTGGTGCGATCGTACTCTCGTGCGATCGTAAAACCTGTCCAAGGTATTACGAACGCACGAACGTACTATCGCACGATCGCACGGGTTTTTAATGGCGCTGATCCAGAAAAAAACAAGACTTCTTCCCTTCATTATACCCGTCATACTCGCGCTCATTTTTTTCTCGCTTACCTCTCTGCAGATGCGCCGTGCGCCGTGGTATGAAGAGGCGTTCTGGAACCTCGTCTCTCCGCCGCAGCAGTTTGTGAGCGGCATCATCGGGGGAGTCAAGGGCGCATGGCAGCGGTATGTGTCGCTCATCGGCGTGGAGGAGGAGCGGGCGCAACTCTCCAGGCGCGTCGCCGAACTCGAGGGCTCGCTCATGAGGCTTGGCGAGACCGAGGAAGAGAACAAGAGGCTCCGCGCGCTGCTCGACTACAAGGAATCCCTCCCACAGAAGACCGCCGCAGCCAGGGTCATAGCAAACGATCCTCGTGCGGAATTCAAGAGCATAACTATAGACAAAGGCTCGAACGACGGCGTGCAGCCGCTCATGGCCGTGCTGGGTCCCCGCGGCCTGGTCGGCAGGGTCGGCACCGTGACGGCTGGATATTCGAGGGTGCTCCTGCTCACCGATCCCAACAGCTCCATAGATGCTATGGTGCAGCGCTCGCGAGCGCGCGGCGTGGTCCAGGGTGCCGCATGGCGCACCGAGCTCAAGACCGGCTTCTACATTGCGAGGCTTGAGTACTTAAGGCGCGTGAGCGACATTCGCGACGGCGACGTGGTTGTAACCTCCGGGCTGGACAGGGTCTTTCCGGCCGGCATTCCGATCGGGACTGTGACCGATATCTCCGCATCGCGCTACGGCGTCTTCACGGAGGCAAATATTATCCCGTTCGAGAACATGGCAGAGTTGCAGGAGGTGCTGGTCATCCTCAGCACTGCTGAGCAGTCCTCGCCGGACTTCGCTATGGAGCGGTAGATGCGCTTCTTTCTACTCATGGCAGCCTATGGGCTCGCTGCGGTCGTGTTCGAGACCACATTTCTTGCCGGCTGGCCCGCGCAGATGCTTCGGTTTGACCTCATCATACCTGCAGTGGCTGCTCTCTCGTTCTATCAGGAGCGGCGCATGGCGGTGCCGGTGATCGTGTTCTACGGCATACTTGTGGACGTTTCATCGGGCGGGCCGTTCGGCATGTCCGTTCTCTCGTACCTAGTCATCTATTCTTTCGTGCGCGCCATCATCGCGAAGATCTCGTTCCAGGAGGGGATCGCGCTGCTCTTCTGGGTGGCGATCTTAAGCCTCCTCGACAAATTCGTGTGCGCGCTCGTCATGATGGTATCGACCGGAAAGATGACCGTGCCCGGGATCATGATCGAACGCGCCCCTGCGCAGGCGCTCCTCGACGCAGCGGGCGGCCTTTTTATCGTCCCGCTGCTCACGCGTTATTGGGGTCTTACCTGGGAGAAGATTCGCAAGCCCAAGGGGCTGCAGTGGCGTGAGATGCCGAAATAAAAATGACTAATGACTAAATCCAAATATCTAAACAATGTCCAATGACTAAATCAAAATGCCCAGATAATGTCGCCATTGAGATTTGTTTGGTCATTCGTCATTGGTCATTAGGATTTGTTTAGGCATTTGGATTTTGGATTTAGGATTTGGAATTTATGAGACTAGTTCAAGAATACACACAGGATATCGAGCATCGATTCAAGTACGCGTATATCGCGGTGCTACTCCTTTTTCTGGTCGTCGCCGCGCGACTCTATTACCTGCAGGTCATACGCGGCAACTTTTATCACTTCTTCTCGACTGAGAACAGCATCAAGGCGATCCGCGTGCCCGCCGTGCGAGGCATGATATTCGACCGCCGCGGTCAAGTGCTGGTGGATAACCGTCCTTCCTTCAATGTCGTGGCTGTGCCGCAATATGTAGTCGATCCGGATGGCATGATGAATTCGCTCTCGCGCCTTCTCGCCATCCCCCGAAGCGATATAGAGGCGGCTTGGGAGAAGCGCAGGCTTCAGCCGTCGTACCAGCCACTTGTGATCGAGAAGGACGCGACGATGGAGGCAGTTGCTCTCATTCGTTCCCATAAGAATCCCTGGTACGACAAGCGCGATCCATTCGACCTGCGCGGCGTGGACGTTGAAGTTCGATATGAGAGGACTTACCCGGAGTCGAACATAGCGACTCACGTGCTCGGATACGTACGCGAGATCAACCCGGAACGACTCGAGGCGGAGCGCGAGAAACACCCCGGCATTTACCACATTGGAGATACGGTGGGCATCCGCGGCCTTGAGGAACAATGGGACCGCGAGCTGCGCGGTCAGGACGGATACGAGGAGCACGTGGTGGACGCGGTGGGCCGCGAGGTCGACTACGAAGGTATAGCGTCGCAGCTCGTCCAGCACTACGCCGTGGCGGGTCAGTCCCTGAAACTCACGCTGGATCGCGATCTGCAGGAACTGGCGCGCGACCTTTATGGCGACCGCAAGGGAGCTGTGGTGGCGATCGACCCGCGCGACGGCGCTGTGCTAGCCATGTTCAGCTCGCCTTCATATGATCTCAATCGGTTGGCAGGGCCGGACGGCACACAGTACTGGAACCAGATCGCAGGCGCGCCTGAGAAATATCTCCTGAACCGCGCGATACAGGGAGGCTATCCTCCGGGCTCCACGTTCAAGATCGTCACCGCGACGGCAGCCCTCTCCGAGGGCGTAGTGAAGCCGGATGAAAAGGTCATATGCGGCGGCGCCCTCGTCTACGGCGGCAGGCCCTATCATTGCTGGGCAAAGGGAGGGCACGGCGCGATCGACATACACCGCGCCATCGTCTCTTCGTGCGACGTCTTCTTCTATAATATGGGGCTACGTCTCGGAGTGGATCGAATCGCCAAGTATGCGAACCTCCTGGGGCTCGGCCACAAGACAGGGGTGCCGCTTGCCGGAGAGCGCGACGGTCTAATGCCGACATCCGAGTGGAAGGAGAAGCGGTTCGGCGTGCCGTGGCAGAAGGGCGAGGACCTCTCTATCTCTGTCGGACAGGGCTACGACGTGGTCACGCCGATCCAGAACGCCATGCTCGCGGCGCATATCGCGAACGGCGGCAAGGAGATACAACTGCATCTCGTGGATGAGGCATACGATGTCGATGCAAATCTCACTTACAAGTGGACGCCGCCTGAGGAGAAGCGGATTGCGATAGATCCAAAGGTGCTTGAGACCGTGAAGTCCGGCATGGTCGGCGTTGTGAATGAGGCCGGCGGTACGGCGCACAGGCTCTCGACGTACAAGGTCTCAATGGGCGGAAAGACCGGGACCGCGCAGGTGATCCAGCTCGACGGCAATGCGGTATGCCGCAGCGACATTTGCAAGGATCACGCATGGTTCATCGGCTTCTCGCCCACGGATGTCCCTGAAATCGCGATGGCCGTGGTGGTGGAGCACGGAGGGTTCGGAGCCGCGGCCGCGGCCCCGATCGTGGGCGCCATGATGCAGCGCTATCACGATATAGTGCACGGGACCGCAGGGCAGGGTGAGTCGGGCGAGCGCTCCGCGCTGGAGCTGTGGAAGAGCGTCTCAGGCAATTCCGCAGGGGAGGCGAGCGATAGATGAAGGGCATTCCGCGAAAGTACACCGAAGGATTCAATTGGCCACTTGCCACCGTGGTGTTCCTGCTCCTGGGGATTGGGCTCGTGAACCTCTACAGCGCGGTCTATTTCTGGGGCGAGGGGGGATCCACATCGCTATTCTGGTCGCAGCTCGTTTGGTCAATTATCGGCGTCGTACTCATGTTCTTTGTTATCATAAGCGATTACAGGGTCTTCCAGCGTATGGCGGTCCCGTTCTATGCGGTGGTATGCGTCCTCCTGGTCCTCTCGATCATCATGGGTTCGGCGATACGCGGGACGCACGGGTGGCTCAAGATCGGGCCTTTCACTCTGCAGCCGGCCGAGTTTGCAAAGATCGCATATATCCTGATCGCGGCCAAATTCTTCTCTGACCATCCAAGCCCGGACGGCTACTCGCTCACAGACCTGTGGCGGCCGGGGCTTGCGATGCTCGTGCCGTTTGCCCTCATCATCATGCAGGGCGATCTCGGGACCTCGCTCTTCCTCATCCTTATATTTATCTCGTTGGCCATGTTCGCAAAGGTGCGGCGTCGGACGCTCATAGCGTGCGCTATCGTGGCGATCATAGCTGCAGGCGGTTTCTATACGTTCGGCCTCAAAGAATATCAGCGCAACCGCATCTTCAGCTTCTTCAACCCCGAGGCGGATGTGCGCGGCAGCGGCTATCACCTTGTGCAGTCGAAGATAGCGGTGGGCTCGGGCAAGCTGTTTGGCAAGGGTTACCTCAAAGGCAATATCAACAAGCTCAGGTATTTGCCGGAGCGCCATACGGATTTCATATTCCCCGTATTTGCGGAGGAGTGGGGGTTCGTGGGATCGATCATAGTATTGAGTCTTTACACGGCACTATTAATGATGGGGATCGAGATAGCGTCAAAGGCCCGCGACCGCTTCGGCGCGTTCGTCGCCATGGGGGTGGTGGCGCTTCTCTTCTGGCAGATCACCATAAATTTGGGCGGCGTGCTGGGCTTAATGCCGCTCACCGGCGTTACGCTTCCGCTCATGAGCTACGGCGGCTCGTCGATGGTGGCGATACTGGTCTCGCTCGGCATGCTGTTCAGCATCCATATGAAGAGGTTCATGTTCTAACTGCCGTGACTAGTGAAGGGAAAGCTCCCCTCCTTTGTAAGGAGGGGCTAGGGGAGGTAGGTCCAGTCATTCACACCAATTACTAGTCACCAGTCACTGGCTGAAATCGCTTGCCATTTCGGAGTGTTTTCGTTACGGAAAAGGTCGATTATTATTGATTCAAGGGGGTGACATGGCTGGAAACGTGGTCGAAGTGAGCGATGCGAACTTCAAGCAGGAGGTCCTGGATGCGCCGGTCCCGGTGCTCGTGGATTTCTGGGCTGCGTGGTGCGGTCCGTGTCGTGCGTTGGCACCTACCATCGAGGCAGTCGCGAATGAGCACTCAGGCAAGGTCAAGGTTTGCAAGCTCGATGTGGATGGCAACCCCACGGTGGCAGGGCAGTTCGGGATCCGCAGCATCCCCACGATCCTCTTTTTCAAGGCCGGCCAGAACGTGGGCCAGCTCATCGGAAATGTCCCCAAGGGAGCCATCGACGACCTCATCAAGCGTCATGTGTAATGGTATTATTTTGCGATGAATTAGCTGGTATATATGATCCACTTCTTTAGGGAGTGGATCATTTTTTGAATAAAATCAAAAATCTTGACATTTATGGCTCCATTACTTAATTGATTTTCCAGTACTTTTGAGCAATTCGCTGTGGCTTGATATTGGATACTGAAAACTAGATTGCGAGCCGTCGAGAAGGCTTCAGATGCGAGGCTAACGAAGCAGATGAGGCCTTATCGGCGGCTTGCCATTAGGGCCTTTAGCTCAGTTGGCTAGAGCGCTTGCTCGACACGCAAGAGGTCACTGGTTCGAGTCCAGTAAGGCCCACACTTGAAGACAGTGGAAAGTTGAAAGTTTAAAGTTGAAAGAACACCTTTGGAGAATTGACAAGAGATGGAGAAGGACGACCTAAAAGACATCGAGCTGGAGACCCTCAGGCACTCGGCTGCGCATATTATGGCAGACGCGGTGAAGCGCCTCTTTCCAGAGGCGAAGATCACGATCGGCCCGCCTGTGGAGGACGGCTATTACTACGATTTTGACTTCAAGCGGCCGTTCTCGACGGAAGATCTTGCAAGGATCGAGAAGGAGATGCGCCGGATCGTCGACGCCAAGCTGCCGTTTGTCCGCACCGAAGTCACGCGCGAGCAGGCCAGGGAGCTCTTCAAGGACGAGCCGTACAAAGTGGAAATGATCAATGAACTGCCTGAAGGGCAGCCGATCACTGTCTTCCGCCACGGCGATTTTACTGACCTCTGTCGAGGCCCGCACGTGGAGCACACCGGCCAGGTGGCGGCCTTCAAGCTCATGAGCGTCGCGGGGGCGTACTGGCGCGGCAACGAGCACAATCCGCAGCTGCAGCGCATCTACGGCACGGCATTCCCCACGCAGGCTGAGCTCGATGACTATCTCAAACGCCTCGAGGAAGCTGCAAAGCGCGATCATCGCAAGCTCGGCAGGGAGCTCGACCTCTACTCCACGATGGATGAATACGGCGGGGGGCTGGTACTGTGGCATCCCAAGGGCGGGCGCATACGCGATGCGATAGAGACGTTCTGGAAGGATCAGCATTATAAGAACGGCTACGAGATCCTGTATACGCCGCACATCGGCCGCAGCACGCTGTGGGAGACTTCGGGCCACCTCGATTTCTATCGCGACAGCATGTACTCGCCGATGGATATCGACGGGAACGATTACTTCATCAAGCCGATGAACTGCCCCTTCCACATCATGGTCTACAAGACGCAGATGCGCTCTTACAGGGACCTGCCGCTGCGGTGGGCGGAGCTGGGCACGGTCTATCGCTACGAAAAGAGCGGCGTGCTGCACGGGCTTTTACGCGTGCGCGGGTTCACGCAGGACGATGCTCACATCATCTGCACCCCGGAGCAGATCGAACACGAGATACGCGAGGTGCTGCGTTTCTCGCTCTTCATGTGGAAGTCGTTCGGGTTCACCGACATCAAGGCGTACCTGGCGACCCGCCCGGAAAAGGCGGTGGGCGAGCCGGAACGATGGAACCAGGCGATCGCTGCACTCAAGAACGCGATCGCAGAGGAGAAGCTCGAATACGAGCTCGATGAAGGCGGCGGGGCGTTCTACGGCCCAAAGATCGATCTCAAGGTCAGGGACGCGCTGGGCCGCGAGTGGCAGATGACGACCATCCAGTTCGACTTCAACCTCCCGGAGCGGTTCGACATGGAGTACGTGGGTAGCGATGGCCAGCGGCACAGGCCTTACATGGTGCATCGCGCGCTCCTGGGCAGCCTCGAGCGCTTCTTCGGCGTGCTCATCGAGCACTACGCCGGCGCATTCCCGACGTGGTTGGCGCCTGTGCAGGCGGTCGTCATCACCGTGAGCGACGCGCAGGCCGAATATGCCGCAAAGGTCGCCAAGGAGCTTGCCGCCTGCGGCGTACGCGCGGAGCTGGACGATCGCGGCGAGAAGCTCGGTTTCAAGATCCGCGAGGCGCAGCTCAAGAAGATCCCGTACATGCTCGTCGTGGGCGGTAAGGAAGTGGAGGCGCAGTCCGTTGCCGTGCGCTCGCGCGCAAACGGAGACCTGGGCGTCATGCCGGTCAAGGAATTCGCAGATCGAATAACAGCGGAGATCGCTGAGAGAAAATGTTGATGAAGATCGTCCTGTCCACAAGGTTGCAGGACCAGCAAAGGAGGTGGGATTATTAGACCACCATTTGGTGAAAGGCCCGAGAGGCGCGATGAACTGAGAACCAACCGCCGCATACGCGTGCCGGAGGTCAGGCTCATCGATGAAGAGGGTAATCAGCTCGGCGTGCTTCCGACGCACGAGGCCATGAGGAAGGCGGAGGACGCGGGGCTGGACCTCGTGGAGATATCGCCCATGGCCCGTCCACCGGTCTGCAAGATCATGGACTACGGGAAGTACAAGTACGAGCAGGCAAAGAAGAAGCACGAACAGAAGAAAAAACAGGTGGTGGTCCAGATCAAGGAGATCAAGATGCGGCCCGCCACCGACGAGCACGACTTCCAGACAAAGCTTCGCCACGTGAAGCGCTTCCTGGAGGAAGGAAACAAGGTCAAGATCACGGTGCGCTTCCGCGGCCGCGAGATGGCGCATATGGACATCGGCCAGGAGAGGATGAAGCGCGTCATCGAAGAAGTGAGGGGGCTGGGCGAAGTAGAGACCTTCCCGAAGATGGAAGGCAGACAGCTGTTCATGATGCTGGGTCCGGCAAAGAAAAAAACGTGACTAGTAATCGGTGATCAGTGATCAGCGACATCTGGATTGTCACAAGATTTTACTGATCACTGATCACTAATCACCGATCACTAATCGAGGAGAGAACGATGCCTAAACTAAAGACACGCAAGGGCGCAGCCAAGCGCTTCCGCGCCACTAAATCAGGCAAGATAAAGCGCAAACGCTCCAAGCTCCGCCACATTCTGACATCCAAGACCAAGAAGCAGAAGCGCAGGCTGCGCTCGTCCGCGTACGTAAAAAAGGCGGACCTGAAAAGGGTTAAGCAGCTCTTGCACGTTTGACGGGCAGGACCCATAATTGAAGGAAGGAGAGGAGTATGCCTAGGGCAAAACGAGGTTTCAAGGCGCGCAGGCGCCACAATAAGGTGCTCAAGCAGGCGAAGGGTTTTCATGGCGCCCGCTCGAAGCTCATCCGCACCGCAATGGAGGCGGTGGACCACGCGCTGCAGTATGCGTACGTGGGCCGCAAGCTCAAGAAGCGCGACTACCGCGGCTTATGGCAGACCCGCATAGCGGCTGCTGCTGTGCCTCGCGGCACGTCGTACAGCCGCCTCATGGGCAACCTGAAGAAGAAGGGCTCAGCGCTCGATCGGAAGATGCTGGCGGAGCTGGCGATCAGCCACCCGGAGGATTTTTCGGCGATCGTGGAGTGGGCGAAGGCGGTGTAAAATTACTCTCCCCCTTTGCGACCGAGGCCGGGTACCCACCGAAGGTGGGTGGCCGAGGAAGTACCCGAAGACGATAGTCGGAGGGTGAAAGGGGGAGCTCAAGGGGGTAGATCTTGGTCTACCTCCCCTTACCCCTCCTTACAAAGGAGGGGAGGGGGTAATCGAAAGTGAAGGACCGGCTGCTTTCGGATATAGAATCGCTCAAGCGCGAGGCCATGTCAGAGCTCGCGCAGGTCGCTGACAGCGCCACTGTCGAGGCCTGCCGTGTGAAGTATCTCGGCCGGCAGGGCCTGGTCACTTTCATCCTCAAGTCGCTCAAGGATCTCACCGTTGAGGAGCGCCCCGAGGTCGGGCGCGAGATAAACGCGGCTAAAGAGATGCTGGAGGCGCGGCTCGCACAGCTGCGCGATTCGCTCAAGAAGGTCGAGCTCGATCGCGACGTTGCTGCTCAGAAGTTGGATATCACGCTTCCAGGCCATTGCCTCCCGCGCGGAAGGCGGCACCCCCTAAGACAGACCATGCGCGACGTGCTGCGCATCTTTACCGACATGGGATTCTCGATTCACACGGGTCCGGAGATCGAGACCGACTACTATAACTTCGAGGCGCTCGGAGTGCAGGCGGACCATCCCGCGCGCGACATGCAGGACACGTTCTATGTCGAGGGAGGGTATCTCCTGCGCACCCACACCTCGCCGGTCCAGATCCACGTGATGGAGAACCAGCGCCCGCCCATATGCACGGTATTTCCGGGCGCGGTCTATCGCCGGGACAGCGACGTTTCGCACTCGCCGATGTTTCATCAGGTCGAGGGGCTCATGGTGGATAGCAACATCACCATGCGCGACCTCAAAGGAGTGCTCTCCACGTTCTGCCGCCGCATGTTCGGCAGCGGGGTAGGCGTCAGGTTCCGCCCGAGCTATTTCCCGTTCACGGAGCCGTCGGCCGAGGTCGATATCCAGTGCGTTATCTGCGGCGGATCCGGCTGCCGCGTCTGCAAGCAGACCGGGTGGCTCGAGATATTGGGCTGCGGCATGGTGGACCCCGTCGTCTTCGAGGCGGTGAAGATCGACACGAAGAAGTGGAGCGGGTTCGCGTTCGGCATGGGCGTCGAGAGGATAGCCATGCTCAAATACGCGATCAACGACATCCGCCTCTTCTTTGAAAACGATATGAGATTCCTGGAGCAATTTTGAGATGAGGCACGAGACATGAAGCAGGAGACATGAAAAATTTGATCATACTTCATGCCTCATGCTTCTTGCTTCGATTCATTGAAGCGCGGAGATTGATCTCATGAGAGTGCCGATGGAGTGGTTAAAAGAGTTCGTCGAGATCCGGGTGAAGCCCGAGAAGCTCGCCCATCTTTTGACCATGGGCGGCATCGAGGTCGAGGCCATGGAGCGGCTTGGCCGCGAGACTATCTTCGAACTCGGCATCACGCCGAACCGCGGCGACTGCCTCTCCATGACGGGCGTTGCCCGTGAAGTCGCTGCCATAAGCCGCGGCCGACTCAAGCAGCGCAAATATGCCGTTCCACGCGGCGCAGGAAAACTCTTGAGCCTCGTCAAGGTCTCGGTGAAGAACCGTGGCCGGTGCCTGCGCTACACCGCGCGCGCTATCGAGGGCGTGAAGATCGGGCCTTCCCCGTCATGGATGGCGGCAAGGCTGGCCGCGTGCGGAATCCGCTCCATAAACAACGTGGTCGATGCAACCAACTACGTGATGATCGAGACAGGACAACCTCTCCACGCATTTGACCTGGCAAAGGTACGCGGCGGCCGCATAGAGGTCTCGCCCGCGGAGGAAGGCAGGGCCTTCACCACGCTCGACGGCGTCGCCCGCCTGGTTGAGAAGGGCGACCTCCTGATCCGCGACGGGGTGGGGCCTGTTGCGCTCGCGGGCATCATGGGCGGAGGCGATTCAGAGGTTTCACACTCGACGAAGTCGATTCTTTTAGAGAGCGCGTGCTTCGAGGGTGCAGGGATTCGCCGCACCGCTCGCAGGCTCGGTTTGGCATCGGAATCCTCTCGGCGCTTTGAGAGGGGCGTGGATCCAAACGGCGTGCTCGCGGCGCTGCACCGCGTGACCGAACTCATCCTGGAGACGGCAGGCGGAACGCCTACCGCGGACTGGGCGGACGTTTATCCCGCAAAGGCCCTGCCCAAGCGGATCGCGCTCTCGGAAGGCCTGGTCCGGAGGATTCTGGGAGAGGAGATCCCGGCCGCCTCGATAGCGAAATTGCTCGCGCGCGTGGGGCTATCCTCGGGTCGCCCGGTCAAAGGTCGAGTGTCGGTCCTGGTCCCTACGTTCAGGCAGGATATTACGCGGCCCATCGACCTCATCGAGGAAGTCGCGCGCATCTACGGTTACGATAGTTTAGACGGCAAGATGCCGGAAGTTCGCATGTCGCCCATCGTGCGGCCTCGTTTCATGGAACAGGAAGATGCTGTGCGCGAGGCGCTGGCCGGCGCCGGCATGACGGAGGCCGTGCTGTATGGCTTTGTCGACGAGAGGACGCTTGCCCCGTTTGCCGGGCACGGTCCTCTGCCTGTCCGGATCACGAATCCTCTCTCGCAGGACCAGGGCGTGATGTGCACGACGCTGCTCGCGGGCCTTCTCGATGTCGCGCGTCTCAACGCGAGCAGGCAGCGCGCCGATCTCAAGATCTTTGCGCTCCAGCACGTCTATCACAGGCCCGCGGGAGTCGGTCCCTCGGATGAGCCGCGCTCTTTGGCGGGACTGCTCACCGGAAGGCGAAACCCCGAGGCATGGGAACGCTCGAAGGAGAGGCTCGACTTCTACGATGCAAAGGGCGTTGTCGAGACCGGACTCGAGGCGCTAGGCCTCACGCAGGGGACGATCTATCAGCGAGGCGAGCCTCCGGCGTTTCTCCATCCCGGGCGATTCGCATATGTCCTGTGCGGCAACTCGCGCGTCGGCGTCGTCGGCCAGCTCCACCCGGACGTGGCCTCGAAGTGGGATCTGGAACAGGATGTCTTTGTCTTCGAGCTGCACTTCGATCTCATGGCGGAAAAGTCGCAGGCGGTTGCAACGCGCTTCCGCGAGCTCTCGCGCTTTCCGTTCGTGCAGCGCGACATCGCAATCGTGGTGGAGGAGCGCATCCCGCTCGTGGAAGTGGAGAAGGCGATACAGGAAAGCGGGGTCGAGCTCCTGGACGGTGTTAACATATTCGACATCTACAGAGGCCAGGGGCTGAAGCCCGGCCACAGGAGCATCGCTATTTCTCTTCGTTTCTCGCGCGAAGACCGCACGCTGACCGACGACGAGGTTGTGGCAGCGCAACAGAGGATTATGGCCGAGCTTTCAAAGAGGCTTAAGGCGGAACTCAGGGAATAGACGAACTCAATCCAGGCCGCCGGCCGAACCTCCTCATCGGGGAGGGGGCGCTTGCGGGGAAGGGAGGACGGGATGACGAAGGCCGAGATCATCGAGCAGATCTATGAAAAGGTTGGATTCTCCAAGAAGGAGTCGGCAGAGATCGTCGAGCTCGTGTTCGATACTATGAAGGAGACGCTCGAGCGCGGCGAGAAGATCAAAATCTCCGGCTTTGGCAATTTCGTGGTCCGGCAGAAGCGGCCCCGCATCGGCCGCAACCCGCAGACCGGCCAGGAGATAGAGATCACCGCGCGCCGGGTCCTCACGTTCAGGCCGAGCCAAGTGCTCAAGGCCGCATTGAACAAGGATGAGGTCAACGAATAGATGCAGTTGATTATGTAGGCTGTTTATCGGATGCTCCATTCTGCCTTGGAGGCTGCACGTGGATAGGACAAGGGCGGGAAGGGTCGAGATGCCTGCGATTCCAAATAAGCTCTACTTCCGCATCGGCGAGGTGAGCGATCTTGTAGGGGTCAAACCCTACGTGCTCCGCTATTGGGAATCGGAGTTTACGGACATCAAGCCCTCAAAATCAAAATCAGGGCAGCGGCTCTACAAGCGGCGCGACGTGGAGCTTTTGCTCAAGATAAAGGAGCTCCTCTACGAGGAGCGGTTCACGATCAATGGCGCGCGAAAGCGGCTCAAGGACTTCAGCCGCACCGAAGCGCGCGAGCCGGATGCGGTACCGGAGACGGGCGATTACGAAGAGGCGGAAGAGGTCGGGGATGGGCCTGAGCAGCTGGAAGTCTTTGGGGTATCCGCGGAACATGGCGATGACCAGGCTCATAAGAACGAGGATGATGCCCTCCGGCCCAGGAGTCAGGCGCCAGGGCGCGACAACACGAAGGCGCTGCTCAAGATCCGCCGTGACCTCGAGGAGTTGCTTCACATGATGAAGCCATAGCCAGCCTGGACTAGGGTGCTTGTCCCGACGCGACACAACTTTTTTAACGAAAAAGTTGTCAGTCGCGTCGAGGATCCGCCGAAGTTGTAGTGGCGGACTTGGGGTGCAGCGGGCTTGAGGAATGATGAAATCGGCGATACGGGTTCTTTGCAGAGTCGGGGCGTAGCTCAGCTTGGACTAGAGTGCTTGCTTGGGGTGCAAGAGGTCGCCGGTTCAAATCCGGCCGCCCCGACTGTGCATCGAATCACAAGTCGTCGATTTCATCATTCCTCCCTGAAATCAGCATTCGCCGGTTCCGATAGGTGCGAGACGATGTCAGAGAATGCAAGATCGACTGCCCTCTTTGTAATTCCTCCATTTCCAGCCAGAACTTATCCGGGTCGAACGATGGGGCCGGATTACGTCGGTTCTCATTTGAGGCGGACGTGCACGGAGGCAGGGCATCTCATCGACGATTGGGAGATACTCGATCTCGATGTCGTCCAGCCGACTCAGCGGGAACAAAGGTTAAGAGATAAGTTGAGGGGGGCGCGCTACGCCTTTGTAGGCCTTTCTTATCTGAGCTTTCAGGCCGATGAGGCAATGGCGATCGTCTCCTTCTGCGCGGACGAACTCGATCGCATCGGATGCAGGAAAGGGTTTGGCCCGCAGGCCAAAGAATACACTCCGATAATATGCGGCGGTCGCGGCGTCACGGATGCGGACGAATACGCTGACCTCTATCCGGACGTGGATTTTTTTGTCGCAGGGCAGTCCTTTCATCAGCCGCTGGATTCCATTGTCCATATCGCCCGGCTGATTGCAGAGGGACGCGCTGCGGACTTCGAAGCGAGAAAAAAACTTCCGGGCATCGTGAGCTTTGATCAAGCGAGCGGTCGGCTGGTCTGCAATCCCGCGCATCGCAAACCCGAATATCCTATAGATTTCTATTTCAATAATCTGGAGAGGAAATCGCATCACCCGAAGTACGACTTCGATGTATTTTATGATGCGGTCGATGGCCGGCCCAGGAAGACCGCCCAGGTATATACGCAGCAGGGATGCGGGCATTTCTGCAGCTTCTGTTTTGAGAGCCTAAGGCCCGAGCCCAGCGAGGAGAGGGGCATCGAGAGCGTGGTGAGGGAGGTCGAGGCCCTTGTGAAAAGCGGGTACGAAGGGATTTATTTTGACGATTCGATCTTTACGCAAGACAGGCCGAGGACGTTGCGCCTGATGAAGATAATGGGAAGACTGCATCAACGGTTTGGAACCGTATGGGGCTTCAATACAAGGATAGACGCCCTCGATGAAGGAATAATAGACGCCGCTGCCGAGAACGGCTGCGTCTATAATTTTGCCGGCGTCGAGTCGCTGGTACCGGAGGTCATCGAGGGGATGAATAAGCTTTCGGGAGGGCGCAACCCGCATTATCCGCCGGTGGAAAACGGCGTGGATTATGTGCGCAGGGCAAAAGAAGTCTTCCTGATCATGAAGGCGAAGGGATTGCCGAGCGCTGTCTTCTTGATCTTCGGGGCACCCAAGAGGGTGGAAGGCGGACGCATACTGGCTGCCTCGATCGACGACGACAAGAGGAGCATCTCAGAATCGATATGGGGGCTTCGGCCGCAGTACCTGTCATTTAACATCATGCGGTTCATACCCGACGCCGCGATTTCAAGGATCCCGCTATATCGAGAATACAGGGGCGGCCAGGACTTCAGGGGCGGATTTTATTATGGAAAATACAGGGCAGCGAAGGGATTAAAGATACCTACGACGAGCCACCCAATTTACGAGGCATTTGAATCGGCTGGTGGTCGTTATCCCATTCCTTCAAACATGACGCCCGAAGCGTGTTATAACTTGTTGAAATTTATGGTCGAGCAGGTTAATGAATATTATCGGGTCAGCGGCGAGCGGATAGTCATCAAGACCGATGAAAATTTCGCGAAAAGGTATCTTGCCAGGGAAACCAACGGATACTACCAACTGACGGAATTCGAGAAGATCATATGATAAATCTCATGAAAACGATTCGGGACGACTTTAAGATGATCTTTGAGCGCGATCCAGCTGCACGCTCCCGGCTCGAGATCGTCTTTTGCTATCCCGGGCTACATGCCCTTATATTACATAGAATTGCGCATGTGTTATGGAGGCATCACTTTAAACTTTTGGCGAGGATAATATCGCATTTTTCGCGCTGGATTACGGGCATAGAGATCCATCCCGGTGCACGCATCGGCAAGCGCTTCTTTATCGATCATGGCATGGGCGTGGTCGTGGGCGAGACCACGGAGATCGGCGACGACGTGACCCTCTACCAGGGGGTAACGCTCGGAGGCACGAGCTGGACCAAGGGCAAGCGACATCCCACCATCGGCGACCGCGTCGTGATAGGC
This sequence comes from bacterium, assembly GCA_041658465.1. Taxonomy (GTDB): domain Bacteria; phylum UBA10199; class UBA10199; order 2-02-FULL-44-16; family JAAZCA01; genus JAJZQH01. The sequence goes on along the minus strand of JBBAAC010000002.1, from coordinate 14,075 downwards.
GCAGGTGCCTCGGTCCTTGGGCCTGTTGATATCGGGCACGACAGCAGGATCGGCTCTTCATCCGTGGTCATCCATGACGTGCCGCCCCTTTCGACCGTGGTGGGCATACCCGGCAAGGTAGTACACCGCCGCGAGCCGATAGTCTGCGAGGGCGGGGAGCATCATTATGACCTGCAGCACGGGACGCTGCCTGATCCATTCGGCGAGGCCATGGACGGGATGCGCAATCGCATCGACGAGCTGGAGCGCAGGATCGAGTACATCGAAAAAAAGGAAGCGTAAGTGTAACTATTCAGGAAGGGGAGTCACCTTGTGCGACGGCGCCATTCGCTACGCTATTCCTTGTGAATTCCAGGGCACATTCATCCCATTTGGTGTCTTCTCGCTGGTCAGGCCCCAAATGGGTGAATGTGCTCTGGAATTCACTTCGTCATACGCTCCGCTCAAAACCGCGCCTGATTGTCGCACAAGGTGACTCCCCTTCCTGAATAGTAACGCATAAGAGATCAATATGCAGGCACAGAACTCGGCAAAGGTGCTCGTGGGCATGAGCGGCGGGGTGGACTCCTCGGCCTCTGCAGCTCTGCTCCGCGATCAGGGCTACGAGGTGGCGGGTCTCTCCTTGAACCTCGTGACCTGTCACAGGGCCAAGGAGAGGAGCTGCTGCTCCGCGCAGGATCGCTCTGATGCGCGCGAGGTCTGCAGCCAGCTCAAGTGCGCCTACAGCGTGCTCGATTGTCGCGCGCGCTTCCGCGAGCTGGTGATCGATCCGTTCGTGGATGAGTACCTGGCCGGCCGCACGCCCTCGCCCTGCATCCGATGCAACGAGCTCGTAAAATTTCCAACGCTCTGCCAGGAAGCGGACCGGCAGGGGATACATTACATCGCGACCGGCCACTACGCGCGGGTCGTAAAGCACGGCGAGATATACCGCCTCCTGCGCGGCCTGGATGCTGCCAAGGATCAGTCATATTTCCTCTTTTCCCTTACCCAGCGCGAACTGTCGCGCTTGATATTCCCGCTCGGCGGCATGCGAAAGCAGGAGGTGCGCGAGTATGCCGCGCAGCTCTCCCTCTATACGCGCGAAAAGGCGGAGAGCCAGGAGATCTGCTTTGTGCCGGACGACGACTGCGCGGGCTTTATCGAGGAGCGCGCGGGCGGGCGTATCTCAGGCCCGGGCGAGTTCGTAGGCACGGACGGCAGCGTCGTGGGGCGCCATCGCGGAACTCACGCTTACACGATCGGCCAGCGCCGCGGCCTTGGGCTCGCGCGGGGGCGGCGCATGTACGTTGTGGCGATAGAGCGCGAGCGGAATCGGGTGGTGCTCGGCGAAGACGCTGATTTGATGCGCGATGAGCTCACGGCCTCAGGCGTTTCCTGGACGGATCCCTCAAATGCCGGCGAGCGCGATGCGATCGTAAAGATCCGCTCCACGCACGCGGGCGTCCCGGCGAAGATCGAGATCAAGGGCCAGGGCAGGGTGCGCGTCAAATTCGAAGAGCCAGTGCGCGCGATCGCCCCAGGCCAGGCAGCCGTATTCTATCGCGGAGACGAGATCTTGGGTGGAGGCTGGATCGAAAAATCCGAAATCCTAAACTCTAAATCCTAAACAAATTCAAAATACGAAATTCCAATGTTCTAAACAAAATACGAAGATAAAGGAGTTTGAAATTTTGAATTTGGAATTTGGGATTTGTTTAGAATTTAGGATTTCGGATTTAGAATTTTCAGGGGAGTTAAAGTGGCAAAAAAAGTGGCTTTCACAACCCTAGGCTGCAAGGCGAACTGGGCCGACACAGAGGCGATATCGCAAGCGCTCGCGAGTGCGGGGTTTGAGATCGTCCCCTTTGATTCGGAAGCCGATGCATATGTCGTGAACACCTGTACCGTGACCGCTATCGCCAACGCGCAGTCCAGGCAGATGCTAAGGCGCGCGCGCTCCCGCTCTGCCGGCGCCCTCGTCGTGGCCGCCGGATGCTACGTTGAAGTGGATCGCGCCGAGGTCTCGCGCATACGCGGGGTCGATGCGGTATTCGGCTCGAGCGACCGCGCGGGGCTCATCGAATTCTTGTGCGAAAAGCTGGGGGGAGACGCCAGTCATTCCGGTGAGCTGGCTGGCCCGCTGGGGCCGCTCCCACTGGGCGCACAGTCCAGGGCGCGCGCATTCTTGAAGATCCAGGACGGGTGCAACAGGCGGTGCGCGTACTGCATCATCCCCCAGGCCAGGGGCCGTTCCCGCAGCTTGCCTTTGGAGGATGTCCTGGCCGCGTGCCGACGCCTCTCGCAGGGACATCGCGAGATCCTGCTCGCGGGCATAGACGTGGGGCAGTATGGCAGGGATCTTCCTGCAAGGCCCTCGCTCTCCGATCTAGTTTCGCGGCTGGCCGGCTGCGAGGGCATGGCCAGGTTGCGAATAAGCTCGCTCGATCCCAATCAGGTAGACGACACGCTCATCGACCTCATAGCCAATAGCCCCGTGCTCTGCAGGCACGTCCACCTCTCCATCCAGAGCGGCTCCGACGCGACGCTTGCGCGCATGTCGCGCGGTTATCGCGCGCGCGACATAGCGCGAGTGACAAGGGCGCTCCACGCGCGCGTGTCGGGAATCGCCATAACTGGAGACATCATCGCGGGTTTTCCCGGTGAGGCGGAAGAGGAGCACGACCGGACCGTGAAACTCATCAGGTCGATTCCGATCGCGGGCTTGCATGTATTTCCGTTTTCCGCGCGCTCCGGCACCAGGGCCGCTGCCATGCCCGGCCAGGTGAGCCCGCATGTAAAAAAACGCCGCGCTTCGGAACTCAGGGGGCTGGCGACGGATGCGCGCAGAATATTTCTCAAAAGCTTGATCAACGAGGCGTTTGATGTCATTCTCACGTCCCGCGCGCCCGATGCCGACGGCTTTGTCACCGCTGTCGCGGACAATGCGGTGAAGATAAGACTCGAGCCCGGAAGCTGCGCCTATGCGCAGATGGCGCGGGCGATCGTAACTGCTGCGGTCGATCTCGAGGTAAAGGGGAGATGGGCATGACTTCTGAAGAAAAGGGACAGATCAAGACGTTCGAGAAGCTGCTCGGTTATCGCTTCAAGCACCGCGATTATCTCAAGCGCGCCCTCACGCACAAATCCTTTGCCAACGAGCAGAAGCTCGCCGCCACGGAGCACAACGAACGTTACGAATACCTGGGCGACGCGGTGCTGGAGCTTTCGGTGAGCCATCTGCTCATGGAGCGATTTCCGGATTTTCCCGAGGGCGAGCTTTCGAAGCTGCGCGCCGCGATAGTGAACGAGGGCCAGCTCGCGGATATCGCCCGGCAGGTCAATCTCGGCGATTTCCTCTACCTCGGCAAGGGCGAGGACCAGACCGGCGGCAGGGACAAACCGTCGCTCCTGTCGGATGCCATGGAGGCGGTCTTCGGCGCGGTATATCTGGACCGCGGATTCGGCAAGGCCTTCGGCGTTATCGAGAACATCTACGAGGAGGTACTCGATCGCGCCGGCGGCGTGGGGTTTGTGCGGGACTTCAAGACCAAGCTGCAGGAGGTCTCGCAGGCGCGCTTCCGCGCCGTTCCCCGCTACAGGCTGCAGAAGACGAGCGGTCCCGATCATGCCAAGACGTTCGAGGTGCATCTCTACATAAACGACGATTGCTGGGGCATAGGCACGGGCGCGAATAAAAAAGCGGCCGAGCAGGCGGCCGCCTCTCAGGCGCTGGCAAAGCTGGAGGGCGAAGAGATCTGAAGAATTCTGAAGAATTCGGGGGAGGCATATGGCTCAGCTGCTCTATATCAAGGCATCGCCCCGCGCGAGGCGTTCTCATTCGCTGGCCGTTGCAGACGCCTTCGTCGCGGCATACCGCGATTCACATCCCGACGATGAGATAGTTATCCTGGATCTCTTCACGGCCGATATCCCAAGCATCGATGGGTTTGCCGTCGAGGCGAAATACAAGGTCCTGCATCATGCCCCGCAGACTGAGCAAGAGCGGGATGCGTGGAAGAGGATAGTGGAGGTCATCGCTGATTTCAAGTCAGCTAACAAGTACGCCATAGCGGTTCCCATGTGGAACTTCAGCATACCGTATCAGCTCAAACATTATATCGACGTGATAGTTCAGCCGGGTCTCACGTTCAAATACTCTCCTGAAGAGGGCTACGAGGGACTCGTGAGAGACAAGTCGGTCTTCATCGCTTATGCTCGAGGCGGAGAGTATCTGCCAGGAACGCCCGGCGAGGAGTTCGATTATCAGCGGCGGTACTTCGAGACGGTACTGGAGTTCATCGGGTTCACCGATATCCGCTCCGTGGCCGTGGAACCCACGCTCGATCACGGCCCTGTCGTGGCGCACGCGCGAGAGGAAGTCGCGATCGAACGTGCGCGCAAGATGGCTCTGGGGTTCTGAGGTCATGATCCAGCCCGAGCGGCTAAAGGTACTCAATGACAAGCAGGTCGTATCCGGCCGCTATGTCCTCTACTGGATGCAGGCCTCGCAGCGCATATGCTCTCAGTTCACTCGACAGTAATACTAGAGAACGCCGCTGCGAAGCGTCTGGCGGACGGCGTGCTCTGGTTCTCGGAGCGCGAGGTCGTCGGCCGCCTGCCCAGGCTGCCCGGCATCGCGCGAGTGCTGGACAAGCGCAAGCGTTTCCTGGGCCTCGCGTTTCTTTCGCCCAAGGAGCGCTATTTTCTGCGCATGATCACGCGCGATGACGCGACTATCGACCGTGCATTCTGGCGGGAACTCATCGTCCGCGCAAACGAGCGCAGGACGAGGCTCTCCGATATCACGGACGCGTATCGCGTCGTATATTCGGAGAGCGACGGCATGCCGTCGGTCGTCGTGGATCGCTACAATGATATCTTCTCCTTTCAGATCACGTCAGCGGGCGCGGAGCAGATCAAGGCGGATCTCGTGGAGATCATCACGGAAATCTTCCATCCCGAGTCGATCGTCGAGAAGGACGACATCGCCATCCGCGGGACCGAAGGGCTTCCCCGTATTGAGAAGGTCGTTTACGGCCAAAAACGCGGCACAATCGTGCGCGAGGGGGACCAGCTCTTCGACGTGGACGTGCTCGGAGGACAAAAGACCGGCGCATATCTGGATTATCGCGGCATCAGGCTCAAGGCGCGCGACCTGGCGCGCGGCGATTGCCTCGATGCGTTCTGCTATAATGGCTGGTTCTCGTGCCAGATCGCGAGGGCGGCGCGGCATGTGACAGCCGTCGATTCATCACAATCAGCGCTCGATGCCGCCATTGTGAACGCGAGGCTCAACAAGCACCAGAACGTCGAATTCGTGAAGGCGGATGCATTCGATTATCTCGCGGAGTGCGACCGCAGCTTCGACTTCATTCATATAGACCCGCCCGCCATGGCAAAGGAGCACGCAAAGCTCTCTCAGGCAGTGCACGGGTACGGCAAGCTGATCTCAAATGCCCTGCGCATCCTGAGCCATGACGGCATACTGATGATCAGTTCATGTTCCCACAAGATATCGGAGAGAATCCTTGAGACGGCGGTGCTCGATTGCATCAGGAAGTCGGATCTGAGCGGCGAGGTCATCTGGCGCGGGATCCAGGACGCGGACCATCCCGTCATGCGCCATCTTCCGGAGTCGCTCTATTTGAAGGCGCTGGCCGTGCAAATTCGTTAGTTGCAAAGTGAACGCCCTCCAACGTAGGGAACGCTAATGCCCGCACAAGACCGCAACATCGAGATCAACGAGCTCTTTGCAAAGGCGCTTGCGCTCATGGAAGAGGGTGGGAGCAACCTCTTCGTGACCGGGAAGGCCGGCACAGGCAAGTCCACGCTCCTTTCGTATTTCCGGGCGAATACGAGCCGGCAGGTTGTGGTCGTGGCGCCCACCGGCGTCGCGGCCATCAACATACGCGGCCAGACCATCCATTCCTTCTTCGGATTCAAGCCGGACATCACCGTAGAAAAGGCGCGCCGCGCTGCGAAGAAGGCGGTCGATGACGGACGTGCCGGCGTCTATCAAAGGATGGAGACGCTCGTCATCGACGAGATCTCCATGGTGCGCGCCGACCTGTTCGATTGCGCAGACGCGTTCCTGCGCGTTGTGAGGGACAAGAGGTCGCAGCCGTTCGGCGGCGTGGCCGTCGTGATGATCGGCGATCTCTACCAGCTCCCGCCGGTTGTCACCTCTCGCGAGCGCGAGATATTTTCGCTTCACTACAAGAGCCCGTACTTCTTCGATTCCAAGGCATATGAGAAGATGGGCGCCGTGTTGCTGGAGCTCGAGAAGGTCTATCGCCAGCACGACGACGCCTTCATCGAGCTGCTCAATGCAGTGAGGAACAACACGATAGACGACGCGGGGATCATGCGCCTCAACGCGCGCGTCTCCAGGGCAGGGACTGCCTGCGACGATGGATCGATATACCTCACCGCGCTCAATCGCGAGGCCGACGAAATAAACGAGCAGAGGCTCTCAAGGCTCAAGGGCAGGACGCGGGAGTACGAGGCCAGCGTCTCCGGCAGCTTTGACGAGAAATCATCCCCCGCGGATCGCGCGATCAGGCTCAAGGTCGGGGCGCAGGTGATGCTGCTCAATAACGACAGCCTGGGCCGCTGGGTGAACGGGACGATAGGCACAATCGTAGGGATGGGCGAGGAATCGATCAGCGTGCAGCTGCAGGACGGCGGCATAGAAGAGGTGGAGCCATACACGTGGCGCATGTTCCACTTTGATCTGGACGAGAAATCAAAGAAGATCGTCTCCGAGGCGGCGGGTAACTTCACGCAGCTGCCGGTCATGCTCGCGTGGGCGGTCACGATCCACAAGTCGCAGGGCAAGACCTTTGACAGCGCCGTGATAGACGCGGGCCGGGCGTTCGCCGCGGGCCAGGTCTACGTGGCGCTCAGCCGCCTACGGACGATGGAAGGGATGACGCTCGCGCGGCCGCTCAGGAAATCGCACGTGCGGGTCGACTGGCGCGTGGTGAATTTTCTCACCTCGCACCGCTACGCAGTCTCTGAAGAGGAGCTTCCGCTCGAACAAAAGGTCGCGATGATAGAAGAGGCGATAAGGGAGAAACGGCGCCTGGAGATCGTCTATCTCAAGTCGAACGACGTGGAGTCCAGGCGCGTGATCAGGCCTTTTGATTGTGGAGATATGGACTATGAAGGCTGGACCTTTCCAGGCGTGCGAGCCTCGTGCGCCCTGCGCGGCGAGGAGCGCGTCTTCCGCGTGGACCGGATACTCAAGATGAAGATCGTGGAATAGTGGACAGCCGAGTCTGGTAAAGAAAGCAGCGCCTCGCGCGGGCTTGCCTGCCGAAAGGCAGTGGTGTGGTTTGAAATACTCCGGGAGACACGTGAAATAGTGAACTGCATCATTTTCGGCGGTACTGCTGCGAAATGCTGCAGTCCGGTCCTGATGCGCGTCTGAGTGGTTCATACTGATATTCGGGATTTCAATATGTTACATTGATCTTCAAGGCCTCCGTTTGGCGGCATGCAGCTTGCAACGAATATAGAGGTATTCCGTTGACAGGCAATCGCATGCCCCATAGATGATCGGAGGCTGTATGGCAAAGAAGAAGGGTGTTGAGAAGGTGGCGCGGCTCGACACGCCGGTCGAAGATTTAGATGAGAAGGAGACGTTGATGCATTACAATGCGGTACTCATCGAAGAACTTAATTCCAAGATACAGCTCATCCTTGAGTGCGTAAAGGCTTCCAGCGATGAGCTTGGGGGTCGTATTTCGAGTCTTGAAAGTCGCATTATAAATCTTGAAACCCGCGTTACAAATCTTGAAAACCGCATCTCAACTCTGGAGCTTGCCTTCCGCAACCTCAAGGACGATATGCTGGATATGGAGCGCAGGATCTGCTCCAAGATCAACCGCGTTGCCGAGCGATGCGAAAATTACGAGTGTCGGCTCGTTGCTCTGGAATCAGGTCATTAGAGATCCCAGCTCACACCCTGAGCACCTTAATCATGTTCGTGGCGCCTGCAACGGTGGCGGTGCCGCAGACTGTTACGATCGCGTCGCCGGGCTTGAGGAGCTTTCGGGCCTTCATCGCCGCGACCCCCGCTTCGATCATGGAGTCGATCGAGCGCCACGCGCGGATCTTGACCGGCGTCACGCCCCAGTAGAACGCGGTGCGCCGCGCGATATCGTCGCTCGATGTTATGGCCGCGATATCCACGCAAGGTCGCTGCGAAGAGACCATCCTCGCGGACCTGCCGGTCATCGTGAAGACGAGAATCGCCCTCGCGCACGCCTCCTCGGCTGCAAAGCACGCGGCGCGCGCGGTCGCCATTGCCACTGTCCTCTCCGAATCCTCCGGCACGTAATCCCGATGGGGGAGATAGTCGCTCACCTCGGATGCCTCCACGATCCTGGCCATCGTCTCAACCGCGTTCGCGGGGTCGCAGCCCACGGAAGTCTCCGCTGAGAGCATCACGGCATCTGCGCCCTCGAAGACCGCGTTCGAGACGTCGGTGACCTCGGCGCGCGTGGGTCGCATATCCTTTATCATGCTCTCCAGCATCTGCGTCGCGACGATCACGGGCCTTCTCGCTACGGCGCAGGCCGCAATTATGCGCTTCTGCAGGATCGGCACCTCCTCGATCGGGGTCTCGACGCCGAGATCCCCGCGCGCCACCATCACCGCGTCGGTTTCCGCTATGATCTCATCGAGCCGCGTCACCGCGATGCCGCGTTCGATCTTGGCGACGATAGGCACAATGCGGCCGAACCGCTTCATGAGGGTCCGCACGCGCGTGATATCCGCCGCGCCCTGCACAAAAGATACGCCGATGGAATCCACGCCCGCGCGCAGGGCGAATTTCAGGTCCAGCTCGTCCTTCTTTGTAATGGCGCTGGTCGACAGGGATGTGCCGGGGAGGTTTATGCCCTTGTGATCCCGCAGCGGACCGCCGTCGATCACCCTTGCCACGACCTTTCCGGCCGAAGTCTTCAATACCTCGACAGAGATCTTGCCGTCGTCGATGAGTATGCGCTCGCCGCGCCGGACGTCGCTCGCAAGCTTCGCATAGGTGACGGGGATCTCCCGTCCGCGCGCCTGGCCCTCCGGCGCGAAGACCACTTCAGCGCCTTGCCTCAGGTCTATCGGCGTGCCGCCCGGGATGACGCCCGTGCGTATCTTAGGGCCCCCCAGGTCCGCGTGGATGGCAATGGGCCGGCCGACCTTGCGCTCCGCCTGTCGGATAAGCGCGATCGATTGCGTGTGCTCGTCATGCGTGCCGTGCGAGCAGTTGAGCCTCGCAGCGTCCATTCCAGCCCGCATCATCTTCTCGAGCACCAGCGCTGATGACGAGGCCGGCCCGATCGTTGCAATTATCTTCGTGTGTTTTTTCATGCCCCTAAATTATCGCATGCCCACGTATTTTGCATCGAAAATATCCGACCGAAGGCCACGACTGCGACGGTGTTTCGGGATCATCTGTTTCGGAACGCGCCTCTGGCTATCATCTCGCAAGCTAACACCGTGCCGGAGTACGCGGTGACCTGCGGCTGGCATCTCGCCTGCCCGCCGGCCGGCAGGCGGGCAAGCCGACACGGAGTAAAACGCGGTTTCTGCGGCTAACGGTCGAATTTTCGCCATCGCGGTCCCCATTGCTCGAAGCCTGCCGCGGGTCTCCGCTTGCTCCGTGCCGTAATCGATCAGCATGCCCTCGCTGCTTTTTATCGCCTTGCGAAGACGCTTGCCCCGCTGCTCCCGGCGATGTTCCGAAACAGACGATCCCGGAACGCCGTCAAAGAGACCTTCAATCAGTCACCGACGACCATCCATCTTGAGCGCCCAGGTCTGGAGTTGTTTGTCGATGTGTACACGTTGCCTCGCCCATGCTTGTCGGCTTCCTTCCAGCTCTGACAATGGTCCCTGTTCGCTCGGAGTAGAGGGTTTTCGAAGCATCAAGCGCCGGGCTGACCGGAGCCGTATGAGGAGTGAAAAACGCGACTGCTTTCGTGAGTTCGGAGCTGACGGAGGAAGATACCGAACTCACGTCTTTGAAAGCAGCACGTTTTTCACGACGAGTAGGCGGAGGGAAGGCGCAGCAAGAAAACCCTCTACTCCGAGCGAACAGGGACTAGGGACAGGACCCGAAGCCGACACTCATTTGGCGAGGCGACGACGGCGTACCTCGATGCACACACCCCTACCAGAGCGCCGAACATATGTATTCGGAGGCGGCTATTGATTGCATACTTTCTTTTTCGAGTATAGTCTCCGGTCGTCATTAAGACGAAAGGGGGCACGTATGGATGCATATGAAGCGATACTCACCAGGCGCAGCATCAGGAAATATACCAAAGACGCGGTGCCTGCGGAGACGGTCGAGAAGCTCTTGCGCGCAGCCATGAGCGCGCCGTCGGCCGGCAACGAGCAGCTGTGGCATTTCGTGGTGATCGACGATCGCAAGATACTCGACGAAATTCCGAAATTTCATCCGTACTCAAAAATGCTGCACGATGCGCCGCTGGCGATAGCGATCCTGGGCGATACGAGCAAGGAAAAACACTCTGGGTTCTGGGTTCAGGACTGCTCGGCTGCCACACAAAACCTGCTGCTCGCTGCCCATGCGCTCGGATTGGGCGCTGTGTGGCTGGGCGTGCACCCGCGTGAGGATATCGCGGGCGGAGTGCGCAAACTCCTCGATCTGCCTCCGGAGGTGATTCCTCTAGCGATCATCTCGATAGGGCATCCCGGCGAGCAGAAAGCAGCAGAAGATCGGTACGACGCATCAAAGGTGCATAAGAATCGATGGTAGGCGGATCAGCGAGGGTGTACGAATACGAAGTTCGCAATAGCAGCTTGCCAATCGGTGAGGAGTTTGCGCACGCGCGGGCTCCTCGTCTTCTCGGCGTAGTCCTCAAGGATCTCCCTAAGAGCGCGATCCTTGCCAGGTTGAGAAATACAATCTTGTGCAGCGACATCCGAGTGAAGGCGCGACCGCGCATTCCCTTCCGGATCATGGATAAAGAGTTCACCGCCTGTCATTCCAGATCCGATGCATGTACCGCACTTTCCAAGCACCACTCCGATCCCGCCGGTCATATACTCAAATGCGTACTTGCCCGTGCCCTCGCAGACGAGGACGGCGCCTGAATTGCGCACGCCAAAGCGCTGTCCTGTCCGTCCCGCTATGTAGAGGCGTCCGCCTGTTGCGCCATATGCCGCGGCGTTTCCCGCGAGGTGCGGCGATGAACCGTCCCTGCAGCCGTCGGGCGGCACTATCACGATGCGCGTGGATCCACTCATGGCCTCTGCCACGCCGTCGTTGGCAAACCCTTTGAGCCTCAAGGCCATGCCGTCTGTCGCAGCAAAGCCGAATCCATGGCCGGCGTATCCGGTCGCATCGATCTCCACGTACCTCTCGACGCCCGATCCCTTCATCCGTGCGATTTCGCCCGCGAGCGTTGCCCCGACGGCGTGGTCGCAGTTTTCAAGGTGGATGGAAATAGTCGCTCGATCTTTTTTCCCTTCGAGCAATTCCTTCGCGCCGTTTATGATCTCCATGTTCCCGCGGGAAACTGCGGCATGCTGCGAGCGCAAAAGGCCCGGCGTGCTTTGCATGTCAGCGCGGAAATCCTGCAGCAGATCTGTAAGGTCCAGGCGATCCCACTTGGAGTTGCCGGAGTTTCGCTGTCTCAATAGATCCACCCTGCCCACAAGCTCGCGCGGGTGCGTAAGGCAGAGCGAGGCGAGGACATGCCTCAAGTGACCGCCCATGCATTCGAGATAGCGGATGACGCCGCCCTTTGCCTCTTCGTATCGCTCAGGTGCAGTGGAGGGGCCGGCGTCGCCGTCAGCGGGATTCCGGCGCATGAAACGCCTGTTCTGTATCGCCTCATCCTGCGTTGCAATTCCCACGGGACAGTTGCCCTTGTTGCAGCCCCTGCAGAAGATGCAGTTCTCTGCGACGAGCAGCGGCGTTCCGATAGAGACTTCGTCGGCGCCCAGCGCTATGATCTTTGCCGCATCCATGCCTGACTTGATACCGCCGTCGGCGCGGATGCGCACCGCGGAACGGATTCCGTTGACCACAAGATATTGATGCAACTCGGAGACGCCGCGATCGAGGGGGAGTCCCGCGTGCGCGATGCTGCCGGAGCTCGCGGCGCCTGTGCCTCCCTCGAAACCGCTCACCACGATGACGTCCGCACCGGCTTTTGCGATCCCGATTCCGATCGTTCCCAGATTTGTGACGGCAGGTACCTTCACGGAGATGACAACGCGCGGATGGAGCTGGCGGAGGTTTGTAACGAGCTGGGCAAGGTCCTCGATGCTGTATATGTCGTGATGCGGGGGAGGGCTGATGAGGTCGATGCCGGCCTTTGTCTTTCGTATGCGCGCGATCTCTTCGGTCACCTTTGCGCCTGGGAGGTGTCCGCCCTCGCCGGGCTTTGCCCCCTGGCCGATCTTGATCTCGATTTCATCCGCATGCACGAGATACGCGGCGTCCACGCCGAACCTGCCGGATGCAATCTGCCGTACCCTGCTGCGATCCTCATGCCATTCGCCGCCCGCGTTCCGGCGCTCGTCCTCTCCGCCCTCGCCGGAACTCGACAGGGATTCGAAGCTGTTGAACGCGGAGGCGATCGCGCGGTGGGCGGTTGAATTGAGCGCGCCGTGCGACATGGCAGCGCCGCGGATCGTGGTCCGCACGATCTCATGGGCGCTCGCCACGTCGTCTGTGTTGCATTGCCGGTCGCAAGGTTTGAATTCCAGCATATCTCTCAGATACACCGGCGGCGTCTCATTGAGGAGTTTTGTAAAACGATCGTAGTCGCCGCGGGCATTGCCGTTGCGCGCCACGAGTTGCAGCGCGTCGGTGATCTCCTTCCGATACACCGTGATGTTCTTGTTTCGCGCGATAATTTCATCGCCGCTCGATGCGCGCGCGACTATGTCATCGTATATGTCCTCCATCGTCACGCCGCCGAGCCGCGACACGGTATCAGGCATGTAGTATTCGACGACGTCCGACGATATTCCGATTGCCTCGAAGAGCGCTGAACCGCGATATCCGGTGAGCGTGGTGATGCCCATCTTCGACATGACGCGCCTCAGCGTATGCACGATGGACCTGATGACGCTGTCCGCGGCCTTATCGGGCGGCAGATCCTTGAAGTCCCCGGCTAGGTGCAGCATGGCGTAAGGGTTGACGGCGGTTGCGCCGTAGGAAAGCAGGATGGCGCAATCGTGGCCCTCGTGCGCGCTGCCCGTCTCGACCACGATGCTCGCATCGCGCCGGAGGCCCTTTGCCGCGAGGGCCTGATGTATGGAGCTCACGACCAGAAGCATGGGCAGCGGGAGCCTGTCGCCCTCCGTGGAGGCATAGTCGGAGACTACGAGGATCGAGGCCTGCCTCAAGCGGATCACGCGGACCGCTTCGTCCGTAAGGTCGTGTATGCGGCGAACCATTTCACGCGACTTTCCCTTGTCGATGAAGGTCGCGTCGATCTCGTGCGTCTTGAGCTCCGGCACTTGCGAGGAGATCATCGCCTCCATCTCCTCGTTTGTGAGTATCGGATGATCGAGCTTGTACTGCGGCCACGACTTGTAATCGCTCCTCCTGCTCAAGCGCGGGGAACGGCCGAGATATGCCGTCGTGTCGATAGCATTGCCCTCGCGCAGCGGATCGATCGGCGGATTCGTGACCACGGCCACGATCTGATGCAGAAAACTGTAGAGCCTTGAGTGGTTCTCGCTGAAGATCGCGAGCGGGCTGTCATTGCCCATCCCGTGGATCGGTTCCTTCCCGCCCTTGATCAGCTCGCGGAGACGGTCTATTCGCTCCTGTGTCCATCCAAACGTGTTGAGAGCTTTGATCGGGAGCGGACGACTCTGTCGGCCGGCTCCGATCGGAAGGAGGTCCACTGCAGCGAGGTTTTGAAAGTTGAGCCCGGTGCGATCCACGATCCACTCGGTCGCTGACTCAGGCGGAACGAGGGTGCCGTTTTCAAGGTCCGCGATGAGCATGCAGCCGGGCTCGAGCTGGCCGTCGCTTGCTATTTCGTCCGCAGCGAGGGGGATTGCGCCGATCTCGCTCGAGATTATGATTCGATCGGACG
>JBBAAC010000001.1:0-58228 GCA_041658465.1 bacterium | reverse complement strand
TTCGAGTACGAGGCAGCCCACGGCACCGTGCGGCGCCACTACTACGAGCACCTCAAGGGCAATGCCACGAGCACGAACTCCGTGGCCTCGATCTTCGCCTGGACAGGTGCCCTGCGCAAGCGCGGCGAGCTCGACAAGACGCCGGACGTGGTCCGCTTCGCCGATGCGGTCGAAAGCTCGGTCATCGGCTGCATCGAGTCCGGCATCCTGACAAAGGACTTGTCAACGCTCGTTACGCCGCCGACATCCAAGTATGAGACGACCGAGGGATTCATCGATTGCGTGGCAAAGAGGCTGGAGAAGAGCCTGTGATATAAACAATCCCTCCCCCTTTGTAAGGGGGAGGTTAGGAGGGGGTAGATCAGTCTACCGATAGTCTCACACGGAGTCGTATGGATACGAAAATTGCGATCTTCAAAGGTAAGGAGATCAGGAGGACCCTCGAGCAGGATGAATGGTGGTTTTCCATTCTATAATTGATGTGATCGAAGTCCTTACGGACAGTGCTAATCCAAGGCGCTATTGGTCCGATCTCAAGCGCAATCTTCATGTGTGAAAAAACCCCGCAACTTTTCTGTCAATAACGCGATAAGGGAGGAGAACGCAGTTCCATCACGGAGGAGTCAATCGTATGACATACGCAGCTACGGCGTCTTTTGGAGCGCTTTCATGTGTTGGGATCACCAGCTCTGCGCTTGAGTCGTATCCGATAACCGAGATCGACGGCCACGAGATGGTGGGTATCCCGGGCGGTCCTACGGTAATCGGCTCGGGCGAGTTTGAAAACAATCCAGCACGATGGGTTCAACTCTCTCCCTACACAATCGGCAAGACGGCAGTGAGCGAATCAGAGTATCGCGAGGTCATGGGCCGAGCCGGAAACACGGACGCCCCCGCAGACCACCCCGTGACGTTGGTTTCGTGGAACGATGCGCAGGAGTATTTGAAGAAGAGAGGCGGCAGTCTGGGCCTGGCAACCGAGGCGGAGTGGGAGAACGCAAGGCGCGGGCCTGCGGTCAACATGCGCGAGGCGATGGAGGCGGAAGGAGTCGCTCCGGCTGATTTCGCGGAAATGGCGGGCTCGTATGAAAGCTTCGTCTTCGGTGTCAATGGGCAGATCTTTACAGATCCCAGAGACGAATCCTTTCGTCATCTGGTCAAACAGGGATTGCCGTTCTTCGGGTGGCGCAGAATACTATCGGGTTGTCTGAT
This sequence comes from bacterium, assembly GCA_041658465.1. Lineage (GTDB taxonomy): Bacteria > UBA10199 > UBA10199 > 2-02-FULL-44-16 > JAAZCA01 > JAJZQH01. Next base: position 57,016 of record JBBAAC010000001.1, on the reverse strand, counting down.
CGATCAATATGGAACAGCGCCCATGCCTGTGAATTGGGGCCCGAAGGGACCGTATGGGACCTACGGCATGACCTACGGGGTGTTGGAATGGGTGAAAGATTTGTGTTTGCCAGGAGGTCCTTATACCTCCGGGACTCATCCGTATGGAGTCCTCCGCGGCGTTTCCTGGTGCGATGATATTCCTGTGCTTTTGTACGGGGCCTATCGTTACCTCGGCCACACGCGCCACCGTTACGACGGTATCGGTTTCCGCGTTTCGTCGCCTGTCCTGAGCGAGCGCTAGCGAGTCGAAGGGCCCCCAGCACTCCCTGATGCGGAGTCAAAGGCTTCAAGTCGGAGTCCCGGATTTCACGGAATCGTCGCCACTGAAGCGTCGGCAACCAAGCGGGAGCGCGCTTGAAGGGAGTCCAGATCGATCGCCCTGGTTTGCCGCGCAAGGCGGCGGCGAACCGAAGAACGCAGGGCCCCACCCAGCCCTCGTAATCCCGGCCATGTTTGAAGCCGCCGGGACGAGCGGGATGGGTGGGGATTGCGCCTTTCTCTCCTTGATTTTTCCCCTGCGTGCTATTAAGAGCCGTCTTGGTAGTTCCGCCACGATCCTGGGTTACTGCAATGAAAAAGAAGACGGAAATCAAAGGGACCGGGGGGCAGATTGTCCTCTACCGTACCCGGGATGGCCGGACAGCCGTGGACGTGCGTTTGGAGAAGGATACGCTCTGGCTGGCGCAAAAGGAAATGGCTGCCTTGTTTGCCACCGAGCGATCCGTGATCACAAAACATCTGAAGAACATCTTCCAGACAGGAGAGTTGAAGAGAGAAAGCAATGTGCAAAAAATGCACATTGCCGGTTCGGACAAACCCGTATTTTATTACGGTCTGGATGCCGTCATCTCCGTTGGATATCGCGTCAATTCTCGCCGAGGAACCGAATTCAGAATCTGGGCGACCGGCGTCTTGAAGGACCACATTCTCAAGGGTTACACGCTCAACGAGCGGCGCCTGAAGACGCAGGTGGCGGCCAGATCCGGAGGTTTTCATGGCACAGAGAGGCATACGCGAATACGATGCAAAGAGGATGCTCGCCCAGCAGCTGCCCAAGTATCTCGAAGGCGCGTTCGCCTACGAGGGGAGGGTGGCTCTGGTGGGGCCCGACACGGACCTGGCCGCTCTCGTGAAGAGCAATCCGTGGCTCGCTAAAGAGCGGCTTGTGGTCAAGCCGGACCAGCTCTTTGGCAAGCGGGGCAAGCACGGGCTCTTGCTCATCGACGCCGACTGGAATGCGGCCAAGAAGTGGATCGCCGAACGGATGAACAAGCCCTCGACTGTCGGCAAAGTCACCGGGAAACTGACACACTTCCTCGTCGAGCCATTCACAAAGCACGACGAGGACGAGGAGCTCTACGTCGCTATCCGCGATGAGCGCGAGAGCGACATCATATATTTCTCGCTCAAGGGCGGGATATTTGTGGAGGAGAACTGGGACAAGGTGATCCAGATCCCTGTTCCTATCATGGGCGACATAGAGAAGATCGACATCGCGTCAAAGCTCTCTGATGTCGGCAAGCACCGCGATCAGGTTGTGAACTTTATCAAGGCGCTCTATCGCTTCTACGCGGAGAACGGTTTTACCTATCTGGAGATCAACCCGTTTACCTTCGACAAGGATGGAAACATCGTGCCGCTCGATCTCGTTGCCAAGGTTGACGACACGGCGAACTTCGACTGCCGCAAGGTCTGGGGCGATCTGGAATTTCCAGCCGCGTTCGGTACGACTACATCAAAGGAAGAGGAGTTCGTAAAATATCTCGACGAGCAGAGCGGCGCATCGCTCAAGCTCACGATCCTAAACCCCAAGGGCCGCGTCTGGACGATGGTGGCAGGCGGCGGGGCATCGGTGATCTACGCGGACACGGTCTGCGACCTCGGCTTCTCGAAGGAACTCGCCAACTACGGCGAGTATTCTGGAGATCCTTCTACTGAGCTTACATACCAGTATGCGAAGACGCTGCTGGATCTCATGACGCGCGAGAAAAATCCTGCGGGAAAGATTCTCATCATCGGCGGCGGCATCGCGAACTTCACCGATGTTGCCAAGACCTTTACCGGCATCATCACCGCGCTGACCGAATACAAGCAAAGGCTCATCGACAATAAGGTCAAGATCTACGTCCGCCGCGGCGGCCCCAACTACAAGGAAGGGCTCGCTAAGATGCGCAAGCTCGGGGAGACCCTCGGCGTGCCGATTGAGGTCTACGGACCCGAAACCCACATGACGAAGATAGTGTCGCTGGCGCTCAAGGCGTGACGACCTTTTCCCTCCCCCTTTGTAAGGGGGAGTTGGAGGGGGTAGAACAAGGATCTACCTCCCCTTACCCCTCCTTACAAAGGAGGGGAATGGTGGATACAGTGAGGATGAAATGACGGCAAAGAAAGCAGCGAGCAAAAAATATGGAGGCACAATGAATTTCGCGGAGCTCTTTACAAAAAACACTGAGTCCATCGTTTATGGCTACCAGCAGAACGCAATCCAGCGCATGCTGGACTTTGACTTTGCCTGCGGCCGCGCTAAACCCTCTGTTGCTGCTATCGTGAATCCGTCCCGCGCAGGCTGGCACAAGGCGTTCTTTGGTGCGAAGGAAATCTTGCTGCCCATGTACCGCACGCTCAAGGAGGCGACCGATAAGCACGCTACTGCGGATGTTGTTGTGAACTTCTCCTCGCAGCGCTCCGCATTTCCCACGACCATGGAGGCGCTTGAGAACCAGAACATCAAGACGATCGCCGTGATCGCGGAGGGCGTGCCGGAGCGCAAGAGCCGCATCCTGGCGGCCACAGCCAGGGAGAAGGGCAAGTGGATCATCGGGCCCGCCACAGTGGGCGGCATCAAGGCAGGTTGCTTCAAGATCGGCAACACGGCGGGCACCATAGATAACATCGTCGAGAGCAAGCTGCACAGGCCAGGCAGCGTGGGCTTCGTCTCCAAGTCGGGCGGGCTCTCCAACGAGTGCTACAACATCATCGCGCGCAACTCCGACGGCCTCTACGAGGGCATCGCCATCGGCGGAGACGCCTATCCCGGCTCCACGCTCCTGGATCACATCCTGCGCTACGAGCAGATCCCGGAGGTGAAGATGATCGCGGCCCTCGGAGAGATCGGCGGCACCGAGGAACTCAAGATCGTGGACGCGCTCAAGGCGGGAAAGATAAAAAAGCCGCTCGTCATCTGGGTCACGGGCACCTGCTCCAAGATGTTCCCAGCGGGCGTGCAGTTCGGCCACGCCGGCGCAAAGGCGGACACGGCCCTCGAGACCGCAGACGCGAAGAACGCGGCGCTCAAGGAGGCCGGCGCAGTGGTGCCGACTTCATTCGACGACTATGGCGACGCGATACGCGCCACGTTCGACATGCTGGTGAAGGAAGGCACGATAAAACCAGCTGCGGAGGTCCCCGCTCCGAAGTTCCCGATGGATTACGCTCAGGCCCTCAAGGAAGGCGTGATCCGCAAACCAGCGTCCTTCGTCTGCACGATCTCAAACGACAGGGGCGAGGAGTTGACCTACAGCGACATGCCGATCTCACAGGTGATCGGTGACGAGATCGGCATCGGCGGCGTGATCGGGCTTTTGTGGTTCAAGCGCCGGCTTCCGAAGTTCGCCGCGAAGTATCTCGAAACAGTGCTCATGCTCACGTCCGATCACGGCCCGGCCGTGTCCGGCGCGCACAACGCCATCGTCACCGCGCGCGCGGGCAAGGACATCATCTCTTCTCTCGTATCCGGGCTGCTCACGATCGGCCCGCGCTTCGGCGGCGCCATCGACGGCGCTGCGCAGAACTTCAAGCGCGCGTATGCGTCCGGCCTTACGCCCGATGAGTTCATAGGCGATATGAAGAAGAAGGGCGAGAATATCCCGGGCATCGGGCACCTCGTGAAGAGCGTGACGAACCCGGACATGCGCGTGACCCAGCTCAAGGAATATGTGTTCAAGACCTTCCCAAAGACGGATCTCTTGAAATACGCGCTCGAGGTGGAGGCGATAACCACGCAGAAAAAGGGCACGCTCATCCTTAACGTGGACGGCTGCATCGGCATCACGTTCGTGGACCTGCTCTGGTCCCTGCCGGATCTATTCACCAAGGAACAGGTCGATGAGATCATCGACCTCGGCTGCCTCAACGCGCTCTTCGTTGTCGGCCGATCCATCGGCCTCTTCGGCCACATCTTCGACCAGAAGCGCCTGGCTCAACCGCTCTGGCGCGTGCCGTATGATGATATCGCGTATATGACGGAGGTGAAATAAAACCAGCCATCAGCGGTCAGCAAAAACAGAAATGTCAGAATGAATCGCAGTACCAGGCAGGGGAAGTGCAAATCCTTGCAATCGGGCACAAGAATGAGGTTTGCTCTGAAATCGAACAGCGCTTGACACTGGATTGATCACATTTATGGCACCAGACAAATTCACAAAATATCCGCACATAGAGAACATCGACGAGGTGCCGGCAATATTTGAGCTGCCGGAGGTCATCGTGACAGAGAAGGTGCACGGGAGCGCGATGCGCATCGGCCTTATCGATGGCCGGCTCAGGTTCGGTGGTCGCAAGCTCGATTTTAACGATATCCGGCCCGAGAGCAAAGAGGGGCAGGGATTCGTCTCGTGGGTGCTGGACACGGGGCTCGAAAAGAGGATCGAAACAACATTTGCCGGCCACGATGTGATCCTCTACGGCGAGTGGCACGGCAGCGGCACGCCGTCAAAGGAATGGCCGCAGATCCAGAAGGGCATACGCTACATAAAGGGCAACGACTTTCGCGTCTTCGACATCAGGCTCAACGGCAAATACCTCCCTCAGGACGAGATCCCCGCGTGGGCGGCGAAGGTGGGGCTCAAGACCACGCCCGTGCTCTTTCGCGGGAGGCCGGATGCGCAGATATTCAATAACCTCATCGACACGATGTCGCGCGTGGGTTGCGAGAACGGGATCGATGATCCCGAAAACACGATCGAGGGCATCGTCGTGAGGCCCATCGAGATGCAGTGGGACGCCAAAGGAAACCCCGTCATGGCGAAGTACAAGGTGGGGAAGTGGGCCGAGCGCGCGTCTGCCACAAAGCACCCGAGGACGCTCGCGAAGGAAAGACCCATCATCCCCGGGGCCAAGGAGTTTGCGGAGGAATTTGTGACGCCCGTGCGCCTCGATCACGTGCTCGATCAGCTACGCGAGGAGCAGATCCCGATCGACGTCTCCTCCCTGGGTGAAGTGATGAAGCGCATGGGTCAGGACATCAAACGCGAGGGGGCAAACGCCCTCGCAGACGCGCGTCTTGAGTGGAAGGACGTGAGTCCATTCGTCACGCATCTGACGAAGAACCTGTTTTCGCGATATTTGAAAGAAGGGGACGATTCGTAGGGTTCAGGAAGCGGAAACAAGCATTTGCGGTCAGTATTGGGGCGAAATGTTAAATTGAATGATTGCAATGTTAAATGAAGTTTAATACAATAGAACTATGTCCAAGACATTGCCAAGACTGTTGACCGTTCAGGAGGTTGCGAAGTGGCTGGGCGTGCACCCGATGACCATCTATCGCAAGGCCGCGAAGGGCCTGATCCCCGCGGTCAAGATCGGCAAGGCCTGGCTGTTCGCAGAGGATGTGCTGGGCGAGTGGATAAAATCGCAGATGAAAACCGGCGGCATGTCGAAAGAAGCTGGTAAAGAAAAAGTCCCGTTAACGCAGCTCATGCACGCGAATGCGCATCGTTTTGCCTCTCTCACGGAAATCCAGCTCCTCTATCTCTTTGGCTCTCAGGCCACGGGAGCGACCACGCCTTTGAGCGACATCGATGTCGCCTACCTGGACGATCGATCATCTTCTCCATTCGATCTTGAGGCGAAGTTGGAGGCATGCGTGCTTGAGATTGTTCCCAACGCAACGCGCATCGATCTTGTCTGCTTGAACTCAGCGCCTGTTGCAATTCAGTACAGGGTCATTCGCGATGGTTCGGCGATCTACGTAAGGTCGCATGAGTCGCTTGCAGCCTTTGAAGAGGGCGTCATCACTAGATACCTGGATTATTCCCCGGTCCTCGATCATTTTTATGCGGACGCCTACAAAGACCTCAAGGAGGCTTCCTGATGGCTGTGGACATCGCAACCTTGCAGAAGAGGACGCAGGAGATTCTCTCGTTGACGAAAGACCTCAAAGATCTTTCGGATATCACATCCGCGCAATTTCAGAAGAACAAGGAAAGGCAATATGCGGTGATGCATGCGCTGCAGCTTGCCATCGAGGCGTGTCTCTCTGTCGGAAATCATATCGTGGCGCAGGAGCGGCTGGGTATTCCCCGGAGTTACCAGGATACGTTTTCACTCCTGGAGAAGGGCGGAATACTGCCGTCTGACTTTGCGGAGGAGATGAAGAAGATGGCAAGGTTTCGCAATCGCCTCGTCCACATCTACTGGGATATCGATCTGGAACAGCTCTACACGGTCATCGCGGAACGCCTTGGTGATTTTGAAGAGTTCGTGAAATACATTCGTAAGCACTATCCCGTTTGAAAAATTACTCATCGGGCGCGCTGGGTCGGCCGCTCCATCGGATTTTTCGGCCACATCTTCGATCAGAAGCGCCTGCGCCAGCCCCTCTGGCGCGTGCCCTGCGACGCAATCGCGTATTCTGAAATTTACATTAATTATGGGCTATGCTACATGATGTAATAATTATGAGCAAAATACTCGTAGCGGACGACAACAAGGAGATGTGCGAGATCATACGGCATTTCCTTACGAGCAAGGGCTACGGCGTGGATATCGCGGCCGACGGTCACCTGGCGATCGACAAGGTCAGACGCGAATCCTTCGATGTGCTCCTAACCGATCTTCGGATGCCGGAGATGGACGGTATGGAGGTCCTCCGCAAGGTCAGGGAGATATCGCCGTCAACGATGGTAATCGTAATCACTGCATTCGGGACGATAGAGAATGCGGTGGAGGCGATGAGACAGGGCGCGTTCGATTACGTTCTGAAGCCGTTCTCGTCCGAAGAGATCGATCTCAAGATCAAGAGGGCGCTGGAGAGGCGTAATTTGTTGGAAGAACGCCGGATGACAAAGGAGTCCGCTGCAAAGAAGAGCGGTTCTCTCATCTATGAGAGCCCTGCGATGAAGGTCGTGCTCCGCGACATAGAGGCCGCAGCACAGCTCTCGAAGCCCGTGCTCATAGTCGGCAGCAGCGGCACGGGTAAATCGCTGGTTGCGAGGGAGATACATAACAGGAGCGGCCGTGCTGACAAGCCGTTCGTCGTTATCAATTGCATGGCGCTCGACCCGTTTGTTCTCGACCTGGAGATCTTCGGATCGGAAAAGGAATCGGCTGAGTCGAGCGAGGAGCTGCGCCTGGGGAAGATCGAACTCGCAGAAGGAGGGACTCTCTTTTTTGAGGAGATCAATGCGCTGGGCGCCGGGACTCAGTCGAAGCTCGAGGCCTTTCTGGCGGAGTCGATCTTTCAGCGGGTGCGTGGCACGGAGCCCCTAAAGGCGAATGTGCGGATAATCGCTTCCACGGCTACGGATCTTAGCGAGGCGGTTCATGGCGGGAGTTTCCGCATCGGGCTTCAGGGCCGCCTCGGCGTAAGCACCATCGCCCTGCCGCCGCTTAGGGAACGCGCGGACGACATCCCGGAGCTGGCTGCGCATTTCCTCCGCAGGTACAACGACGAGCTGCACAAACAGGCGAGCCTTTCTCCTGAGGCGGTCGGATTTCTCAAGACATATGGATGGCCCGGCAATGCTCATGAACTTGAAAATGCCATGGCCCATGCGGTCCTCGCTGCCGTCGAGGGCACGATTACTCCCGCCCATCTCCCGCCCAAAATCGTCGGCACTGATAAAGGAGTCAGGGGCCTGGCGCGCGAGAAGCCTGGAGTGGCGGGAAAGATCACCGCCATAGAGAAAGAGATCCTTCTCGAAGCGCTCAAGGATGAGGGATGGAATCTCACCAAGGCCGCGGCCAAACTGGGAATGAAGCGAACCACGCTGCAGTACAAGGCCAAGAAATACGGGATCAACAAACGCGCCCGGTAGGTCACCTCCCCTCGAAGATCGCCGTGCCCACCCGCACGATGGTCGCCCCCTCCTCGATGGCAGCCTCGAAGTCGTGGCTCATTCCCATGGAGAGTTCCTGCAGCCGGTTGCGGGCAAATGCCGCGCGATTGAACTCCTCCAGGATCTCGCGCAGCCTGCGAAAATACGGGCGGCTCTTCTCAGGATCAGGGTCATACGGCGGGATCACCATGAGTCCCTTCAGGCTGAGATCAGGCAGTGCGCTGATCCGCACAGCTAGCTCAGGGACTCCTTCCGGCTGAACGCCTGATTTTGAGCTCTCGTTGCCGATGTTCACCTCTATGAAGACGGGCAAGGCACGATCCGGGCCGCTTTCGCGCCTTGCCCGCTGCCTGCCTATCTCCTCCGCGAGATCGAGGGAATCCACGGTTTCGATCACCGCGCGCGCCTCCACGGCGTATTTTGCCTTGTTGCGCTGAAGATGCCCTATGAAATGCCATTCTATCGGCAGATCCGCGAGTTCCCTGGATTTGTCGCGCATCTCCTGGGCATAGCTCTCGCCAAAGACCCTCTGCCCTGCGGCGAAGGCCTCCCTGATCTGCGCGGTGGCTTTGGTCTTGGATACGGCGACGAGCTTGATCGAGGCGGGATCGCGACCCGCGCGCGCAGCCGCCGCCGCGATCCGTTCCCGCACCATGGCGATATTGGCGGTAATGGAATTCATTGCAGCCTCATAAGCCAGCAATGCAGGCAAAGCAAGCGGTGACCCACGGCTGGCTCCGTCCTCACGCACCTTGTCCATCGCCACTGCTCAAGCGGGGTCCCCAGCCCATCATCTCGCAAGCCGATACCGAGTTTAGCTCAACTTATAAGGCTAACGGTGAATCACTAGCTTTGCGGTCCCCATTGCTCGAAGCTGGGCTGGGGACCCCGCTCGTCCTGCGCCTTGATTCAACTCGCGTAGTGGCACATAGCAAGCGGGTTTCCCCCGTTTATCGATGGGCCACGATCAGTGGCACGGAGCGAGCGGTGACCTGCGGCAGGCTTCGAGCAATGGGGACCGCGGTGGCTGAAAATCCACCGTTAGCCATACGATCTGAGCTCAACTCGGTGTCGGCTTGCGAGATGCCAGCCGTGGGTCACCGCGTACTTAGGCACGGTGTTGACTCGTTCGCCGAGAGGGCCGGGAGCCCTGCTCGCTTTGTGGTACGTAGCTTTCTAACTCCTTGTCAACAGTACGGAATGCCGATATATTCCCTTTGATGCGGGGGATCAGATTCAGCGGAGTTCTGCTCATACTGGCGATCAGCGCCTTGTCCGGCTGCATTTTCAAGGCGCAGCCGTTCAAGGGCGTAATATCCTACCGCCAGGGCAAGGTCTATATCCGCCACGATAAATATTACACGGTCGGCGTGCTGGCCGATGACTGGCGAGCTCTGAAGACGCGCGCGCGCACGATCAGCTTCTACAACGAGGGTCTCAAGGCCTCGATCTCTACTGACGCCTATTGTGGAAAATCCGTCACCGATCGCACCCTGGATTCTCTCTCCGGCGACATCATCACGGCGCTGGAAAAGCGACAGGTGACGAACGAGAAGAACTTCACGCTCAACGAGAGGGGCGCGCTCCGCCAGCACATCACGGGTTCTGTGGACGGTGTGCCCACGGATGTAGATCTGGTCATCGTTCGCAAAAATTATTGCGTGTTTGATTTCTATTCCGTCGCCCCGGCTGGTGGGAATCCGGACGTGAAGGAGGCCTTTGAGACCTTCTTCAACGGGTTCCATTACGAGTAGATAAGAGAAAAATGGCTTCTTCCATTTTCAACTTCCATCAAGGCGATGCGGCTGCAACTGTGTCGGCCTCTTTCTTTGGCGGCATCGGCCGCAAGGTTATGGCCCTGGCCGACCAGCTGGGCGGCATTTCGCTTCTGGCCTCGCGCTCCATCAGGATCATATTCACGAGGAGGCTTGAATTCTCCGAGTTCATGCGCCAGCTCTACGTCATAGGAAACCGCTCATTCTTGATCGTGGCGCTCATAGCACTCTTCACCGGCCTTGTGCTCGCCCTGCAGCTCTCGGTGGGGCTAGGGAGGTTCGGGCTCAAGCTCTACGTCGGTCAGGTGGTGGCGCTGGCGGTGTTTCGCGAACTGGCGCCGGTGCTGACCTCTCTCATGATAGCGGCGCGCGTGGGGAGCGGAATCGCAGCGGAACTCGGTTCGATGGTCGTGACCGAACAGGTGCTGGCCATCGAGGCGATGGGTGCAAACCCTGTTCAGAAGCTGGTGGTTCCCAGGCTTCTAGCCACAACGATCGCTGCCCCCGTTCTTACAATTATGGCGGATCTCATCGGAACCGTGGGCGGGATGATCATCGCAGTACGCGAGGCAGGGGTCACCCCGCAGTTCTATGTCGACCAGGTTCGCACCACGCTCCTTACGGAGGACTTCACGAGCGGTATCACGAAGGCGTTTTTCTTCGGCTTCTTCATTGCGATAATATCCTGCTTCCAGGGCCTTGAGACCCAGGGCGGCACGGAGGGAGTGGGACGCGCGACGACGAGGGCCGTGGTCTTTTCTTCGATCACCATCTTCGTGTCGGATTTCTTCCTCACGAAGCTGATACTGTATTTGTGACGGATGAGTGAAATGATCCCGATAATAGAGTTCAAAAAGGTTTCAAAGGCATTCGGCGACAACAAGGTGTTGGACGGCGCCGACCTGTCGATCCTGAAGGGCGAGACGATCACGATCATAGGCGGGTCGGGCAAGGGCAAGACCGTGCTTCTCAAGCTTCTGCTCGGCGTGCTGCATCCTGACACTGGGCATGTACTGTTTAAGGGGCAGGCGCTCAGCGAAATGAGCGAGCGCGAACTCTCGAAGATGCGCAGCCGGTTGGGGATGCTCTTTCAGGGCGCCGCGCTCTTCGACTCCCTCACCGTGCGGGAAAACGTCGCCTATCCGCTCAGGGAGCACTTCAATTACTCTGAGCCCGAGATATCCCAGATAGTGGCCGAGAAGCTGAGGCTCGTCGGTATGCCCGGGGTCGAGGGAATGATGCCGGCCGATCTCTCCGGAGGAATGAAAAAGAGGGTAGGTCTCGCGCGAGCTATCGCCACAAATCCGGATGTCATACTTTACGATGAGCCGACTACCGGTCTGGATCCGGCGAACACAAAGCGAATATGCCTCCTCATCAAGTCGTTGCAGGATAAGCTGGGCGTTACTTCGGTGGTCGTGACCCATGACATGCAAGCAGCTTTTTCGGTGACGGACCGTCTTGCGATGATCCACGATCGACGGTTCGGTTTCGTTGGGACAAAGGATGAAGCCCTCTCCTCGGACGATCCGCTCGTGCAGAATTTCATCAAGGGCGAGATGGAGACGGGAGATGGATAAGGCGCGAGGCATGAGACATGAAGCATGAAGCATGAAGCATGAAGCATGAAGCATGAAGCATGAAGCATGATTAAACTGAGTTGTGATTTTTCCTGCTTCGTGTTTCCTGCTTCCTGCATCGAAACGAAGATCATGTCGGAAGTATTAGGATTTTGTGGAGGTTCATATGCCGCGCAGCGTGTTGACCGAATTCCGCGTAGGGCTCTTCATGGCGACAGGGCTTCTTCTGGCCATGATAACCATTTTCATGATCGGCGGAGAACACAGGTTCTTCACAAGGCATTATACAATTTACGCGAACTTTCAGAGCATCGCCGGGCTGCGTGTAGGCGCGCCGGTCCAGCTCGCCGGGTACAGGGTCGGTTTTGTGGACGGGATACGTTTCAACCCGAGTATCGAGAAGCGCGAGATCACCGTGAAGCTCAGGATCCGGAGACAGTACGAGGACAGGATCCGTGCTGACAGCGTGGCGACAGTGGAGACGCAGGGCCTTCTGGGCGACAAGTACATCTATTTGACCATGGGGAGCGAGGCGCAGCCCATCGTCCCTGACAAGGGCATCGTTCCGGCCAAGGAGACTACCTCGATTTTCGCGCTGGCCGACAAGGCCGGTTCCATCATGGATAACATCCAGGATGCGGCCAAGTCGCTAACCGATATGCTCTCCGGATTCAAGGGCAAGAAGGGCGAGTCCGACCTGAAGTCAATAGTTACCTCGTTGCGCACGACCATCGAACAGGTTGAAAAGGGCAAGGGACTCATCCACGCGCTCATCTATGACCCAAAGGGCGAGCAGGTGGTGGCCGATCTCTCGCGCACCCTCAAATCCGTAGGGGATATCGCCGAGAATGCCGAGAAGGAGGGCGGGGGCAAGACAGCGGGACTCATAGTTAATCTGCGCCATGCCTCCGAGGACCTCCGCTCGATACTGGATTCCATACGCCGCGGGGAAGGTACGTTGGGCAAGATGATAATGGATCCCGCACTCTACGAAGACATGCGTGCCCTCGTTGGACGGGCAAACCGCAATACGCTGCTGAGGGCGGTAATCCGCTCAACCATAAAAGAGAACGAGAGCCGGGTGTTGAAATAGGGCTCGGCGTCTGGTAGCATTTACCAAGAAGATCAACCTGGGAGGGATTATGTCGACCGAGAGCGCAAAACATGACCTGATGCAGATGATCGCCACCCTGCATGACGTAAAGGGGTATCAGGAGCTCAACTGGCAGGGGAGCTTTTCCGACTACCTCCATATCGTCGAGCGGAATCCAAGGGCCGCGCATACCGCTTTTCAGCGCCTTTACGACATGATCCTCTCCTACGGGTTCGAGGAATACACGGAGCACAAAAAGAAGATCACCCACTTCCGTTTCTTCGAGGACCCCATTGACGATGGCAAGGACGCGCTCTTTGGCCTGGACCTGCCGCTCATGAAGCTCGTCAACGTCTTCCAGTCAGCCGCGAGACGCTACGGCACAGAGAAGCGCATACTTCTCCTGCACGGCCCGGTCGGCGGCGCAAAGTCCACCATAGTGCGCATGCTCAAGAAGGGGCTCGAGGCGTACTCGGCCACACCCGAGGGCGCGCTCTTCACTTTCAGATGGGTCAAGAAGGGGATCGATGATCACGGCCTTGTCTTCGGAACGGCCGAGGAGATCCCGTGCCCCATGCATGAGGACCCCCTGCATCTCATACCGCCCGAGCTGCGCGACAAGGTGCTCACCGAGCTCAACAAGAAGCTCTCCGAGGATCAGCGCGTGATCATAGAGGGCGACCTCTGTCCGAACTGCCGCTACATCTACCGCGAACTCTTCCGCTTCTATGACGGCGACTGGTCCAAGGTGATCGATCACGTGAATGTGCGCCGCATCATCCTCTCTGAAAAGGACCGCATAGGGATCGGCACGTTCCAGCCAAAGGACGAGAAGAACCAGGATTCGACCGAGCTCACGGGCGACATCAATTATCGCAAGATAGCCGAATACGGTTCGGACTCCGACCCGCGCGCGTTCAACTTCGACGGCGAGTTCAACATCGCCAACCGCGGCGTCATAGAGTTCATCGAGGTGCTCAAGCTCGATGTGGCGTTCCTCTACGACCTGCTCGGCGCGTCGCAGGAACACAAGGTGAAGCCTAAGAAGTTCGCGCAGACTGATATCGACGAGGTCATCATAGGCCACACCAACGAGGCTGAGTACAAGAAGCTGCTCAACAACGACTACATGGAGGCCCTGCGCGACCGCACGGTCAAGATCGACATCCCCTACATCACGAAACTCCACGAGGAGATCAAGGTCTACGAGAAAGACTACGGCCCGGAACGCGTGCGCGGCAAGCACATTGCGCCGCATACGCTGGAGATGGCCTCCATGTGGGCAATCCTCACGAGGCTCGAGGAGCCGAAGAAGGCCAACCTCACGCTCATGCAGAAGCTCAAGCTCTACGACGGCAAGTCGCTGCCGGGTTTCACCGAGGACAACGTCAAGGAGCTGCGCAAGGAGGCGATCCGCGAGGGCATGGAAGGGATCTCGCCGCGCTACATCCAGGACAAGATCTCGAATGCCCTGGTCTCAGACGTGGGCGGCCGCTGCGTGAACCCGTTTATGGTGCTCAACGAGCTCGAGTCGGGGCTCAGGCACCACTCGCTCATCAAGAGCGAAGAGCAGAAGAAGCGCTACCGCGAGCTTTTGTCACTCGTGAAGGAGGAATACGAGGACATAGTGAAGAACGAGGTGCAGCGCGCCATCTCCGCCGATGAGGAAGCGATATCGAGGCTCAACTCAAACTACATCGACAACGTGAAGGCCTACACCCAGAAGGAGAAGGTGAAGAACCCCTACACCGGCCAGGACGAGGAGCCGGACGAGCGGCTCATGCGCTCCATCGAGGAGAAGATCGACATACCGGACAGCCGCAAGGACGACTTCCGCCGCGAGATCATGAATTACATCGGCGCCCTGGCTCTCGAGGGCAAGAAGTTCGACTACAAGACGAACGAGCGGCTGCACAAGGCCCTCGAGCTGAAGCTCTTCGAAGATCAGAAGGATTCGATCAAGCTCACAAGCCTCGTATCCAGCGTGGTCGACAAGGAGACGCAGGAGAAGATCGATATCGTAAAGAGCCGGCTGATCAAGAACTACGGCTACTGCGAGACGTGCGCCACCGACGTTCTCAACTTTGTGGCATCGATCTTCGCCCGTGGGGATATTAGGGAGAGAAGAGGACAGAGCTGACGTTTCGGACCCGGGACCAGGAACCAGGGACCGGGCGCATTGCAGAAAGTGTCGGATTGTTTTTTCCGGGTCTCAGGTTCCGGGTCCCAGGTTCCGGATTTCATGGCACAAAAAATTGATCAGGATGTTGCGCGTTTCAAGCAGATCGTCCGGGGCGCGATCAAGAAAGAGCTGCGAAAGTTCATCTCCACGGGTGAGTTGATCGGCCGCAAGGGTAAGGACCTGGTCAGCATCCCTATCCCGCGCATCGATATCCCTCACTTTGTCTACGGCGACAAGCAGAAGGGCGGCATCGGCCAGGGCGACGGCGACGAGGGGGGTGCGATCCAGCCCGGCGACCAGGAGGGCGCGTCAAAGGCGGGCAACGCGCCGGGCGAGCACCTGATCGAGGTCGAGGTCAGCTTCGAGGAGCTGGCGCAGCTTCTGGGCGAGGAGCTCGAGCTGCCGCGCATCCGGCCCAAGGGCGCCGAGGACCTGGAGAGCAAGAGATACAAGTACACCGGCATGGCGTCCACGGGCCCCGAGAGTCTGCGCCACTTCAAGCGCACCTATCGCAAGGCCTTGCGCCGCCAGATCATGAGCGGCACCTACGATCCCAGGCGGCCGCTTATAATCCCGGTCCGAGAGGACCGCGTGTATCGGACGTGGAAAGAGGTCGTAAAGCCTCGCAGCCGCGCGCTCATCGTCTATATGCTCGACGTGTCCGGCTCCATGGGCAACGAGCAGAAGGAGATCGTGCGGCTCGAGTCGTTCTGGCTCGATGCGTGGATCCGCTCGCAATACCAGGGCATGGAAGTGCGCTACATCATCCACGACGCGGTGGCCAGGGAGGTCGACCGCGAGACATTCTTCCATACCCGCGAGAGCGGCGGCACGATCATCTCCTCCGCGTACAAGCTCTTCCTGAAAATAATCGAGGAGAGCTACAACCCGGATGAATGGAACATTTACCCGTTCCAATTCTCAGACGGCGACAACTGGTCCGGCAACGACACCGAGGAGTGCATGAATCTTCTGGAGAAGGAGATCATGCCGATTTCGAACCTCTTCTGCTACGGGCAGGTGGAGAGCGAGTACGGCAGCGGCCAGTATCTGCGCGATCTGGAAGCGCGATTCCCATCCCACGAGACGCTCATCACGTCGCGGATACAGGACAGGAATGCGATCATCGACTCTATCAAGACATTCCTGGGCAAGGGAAAATGATACAGCACAACCCAAAGAGCGTTTCCAAGTACATGACCTCGCTGCCATCCGAGCTGGCTGCGCTCAAGCACGAGATAGAGAGCTATGCGCGGGGCTACGGGCTCGATTTCTTCGACGTGATCTTCGAGGTGCTCGACTGGAATCAGCTAAACGAAGTGGCGGCGTACGGCGGGTTTCCCAACCGCTACCCGCACTGGCGTTTCGGCATGGAATACGAGGAGCTCTCGAAGAGTTACGCATACGGGCTTTCCAAGATCTACGAGATGGTGGTCAACACCGATCCCTGCTACGCCTATCTGCTCTATTCGAACGGCATCGTGGACCAGAAGTTGGTGATGGCGCACGTCTACGCGCACTGCGACTTCTTCAAGAACAACGTCTACTTCGCGCACACGAACCGCAAGATGATGGACGAGATGGCCAACCACAAGACGCGCATCATGCGCTACATCGATGCGTACGGCCACGACAACGTCGAGTCCTTCGTCGACGCCTGCCTTTCGCTCGACACGCTCATCGATTACCACGCGCCGGCCATCAAGCGGCGCAGTCCTCCGTCGGCGGAGGACGCGAGCGCCAGGCGCCCGATCCACACGCTGCGCGCGGGGCGGCCGTACATGGAGAAGTTCGTGAACCCCCAGGAGTTTCTGGATGAGCAGCGCAGGGCGCTCGATGAAGAGGCAAAGGAGGAGAAGAAATTCCCTGAAAGACCGGAAAAAGACGTGCTCCTCTTCCTGCTGGACTACGCTCCGCTCGAGAAGTGGGAGCGCGACGTGCTCTCCCTCATCCGCGAGGAGACGTACTACTTCGCGCCGCAGGGGCAGACGAAGATCGCGAATGAAGGGTGGGCGAGTTATTGGCACTCCAGGATCATGACCGAGAAGGCGCTCAAGGACTCGGAGGTGATCGATTATGCGGATCATCATTCGGGCACGGTCGCCATGGGTCCGACGCGCGTGAATCCTTACAAGATAGGGCTCGAGCTCTACCGCGACATCGAGGATCGCTGGAACAAGGGCAAGTTCGGCAAGGAGTACGATGATTGCAACGATATGGTGGCCAGGAAGAACTGGGACCGCAAACTCGGCCTCGGCCGTCAGAAGATATTCGAGGTCCGCAGGCTTTACTCGGATGTGACATTCATCGATGAGTTCCTCACCCCGGAATTCTGCCAGGAGCACAGGCTCTTCGTCTATGCGTACGACCTCACGCACGAGGAGATGAGGATAGCGTCGCGCGAGTTCGACAAGATCAAGAAGCAGTTTCTCTTTCAGCTCACGAACTTCGGCCACCCGATCATCGACGTCGTGGAGGGCAACTTCCGCAACCGCGGCGAGCTCCTGCTCAAGCATACCCACGAGGGCGTGGATCTGAAGGACGACTACGCCCAGGCCACGCTAAAGAATCTCTACAAGCTATGGCGCCGGCCGGTGGGCATAGAGACGATCTCCGAGGGCGTGCCGACGAGAATAATGTACGATGGTACGGAGGTGAAGGAAGAACGAATTTGATCGCCGTATCATCGCTTCACCGTCGACGTACCGTCGCAGTATCATCGCCTCACCATCGCAGTTTGAGATTTTAGATCTGAGATCAGCAGATTGAAGAGCGGAGATCAGCAAAATGCTGTGGGCTCTTATGCGATGAGGGTTCAGATTACGGACAATTCACGGCCTGGCAGAACGCGGCCATTCCGGGATGCACCGGCACGATCTCGCGGTACTTCGCCTCGGTGATGAAGCCGTACTCGCGCAGGAGATCGAGCTTGGCGCGGAAGGCGGGGGCGTGCCTGTGAACTCCGGGATCAATCCACCGTCGAAACAAGGTCGGCTTAAAGGTCGCTGCTTCAGTCATCGTCGCGACATCTTCATAAAAATTCCTGCATCCATATTCAGTGATGCAAGCTTCTATGGTATTATTTATCTCGAGACCTTCGGCCTTCAACCGTTCCTGAATCCATTTTGGTAAAAGGGAATATTCAACCTTCAGCCATTTTCGTTTAAACTCTTCGCCAACTCGAAGCGTGTGCACGTGCGCTGCCTCGTGGAGGAAACGCAATTCGCCTCTCTGATCTGGATGCATGCTTCCTTGCAACGAAGAGTACCGACTTAGTCGAAAACTACCAATGTCGACAGGATCAGCTTCTCCCTTAATGCTAGCGAACCATGGAATATCAGGATGACGGGAGTAATCAAAATCATCCACGAAGCTGACCTTTCGGAGGCTTCTCCGTATAGCAGGGGGCAGGGCCGCCATGCCCGTCAGGATATGCAAGAGTTCGTTGGCATTGTTGACGCCGAAAAGTTTGATTCCCGGATACAGTGTCTCAAAACACTTCATCGTCGGTTCCAGAAATCTTCCATCTGCTGAAAGAAATACATTTTCACCGGCTCGATAGACCCTCCCGCTGCCATAGGGGCTTTGGAAATCCCCCGCGAGCGTTGCCCATACAACGCCGGCCGCATCGATTGTTGCCTCCGTGGCGTGCACACCGCCGATGCGGATGCTGCCATGATTCGATCTGAGTCGGACGACATATTCATTCGTAAAATACCATTTTGCATCGATCATGCCTTCCAGATCTCTTTCACTGATTTCCTCAAAAATATCGCCTTGCCCCGCATGCACACCTTGAAATCTGAAGTCATCGCCGAGTTCTGCGCGGAATTGAGTCACGCTTCCGTCGCCGACATGTATTTTGGTGCCTGGGGGAAGTGCGACTTCCAGACCGCCGGACTTGCCTTCATATTCAAACATGCGTTGGCCCTGGGCAAGCACACCCTGAATAGCAAACCTATCAGGATTGAACCGGACGTCAGTCTTTGCTTTACAGGGAAGGCTTACGCTCGTCTTGGAGTCAGCGACAGACCCGAAATAATTGTAACTATACACGAGACGCAAAAACGGCACTGAGGTATCGTCCTTCAGGGTCCGGACTTGATCGCCGTTTTCAAGGAAAACGACTCGAGTGTAGGCAATGTTGTTTATGACAATCGGTTCGTGTGTTGCATCTGCTTCCCCGATCTTCTTATTCCCTTTGAACCTGATCCGAATGCCGGCAGTGAAGTCTATTCCCCTGATGTGCGCGGGGCCGCCCAGCTCGATCTCCTTGAGCGTCCCGTCCGGATCAAGCCATATCCTTGTGCCTGCCGGGAGCGATTTCAGGTCGCCATCATCTGGAGGCGTGTGCATGTGGCATTGTCGCGCGAGCACGGAGATGTCGGTGGGCTCAGCGAGCGTGGCTTCCTGGATGCGTCCATTCTGCCAGAAACGCAAGGCCGTATGGACCTTAAACCTGAGCGGCCCAAAGGCGACATCCTTTGGAAGGCTCATGATGTCCGAAAAGGCGCTGCCGAGTGACGCCTGGTTTTGGGTGCGCATTTGCGCGACCTCGGTGGAGCCAAAGAAACGCGCCTGACGCTGCATGATCTCCCACGGTGCGAGAAATCCATCGGGCCGGTTTTTTTCATACGGCGTACTGCCGACGTCGGTCTTGCTGATCTCTTCGGCGGGCATCTCTCCGGCACCGATGAGCCCATCCCCACTGCGATCCAGGTTCGCATAGAGGTCGATGAGGTCGTAGAGATCCCGGACCTCGGATATGGATTTGGTGCCAGGCACGATTAACTCGTTGGTTTTACTGTCACTTGCCCTGACGGGCAGACCCCCCACATCATTATTATCGGCTGACGAAGGGAAATGTTGCGCTGTATATATGGCTGTCAGTCGTTTCTCAGGCAGGTATTTGGTATAAAATATGGGGTATTTTATGGATTTAATTGATTTATGGCATATTATATGGCATATTTAATGGTATGAGAAACTTCCTCAAATCACCGCTCAATCCGCAGGTCCTGAAAAAAATTCAGGCCATAAGTGCATTCAGAGAACTGTGGGAGATTTCAAAAGAGGCGAGCCGAGATCTCTACGCCGGACTCAAGAAAACCACGATCATCACCTCCGCAGGCGCCTCGACGCGTATAGAGGGGGCGAAGCTCTCCGATGATGAGATCGTCGCACGCCTTGAGGGGCTCAAGATTCAAAAGATCCACGACCGAGACGAGGCGGAGGTCGCGGGCTATATCGATTGCCTGCACCATATCTTCGACCACTATCGCGAAATCGAAATTAGCGAGCACTCGGTCCGATCGCTGCACCAGATGATGTGCTCATATCTTTCAAATGATGTGCTCCCCGCGAACCAGAGGGGCGCGTACAAGAATGTCCCGAATTCCGTCGTACGCATCGATCACGCGACGGGCGAGCGGGAGATAATCTTTGAGACCACGCCGCCGGGCGTTCAGACCGACGTCGAGATGCGCGAACTCGTGGACGATTACAACGCGTTCATCGGTGACTTGAACTATTCAGAGCTGGAGGTCATCGCGGCATTCATCGTCAAATTCCTCGCGATCCACCCGTTTCGCGACGGCAACGGCCGCATGGCACGGCTGCTCACGAATCTGTGTCTTATAAAGCTGGGATACGAATTCTGCATGTATTCATCGCATGAGAAGGTTGTGGAGGATAACAAGGAGGGCTATTACATCGCTCTGCGGCAAACGCAGGCAACGCTCAAGGCGACTGCAGACATCAACCCGTGGTTCCTCTTTTTCCTGAACGCCCTTGAGCAGCAGGCAAACTATCTGCAAAAGCAATGGATGCCGAAGAAGTCTGGGACTCTCACGGTCCTTGAAGAAAAAGTGCTGGGTCTCATCCGCCTGCATCAGCCCGCGAGCATCGGATTCCTGGAGCGCAACTCAGGCATCAAACGCGTGACGCTGAAGGCGATTCTCGCGCGCATGAAGCAGGGTGGACTCATAGCGATGGAAGGTTCAAGGAAGGGGAGTCTCTACCGCATCGCGTGAACATTACTAAGACGGCGACTTCTTCATGCATCGGCACGGCGTCAAGGCAGGATCGGCGAAGTCAGTGCCGATAGACTTCGCGACGATGCGCGATGCGTACGATCTCGATCTGAATGATATGCTTCCGGATAAAGTAGACGACCCGATAATCTCCAACTCGCCAGGATCGGTAGTCTTTGAGGTCGCCTTTGAGCTGTTTCCCCAAGAATGGATCATCGGCGAGTTTTGCGATGGCATGAGCCACGCGCAGGCGGATGGTCCTGGTCAGCGCAAACAATTGCTTCTCAGCTGTTGGCGCAAAGACAATGCGATATTCAGGCACAGAGCTTCTCCAGGATTTTTTCGAAAGGGATCGCTTTGCCGGCATTCAGCTCCCTGCGGGCCTTTCGAATTTCCGCCACCGCCTTCTTGTCGCTTAAGATTGCCAGGGTTTCGAGCCATCCCTCATAATCGTCCACGGACATGAGGATCGCCTTCGGCTCGCCGTTTCGAGTGATGCAGTAGCGCTCAAAGGACTCGTCTGCATCCCGGAGGATTTCCAGCAGATGTTTCTTCGCATCCGTCGCCTTGATAGATTTCATGCAGAACCTCCCGTGCCTAAGGCCGACCCCTTATGGTCAGAATTATAACCATTCTCTCTCTCAGCGTCAAAGGAAAATGCGAATTATGGACAATTCACGGTCTGGCAGAACGCGGCCATGTCGGGATGCATTGGCACGATCTCGCGGTATTTTGCCTCGGTGATGAAGCCGTAATTATGCAACAAATGGTTCATCCGGAGAAAGTCGGGTCAACGGGTGGGCGCTGGTTTTCTTCCCTTCCAGACGGCGAATTTTCCTTTCCGCATTTCTTTCTCGGCGCGTTTGAGTTTGGAGAGGATGTCGGGTTCGTCTTCCAGGATGTCCAGCGTCTCCAGCAGGGACTCGTATTCATCAAACGGAATCATGGCGCTCACGGGCTCTCCGTCCCTGAGCAGGATGAAGGATTCGCCCTGATCGTGAGAGCGCCTGGCGAGTTCCAGCAGCCGCTGTTTTGCCTTCGAGACCGAAATGAGCTGAGCCATAGTCACCTCCTGAAGCGTTCGTAGACCTCCTTGCGATGCTGAATGCGAAGGATGTGAACGACGACTTCATGTTCTTCGATCGAGTACAGAATGCGATAGACGCCGACCCTGTACGACCAGTAACCCTTCAGTTCACCCCTGAGGGATTTGCCCGTTCGGGGATCCTGGGCGAGCTGGTCAAGGGCCGCAGCGACCCTCGCTTGTTCCCTCCCCTGAAGGGAGGCATAGAAACGACCCGCCTGGGAAGATATTTTAACTGTCCACATTTATGGACATTATAAGTTATTAAGCGGGTTTTGTCCAGAGGAGAGATGGCCTGCATGTGCATCGGCAGTTGGCCTTTACGGACAATTCACGGCCCCGCAGAACGCGACCACGTCAGGATGCACCGGCACGATCTCGCGGTACTTTGCCTCGGTGATGAAGCCGTATTCGCGCAGGAGTTCCAGTTTAGCGCGATAGACCTGCGCATAGGGGCGTTGGTCGGGGTGCTCTAAATAAAAAGAAGAATAGGCATCAATCAGTTGCGCATATCTTTCGGGATTTTCGTAGGTCATTTGTACATGCGTCGCAATATCTTCCCATATGCTCACTCGTCCGTAGTCATTTATGAATCCCTCTTTTGGATAGTCAGTAGTGTCGCTGACTTTCGTTCTGGTGTGTCCTTCGTCGTACTGTTTCAAAGAACGCTGATACGAGATAAGGTCTGCGATCGAGAAGCTGAAATCATATCTTGCTGCACGACTCCACTTTGCATCGAAACTCCTTGAGAAAATTTGCCGTGTGATAGCGGCATCTTCGACCATATCATTCGGGTTCGAGGGATCTAGGTGTCGCGTAGCAGCAGCGATGCGTTTTGTGGTTTCCTCCTGGAGCGTGAGATGCCTTATGTGTGCTGCTTCATGGGCGATAGAGGAGACAGTCGGCGAATCTGCGTTGCCCTTTCTCATATAGATAGTCTTGTTAAAAGGATTTGCATAACCACCAGCCTTGTCTCCCAATGTAGTTGGCAACTCTTCATATTGGAAACGGATGCCTTTGATGTTGGCGAGCGTCTGCGGACTCAGTTGAGAGAAAGTCTCCATAGCCAGCAGGATGTCTTTTTCTGAGACTGAGCCCGAAAGCACAATGCCGGGGAAATGCGCCTTGAAACATTCAACCGTACCTTCCATTGGCGTCCCATCAGCAAAGAAAGAGATATAAGCGCCTGCGGGGTGTTTGTAACGTGCGCCATAAGGGCTTGGGACATCCTCTGCAAGATTTCCTGATTTGACCATGCCGCGTCGATTGAATTGAACTCGTCCCTGAAAGAGATACGAAGTGCGCTGATTGACGGGAAGACGTGCAGTTTCAGCGAGATCTCCGAAGTCCAATGCCCCATCCTTGAAGTATGCGAGTATATATCGCACATTGTTTATGAGAAAACCTTGTTCAGATTGAATCATGGACAGCTTTCCATCACTAAAAAAGAGGCGGGTATCCTTTTTGCAAAAGACTCCGTTAATGGTGGCATCTGCTCCTAAGACAACAGAGAGCGTGCGAATATTCGAGCTATGGAAGTCATAGCTAAAAGACATTACTGAATCCGCTGGAAAAGTGATTTGCGGTATTGATGGAAGTATTGTCGGCCTTGCGAGTACGCCGCCCGCGACCCTTGAATAATGTGTACATAAATGAAAGGGGAGTGGCGTTCCGGATTTGTAGGTCACACCGCCGATCTCGACGTCTCGAGGAAGAGATGGGATATCGGGGAACCCTTTATATGCTGCCTCTTTGTTCCACGACCTCATCCGGATCGTCTCCACGGGATTGAAGACCGTGGGGCCCCGCATCTCCATGACCTCCCAGGGCTGAAGAAATCCATCCGGTACGCCAGCGGATGGGCTTTCCTTATCTCCCGCCTTGATCTCCTCGGCTGACACTTCACCGGGCCCCAGCAAACCGTCGTTGTTGCGATCGAGGTTCGCATAGAGCTCGATGAGGTCGTAGAGATCCTTGACCTCGGATATGGACTTGGTGCCAGGCACGGTTAACTCGTTGATTTTACTATCACTTACCCTGACGGGCCGACCCCCACTTTATTATTATCGGCAGGCAAAGGAAAATGTTGCGCGAATTAAGCCGAGATGGCGAAAAAAGATGGTGTTGTAAGTAGCTGTAATATATGGCCTTTAAATTTCTTATTTAAGGATAACGCCCTAAACTTAAATAAGCGTCCATCTAATTAAAGTTTCCTTTAATAAGGATGCGGTTGCTTATTTTCATTTATTGTCGAAATCGCTAATAAGCGGCGGCACTGTTTGCGGGGGATTGCTTGCCTGCCGGCAGGCAGGCTTCGCCCTGAGGGCTTCGACTGAGCTCAGCAGCCGAAGCCCAACGTCGAAGGGCCCGCAATGACACAAGGGGAGGCAGGATGATTATCACGATTTCCAAACGTCTTTCTTCGCTCACAGGCTATGCGTTTGCCGAGATCGATAAGAAGGTGGCTGATCTGCGTGCGTCCGGCGCAAAGGTGATCGACTTCGGGGTGGGTGACCCCACCGAGCCCGCGCCGGAGATCGTGCGCTCCGCGATCAAAAAGTATGTGGATGTGCGCGCATCGAGCGGGTATCCGTCCTATGTAGGATCAAAGGAATACCGCGGCGCCATCGCTGCGTGGACTGAAAAGCGCTTTGGCGTGAAGCTCGACCCGGAGACCGAGATCTCCGCGTCGATCGGCTCCAAGGAAGCGGTCTTCAATTTTCACGAGGCGATCGTAGATCCCGGCGACGTGGTGATCGTGCCGAACCCAGGCTACCCGCCTTATACGCGCGGGACGCGATTTGCAGAAGGGCAGGTCCACTACGTGAACCTCCACGAGGAGCGCGGATTTCTGCCTGACCTGGATTCGATTCCCGCGGATATACGCCGCCGCGCCAGGCTCATGTGGGTGAATTATCCCAACAACCCCACGGGCGCCGTGGCCCCGCTTGCGTTCCTGAAAGAGGTAGTCGAGTTCGGCCGCAAGAACGACATCGTCATCGCGTCGGACGAGGCGTACACGGAGAATTACTACGGCGAGGCACCGCACTCGATGCTCGAGGTCGCTAAGGATGGAGTGATCGCGTTTCAGTCGCTCTCAAAGCGCAGCTGCATGACCGGCTATCGCGTGGGGTGGGTGGCGGGCGGCAGCGAGATCGTCTCCGCGTTCAAGAAGCTCAAGACCAACATCGACTCCGGCACGCCTACATTTATCCAGGACGCGGCCGCAGCAGCGCTCTCGGACGAGTCGCATGTGGAAAATCTCCGCCAGCTCTATCGCCAGAAGCGCGACCTCATCGTCGATGCATTCGTTGCCGCAGGGCTTCCCGAGTGCAGGCCGGCAGCCACGCTCTACATCTGGCAGCGCGTGCCGGAGGGAATAACATCCGTGGCATTTGCCGAGAAGCTCCTGGATCCGTCGATCGCCATAGTGGCCACGCCCGGCAACTGGATAAGCGAGCCCACGCCGGACGGGAATCCCGGGGAGGGCTTTGTCCGCCTGGCCCTGGTGCCCTCGATCGAGGAGTGCGCGATGGCTGCAGAGCGCATTAGGGCGCACCTTCCCGCCATGCTCCGCAGCTGATTTTCCCCCCGAAACTATAAACTATACTTGCCATTATACGACGCGCTGGCTATAGGCTCCGTCCTAGGAGCCAATGC
The DNA here is from genome assembly GCA_041658465.1 of bacterium. Classification (GTDB taxonomy): domain Bacteria; phylum UBA10199; class UBA10199; order 2-02-FULL-44-16; family JAAZCA01; genus JAJZQH01. The sequence continues at coordinate 31,511 of JBBAAC010000001.1, read as the reverse complement.
ATATGTCCGTCAAACCTGTACCAGGCGCAGATTTCAACTTCGCGGCAGAGGTCCTCGAGTTCATCCGCAAGGCGCCGCCCCAGCCATATGAGCAGGGCGGCGTGGTGGACAGAATCGATCTGCTGCAGTGCTTTGACTGCACACTTACGGCCATGATGAGGCAGCACGCGGAGAGGTTCTCTTCCGGGGCCGACGGGTTCGATCTCGCAGAAAAGTCGATCAATTCCGCACTGCCTGTCCTCATGATCGCATACGCGGAGCGGCATCGATTCCGCTTCCAGGAAAATCTGGTGGGCGGGTTCAGATTCAGCACGCGCAACTTCGCGGCGATTTCCGCAGCCAAGGGGCAGGACGAACTCGCGGAGAGGCTTGGCGCGCTGGACCGTCTCCGCCAGGGGAACATAGTCGCCGGCACGAAGCAGAAGATCCTTGCGGCTGCGAACGAGGTCTTCAGGACCATGCGAGACGGCAACGACCGGATCGATTTTGCGCTATCCATCTTAAAGCCGTTGGTGCAGGGCGGCAGGCTCTCACAGCAGATGGCGGTCGTCCTGCTCACGTCACTGCTCGAAAAGCCGGGAGATATGGAATTTTTCGACGCCGGCTGGTTTCGTATGGTGGAGGCGGTTTCCGCGGGCAAGGTGGAGCCCAGGACGGAGCTGTACTGGCACATCTTCCTGCGGCGGGCGATGCGCTACGGCGGAGGGGTTCCCGAGCAGCCGCTGCTGCTGCTCGCGATAAGGGCGAGTGATCCCTTCTGGTTCAGGGCGTCGCGTTCCGTAGGCAATACCAGACTGGTCTGGGACATGAGAAACTTAAGGGCCCGCCTGCGATTCTCGGACGATGGGAAGATCTCCGCGGGCGTAAAGGTGAGGCCGCGGGACAAGCCACGGCAGCAAATGATCGCGCTCCTCGATGGGATAGAGGACGCAGGCATAGGGCCACACGATCTCAACCCGCAGAGTCAGGACGCCATCAGGGGCGCCATGGCGCTGCATGCGCCGGCCGAAGGTGCGGCCTGCCTGGACGAATCCTCGTGGGCAATGTGGGCGCTTTCGGCTGCGCGCTCGGTGCAGCTCGCGGAGTTCCTGGGCCTCCTCACGCGGTTCAATCTCGAGGGCGATAACGGTGTCCATGCATGGATCATGCGCCGCTTCTTCATCGAGTGCGGCGGCGCATATCGCTCCGCGGCGCTGGGTGAGCTTGCGATGCGCGCACGTATCCCGCGCGCGAAGGCGGATCAGATCCTCGCGAGGGTATCCCTCGATGCGGAGGAACTCATCGAGGCATGGCAGCGGACAAATGAATCCGGCAGGGAGATGAAATTTGCGGATTTCATTCGCATGGCATCGTCTCTTCAGGAGTCGACGGCGGACAGGATATCGGGCACAGGTTCCGCCGCCGCGCCTGCAGAACAAGGCCTCATGCTTGCGATCGCGAGACAGCTGAGCAAGACGATGCCGGAGGTGTACGGCGAAGTCGCCGAGGCTCCGACGATTGCGGTCGTTGCGGATTTCTCTGAGGTCGAGCTCTCTCCGGATGAACTGGCGTGGTCAACGCAGATATCCGATCCTTCTGTCCGCTCGTTGATCCTGGCCAGGCACGAGTCCGCGCTCAAGGAATTCATGCTGGCGGCCGACCTGAGGACAAGGTCGGCCGGAGAGGATCTCTCTGATCTCGTAAAAAACCTCTGCGGCGTCGCCGGCGCCTCGATGGCACGCCCCGGCGAGGGGACCGAGTCGTTTGTGAAGTCAGCAATGGATCTGGCGGCTTCGGCATGCTGTCTCCTCGTTGCGCGTGAAATCCAGATGGGCCGCTGGCACAAGCATTCTCAAGCGCGCACGCTGCAGTTTGTTGCCAGGCGATTCGCGAATCTCTCAGCGAGGCCTGTCTTCTCAAGGCTCTTCGCGGCGCTCGCAGCGAACGGAGTCGGCAGGTCATTGGACGACGCCCGGGCCCTGGGGATGGGCAAGGGCTACGACGCGCTGGGAATTCTCAAGAGGGACGAGCGCGAATTCATGCAGGCATCGTTTAAGCTGAGATCCTTCGACGCTGGCGACCTTGCGGCACACTGGGACACGGCATGCGCCAGGCTTCAGCGCGCGCCTGCATTTGACGAGGCTTTTTATGCGTCGGTGGCACTGTTGAACGACGTGGAGGCTGCAAACGCCTCGCGCAAGGCGGCTGGCGGGGAGGAGTTCGCAGGGCTGGTGTGGAAGGCCCGTCGCACCTGGGCGATCCTCGCGCTGAGAAACCGCACGCGCATCCGTTCCATGAAGGCGATCTATAACCGCATGGCCGGTTTCCTGCCCGCGCTTCGCAATATCCCGCTCGACGATTTCAAGGCCGCGATGGGGACTCACGGCCCGGATGAGGTGCCGCTCGAAAAGGTCATCCAGTTCTACGTTGCAAAGGCTGCGTGGCCCGTGTCTGCGGGAGAGAGCCCTGCGCCCGCTGCAACCGAAGCAGCGCCTGCTGCTGACGGAGAAATGAGCGAGGAAGAAGCGATAGCGGATTCCGAATCATCCGCCGAAGGCGCAGCGCAGGCTGCGCTTGCCGGCGGGCTCGGCGTCGCCGGTCTCTCATTCAAGCCGGCGTAGCCGCAGGCATGTCGCGAGATCTTCGCCATGCGCGAAGGCAAAAAAAGCCGCCCGTGAAGGGCGGCTTTTTTGTGAATGCAATTGCTGTGCGCGCTTAAGCCGTCGCGGTCGTCGGTTTCTCGAACGCGAGTATTAAGAACAGCACGATATTGACGATCGGCACGAGGGCGATGAGGATACCCCACCAACCTGGTTTTCCGAGCCGCTCCGAGATAGCCATCCATATGAGGATGCTGACCACGATATTGGCGATCGGGATGAACAGCAGGATAAGCCACCACATGGGCTTGTTAGCGATCTTAATGAGCAGCAATATGTTTGCGATCGGTATCACCGCCCATATAAATGCTGAACGCAGCGGCATGCCGGTCTTTACTGCTATCCTCGCCATGCACCACGCGAAGAAGACGTAGAGCGCAAGCATGATAATGATGGGCACTATGCCCAGGGAACCCAACCCGCCCTGCATCTGCTGCATCTGCTGCATACTCTGTTCTGTCATATATTTCCCCCTTTCGAAAGATATGTGGAGAATTCCCCTCTATTGAGAGGGCAAGATAGCAACAAATCGGCCCCGAGTCATCAACAATTGGTGCGAAGCCTGAGACTCAAGGCGGGCTGCTACTCCTTTTCAACGGGCGCAGGCTTCTGCGTGCGCCTCACCTTTGAGAGCCACATGGTCAGGACCGCGGCCAGATATCCCGCGCCGGCCAGCATGACTATCGTGGAGCCGGCGGGGAGGTCAGGACCGTAGGAGATCCCCAGGCCGGCCGCCGTGAAGAGCATGCTCAGCACGATCGAGAGCAGCATCATCTGCCCGAGCCTCTTCGCGAAGAAGCCCGCGATTGCCACCGGGAGCGTGAGCAGCGCGATTACCATGATGATGCCGACCACGGTTATCAAGAGCACGACGGTCGCTGCGGTGAGGCAGAGCAGGAGCAGATAGTAGAACTCGACGTTCAGGCCGCGGAGCCTCGCGAATTCCTCGTCAAAGCATACCGCCTGGAGCTGCTTGAAGAAGAGGAGCCCGGTCGCCACGACCAGCGCGTCGAGCCCGATGAGGAGCCTGATCTCGTGCTGCGAGACCATGAGGATGTTGCCGAAGAGGTAGCTCATCAGGTCCACGCCGTAGCCGGGGGTCTTTGAGATGAAGAGCACGCCGGCCGCCATCCCGACTGCCCAGAGCGCGCCGATGACCGTGTCTTCGCGCTGTTTTGCTCTGAGGCTCACGAGGCCGATTATTATGGCCGCGGCAAAGGCGGCTGCGATGGCGCCGTAGATCGGAAGCGCCCAATCAATGCCGTGTACGACCTGCAGGTATCGCGCGGCGCCCATGCCGCCAAGCACGCAATGCGCGATGCCACCCGCTATATAGGTGATGCGCCGTACGACCACGTAGGTGCCGACTATGCCGCATGCCACGGACGCGAGCACGCCCGTGAGCAGGGCGGTCTGCAGGAACTTGTACTGCATAAGGGCGCCTACGAACTCATTCATAGTGCCCTCCGAGTTTGTGCGCTCCATGCCAGACCGCGTGCATGTCGTCGCCGTACATCTGACTCACCATCTCGCCCGTGAGATCGCACGCGGAGTGCTCGAGCGCGCTGCGATTCACGCAGAGCACGCGGTCCACGTAGCGCGTGACAAACCCCACGTCGTGCGACACGAGGACGATAGTGAGCCGCTCGTTGAGCTTCTTGAGCAGGTCGAAGAGCCTCGTGCCGACCGCCTGATCGAGATTGGCGGTAGGCTCGTCCAGCATGAGGATCTTGGGCTCGCACGCCAGGGCCCTCGCGAGCAGCACGCGTTGTCTCTGACCGCCCGAGAGCGATGAAAAGGAGCGGTGCTTGAGCGCCGAGAGTTCGACCTCGCCGAGCACGCGATCCGCGACCTTGCGGTCATCCGCGCAGTACCTGCCGCCCCTGCAGCTTTCGCTTCCGAGCCTGCCCATGAGCACGACGTCCATGACTGCGATCGGGAAGTGCGGGTCAAACTGCGCGTTCTGCGGCATGTAGCCGATCTCTTTTCGCGACTCGCGCGGCGACTTGCCGAAGATGCTCACCTTGCCGGCCGTGGGCCGCAAGAGCCCCAGCATGAGCTTGAGCAGCGTGGTCTTTCCGCCGCCGTTCGGACCGATGATGCTTATGAAGCTGCGTTCCTCTATGCAGATGTCCACGTGTTCGAGCACGGGATCGGCGTCGTAGGAGAAGGAGACGCCGTGCATGCAGATGGGGGGCTCTTGCTTCATTTCGCTCTAAGGCCTTCCTTGATACGCGATGCTATTGTTTCAAGATTCGCCAGATAGTCGCGCGACAGGTCGTCTATCTTTATCACGCTTCCGCCAATGGCCGCTGCTACAGCCTCGGCGCTCTTCGTCGGGAATTGCGGCTGCACGAAGATGACTCGCACGCCCGCAGCCTTGGCGCGGTCTATGAGCCGGCCCAGTTCCCTCGCGGACGGCTCCTTGCCGCTGCTCTCCACGGCGACCTGTTTGAGCCCGTACGCATCTCCGAAATACCAGAACGCCGGGTGATAGACGAAGAACTGATCTCCCTTAAGCGCCGCAAGCGAAAGAGCGATCGATGCGTCCACCCGGTCGAGATCAGCGATGAACGAGGCGAGGTTCTTCTGGAAGTCGGCCGCGTGCGCCGGATCCAGCTGGCAGAGTGCGGCGGATATATTTGTCGCCTGTATCTTCGCGAGTTTCGGCGAGAGCCATATATGCGGGTCGGCCATGCCCTGGCCGTGGCCGTGCTCGTCGGCCGCTGCCATCTGGTGCAGCGCGATGCCCTTGCGCGTGTCAAAGACCTTGAGCCTGGGGTTGATCTCCTGCGCTTTTGCGATGAGCCGGCCCTCGAACGTCATCCCGATTTGAAAATAGGCGTCCGCCCGCGAAAGGGTCGCGATCTGCTTTGGCAGGGGCTCGAAGGAGTGCGGCGACTGGCCGGGCGGCACCATCACGTCCACCGCGACATACGGCCCTCCGATACGCTCCACAAAATACGCCTGCGGCGGGATGCTCACGAATGCGTGGACCTTGGCATCAACGCCCGCGTGCAGCGTGGCTGCCGGCGCCGATGAGATAAGGAACGCGGCTATCAGACAGGTGATTCTTGTGCGCATGGAAGCCCCCGGACCCGGCGTTTATCGCCCCTCTGCCGCCGGCCTGTCAATATATAAGGGAGGCTATTGGGCTTGAACAGCGTCCGGGCTTCTGCTACATGCCGGGCACACAATCAAAGGGAGGTTTTATGAAGAGATTTGCCTATGCGTTAGTGAGCGTCTGTTTCATCCTGGCGCTTGTCGGTTGTGAGACCAGCAAGACGGGTACGACAACGACTGAGCAAGAGGGCGTGGTCACATCCGCAGAGACGGGCGGGGAGGCAGGAGCGGCGGCAACTGAAGGGGGAAGCGAGACAGCTACCACTGAGACAGCGGCCGTGGCGGCAAAAAATTACGATCCGTGCGCACTCGTCACGCAGGCTGAGGCAGAGGCGGCGCTCGGCATCGCGTTAAAGATCAGCAAGCATGAGACGACGCCGCCGTCCGGCAATCCCCTCGGTCAGAAGATCTGCTATTATGAGGACGCGAGCGGCAAGGAGATGAAGTTCGTTCAGATATCAATCAATGAAGGCGCGCTCTTTGTCGACAACCTCAAACAGAGCAATTACGGCGTTGCCGAACTCTACAAGGGTGTAAAGGATGCGATCCAGAACGCGGTCGCAGTCCCTGGCGTCGGCGACGATGCTGTCTATGGCGGCAGCGGGCTGAAGCTGGGCGCGGGCGTCACGACCCTGGTCAAGGCGAAGGGCGTAATGATGAATGTCACGGTGGGCCTTGGTTTAGGCAACACGGACGATGATGCGCATATAAAGATGGAGAAGGATCTGGCGCTTAAGGCAGTAGCGAGGTTGTAAACCAAGGCTTCAAGCCGGCGTCGGCTTGAGATCTTAATAGGTATACAAAAAGGCCCTCATGATCGTGAGGGCCTTTTTACTTTTTAACGCCATGAAGCTACAGGGATTTGGTTATTTTTTCGGCCGGCAATTGCCTCTGCCGCTCCTGCCTGAGCTCGCGGATGCGGTCGAGGTTGACGCGGCGGATGATATCCTTGAGGTCGTCCGTCGTCTTTCGTGCGCCGAGCTGGATGCCTTGTCTTGCGGAATTGAGCCCGTTTCCTGCATGCTGGTAGAGCTCTTTCAAATGCTCGGCAAAGCCGCGCAGGTTGCTGCGCGTCTTTCTGGTCAGCCTCCAGCCGTAGGCGCGTATCATCATCGTCCAGATGTCGAAGCGGTTGAGCCCGGACAGGACGCTGCCGAGCGAGTAGAACTTGAGCATCGCCTTGATCGTGAGGGTCTGCAGCTGGACGGCGTTCATCCCCTTCGGGGCGAATACCACGTGGTGTGCATCGTAGTATCCCCAGTCGCGCGAGAGGAGCCTGTTCTCGGACTCAAACTTTTCGAATATGTAAGTGCCGGGCAGCGGCGTTAGGATCATAAACTGAACCGACGTGAGTTCGTTCTTCTTCGCGAACTTCACAGTGGCCTTGATAGTCGCCGGGTCGTCGTGGTCAGCTCCGAATATGAACATCCCGTGGATGCCGATCCCGTACGAGTTGATGGTGCGGATCGCGGTTTCTATCTGCTCGGGCGTCTGGCCCTTGTTGAGCGCGGCCAGCGTCTTGGGGTTTATTGACTCGAGGCCGATGTAGACGATGGCGCAGCCGGCCTTCTTCATAAGGCTCAGAAGCTCGGGGTCGTTTGCAGCGTCGATGCGGACCTGCGCGCTCCACTTAGGCTTTATCCCCTCATCGATCATCCTGCGCAGCAGCTCCTTCGTGTGCTCCGGCCGCGCTGCGAAGTTGTCGTCATAGAAGAAGACCCAGGATGGATTCCTCTGCTTGAGCTCCGCAATCACATTCTCGACCGAGCGGAACCGGTAGCGCCTGCCGAACATCGCGGTGACCGAACAGAAGTTGCAACCGAACGGGCAGCCGCGCGAGGTCATTATCGGAGTCACGGAGAGGTCGCCCTTGAACTTTTTGCTCCCTGCCACGAGGCTGAAATCCGGAAACGGCAGGCTGTCCAGATCCATCACCTGCTCGCCCAGCGCGTTCTTGCGGATCGAGTGGCCGTACTTCCAGGCGAGGCCGGAGACCGACTCGAGCCCTACGCCGGTCTTTATCGCCTCCATGAACGGCAGGATCGATCCCTCGGCCTCACCGCAGAGCACGTAGTCGCAGTGCGCGAGCGCCTCCTCGACGAGGAAAGATACGTGCGGTCCGCCCATGAATACGGGGATGCCGGCCTTGCGCACCATGTTCGCCATCTCGTAGGCGCGCGGCGCCGTGGAGGTGATCGAGGATATGCCGACCAGATCCGCATCAAAGACATCATCCCAGTCGATGCCACGGATCTCCTCGATGAAGATTTTTACTTCATAACCTGCCTGCTTGAGCATAGCGCCCAGCGTGAGGGTGCCGAGCCTGGGCAGTCCCCACTTTGAGTAGACATGATTGCCGGGTGCCTTTGGTTCGATGAAGACGATCTTGCGTATGGAGAGTGGCGGCATGCGCCGTTTAGACCCGATTTCAGCTTGAAAAGCAAGGATATCGACTGATGCAGCGCGTCACGCCCGAATTCAAATATTCGCCTGGCTACGTGCCATGAAGTACGCGGCGACCTGCGGCTGGCATCTCGCAAGCCGACACCGAGTTGGTCTCAGCTCATACGGCTAACGGTGGAATTATAGCCTTCGCGGTCCCCATTGCTCGAAGCCTGCCGCAGGTCACCGCTTATTCTGCGCCGTTGTTCGCGGCCTATCGATAAACGGCGGAACCCCGCTTACTGCGTGCCACTCCGCAGCCCGCCATAAATAGCGCAACTTTCCGGCCTTCAGGCCGATAATTAATGGTGGAGGGGTGGGCGATGACGGTTACAGTTGCCTTTCAGCGGGGCCTGGCAGGTCTCTCTGCCTGCGGCATTGACGGCTATCAGGCGGCTTCGGGGTTACCTCAAGCAGAGGACGATGGCCCGATCGATCGAGAGATCAAGCAAGAGATCCCATATCCCGAATCCATGACGCCAGAGCTCATGGATCAATGGGGCGACGGCATCCCTGCCTACGCGGAGGCCGATCCACACGCGCCGGAGTGGAAGGCTACACCTGTGATACCGCTTGATCTCACGGCGGATGGATATGGCGAAGTCTACATAAAAAACGAAGCGGATCGCTTGAGCAACCCAACTGGCACGATCAAGGACAGGGCCGCGTGGGAGCTGGCGACGCTGTGTCGGGATTACGCGCGGGCATTATATTTAAAGCGCAGGGCCGGGATCCTCACTCGACACGATCTGGAACGCATGCCGATCCCCCGCCTTTCGCTCATTACGGAAGGAAACGAGGGCGCAGCCGTGGCTGTGCGGTTTGCCATGTATAATCTTCCGCCTCCGAAGATCCTCGTGGGAAGGGCCATAAACCCCGGCATACTCGATGCTTTGCTGCGGCTTCGCGCAGATGTCTATGTGACGAATTTATCAAGGAAGTTGACTCCAAAGCTCATCAAGAAAATCTGCAACAACGAGAACGGTATTGATCTCACGTCCACGCGCACGATCGAGCCGCAGGCGGTCTTCTACGACTGGCACGTGCATGAGGTCTTAAACGAAGCGCCGGATGAGGTATACGTGCCCTTTGGTTCGGGGCGGCTCATGGAAAACTATCTCTACTGGATAGAGCGGACGCTGCGCAATGAATCGGAACATCGGCGCGATCCGCGGCTCACGGCAAGCGTCACGAGCGTAATCTCAACCCATGTCTTCGGGGCAGAACCGGAGTCGTACCCGAGTTGCGCGGTCAAGCTGGCGGCACGATGCAAACCCTTCCGCATCTTTACAGACGAAGACATAGATTCCTTTGTGAAGCTGGCATTTGTAGGAAACGAGACCGGAAAGTACCGCGTGAGCGATCCTCTCATTGAGGCGGCGTATGCGTTGCTGACATCACATGGCATTGATGCTGAGAAATCTGCAGCCGCAGGTCTGGCCCTCTACATGCAGCGCTTCGATGCGAAACGCAAACAGGGCCTTGATCCCCGCCGGAACAAAGCCATGATCGTCGATACGGGCATGGGCCTGGTCGAGCCCTCCTGAGACAATATACAGAACAGACGCGTCGTCGGTCGACGTAGAAAACGGGGGTAATTTTTCCTTGCCGCAAAGGAGTATATTTTGTATAGCCGCGACATGGGGGCTAGGTCCGGAGAGGGCCTTGCCTCTTTTTGTTTGGAATTCAAAAATAAATCTGTGAACAGGAGGCACCATGACAAGCGCAGGCCAGGGAGGAGTTCTAAACAACGGGGCCGTAGGCAGCGGCGTGCTGGCAGCCGGCATAATGAACGCTGAGGGCGTGGCGACGGAGAGTGAGATCTCTTCTGCGGATGCTACCGTTCAGGATTTATATGTCATGAACGAAGGAAATAACGATGTCACGTCGACGCGTTCGCAGGTCTCCGCAGCGATTGCCGAGGCGCCGGAAGATGTGCGAAAGAGGAACGAGAGATTTGTCGCAGCTCCTGCGCCCCACGTTGTCATGATCAAGACGATGAGCCTTCTTGATCCAGGCTATCCGCCTATGTTCGGCAGAAATATGCCGTCTTCTCCTGCCGACGCGGTTGTAGATGAGCGTGCAGGGCAGCTTGCGGATTTGGGCTATAAGGTCACGATCATCGATCAGAGTTGGCGAGGCTGCGATTTCAATAGTCGGGACAACGACAAAGTCCTTCGATTTCCTCCCTATCAAGACGGTCGGGTGCGGGAAATCGATATGAGCTACATGAAACCGGTCCGCTTTAACAGCTATACACCGCTTGCCTTGGGACGTCAGCTGGCCCTCTTTATCTACGATGAGGCGCGGGCCAAGGGCACGCCACCTTGGAATTATGTTGACTGGTTTGACGCACACGGAACAGCGGGCGCCTTTTTAGCTCAGGTCGTTGAAAAGTCATGGGATGTGCTCCGGACTGGGGAGGACATTCGAAAGCGCTTTGGCCCTGTCATAGGAAAGCGGCCATTGATCTCGTATCCCGGAGAACTCACGCAAGCCTATGGAAAAGACGAGCGACCGTTACATGCGAGCCTGGGCGGTGCGCTGGTGGACGCCTGGAGGGAGTACTGGGAGAATCTGAGACCATGTCCCTATCGCAGCTATAGGGATGAGAAGGTCGAAGACCTTGCGCAATTGGTAGCCGGGAAGTTCGGCTGGAATCAAGACCAGGTAGCCGAGTTCCTTCGTGTCTATGATGTTGATCGACACAGTGGCTTTGCCTGGAATCTCGTCGCCAGAGCCAAACCAGGACATCCTGCTATGCCCCATGAGGACGCGAGTTATGATTCTGCATTTGTGGCCGAGCATCGTGATCATGAAGTCACGCACGATCTGGGCATGGCCTTAATGCGCGTGACGTTCGGGACAGAACCTCCCCGATTCGGACAACGCGGCCTCGAGGCGATCAGACGCATTATCTGGACGCCTGGCCAAAACGACCGAGTTTACACGCCGCCGCAGTACATAGTCGAGCGAAGAACAGATTTTACGTGGTCAGATATCCAGCGCGCGTTGTTCGGCGTGGATATTTGGGGGCCGGGTGCTCAATTGAAGGATTTTGAGTATGAGAGCTTACCGCGGCTCAGTCCTGCAGCAGCCCTAGTCGCCTATGAGCCGGAGATGCTCAGGTGGGCAATCGATCGAGGTGCGCAGGAGTCCATGCCTGCTATCGGCTTCGATCCCATTGAAGACCCCAAGGCCTACGTGAAACATGTGCATGCGATCATTGCGGGCGGTGCGTCGGTCTTTAAATAGCGATCTCGGTTTTGGTTCACACGTTGAACCTGAAATGCACGATGTCCCCGTCCTTTATCACGTAGTCGTGCCCTTCGATGCGCAGGTGTCCTTCCTCTTTCACCTTGTGCTCCGATCCGGATTTTACGAGCTCGTCGTACGAGTAGACCTCCGCGCGCACGAACCCGCGCTCGAAATCAGTGTGGATCTTGCCGGCCGCCTGCGGGGCCTTGGTGCCGCGCTTGATGGTCCACGCGCGCACCTCCGGCCCGTCCTTTGTGAAGAACGTGATCAGGTCGAGGAGCTTGTACGTCGCGTGGATGAGGCGCGGAAGCCCGGGCTCCTCAAGACCCAGATCATCCAGGAAAGCGCGCTTCTCTTCATCGGAGAGGTCGGCGAGTTCGTCCTCGATGGAACCGCAGATCTCTACCCCCGGCGCTCCCTCCTTCTGCGCGTAAGCGAGGGCCCGCTTCACGCGCTCGGACGGCGTCTTCACGTCGCTCTCGTTTACGTTGAGCACGTAGAGCACGGGCTTGTCGGTCACCAGCCCGATCGTGGGCATGAGCCCCCACTCCGCGGGCGTGAGCCCGGCCTTGCGCGCGTGCATGCCGTGTTCGACCGCGGCCTTGAGCTTTTCCAAAACGGGAAGTTCATGCCTTGCCTCTGCGTTCCCTGTCTTCGCGGCGTGAGCCGTCTTCTCGTGGCGTTTCTGGATCAGGTCGAGGTCCGCGAGCGCCAGCTCCGTATTGACCACCTCGATGTCGTGCACAGGATCGATATCAGGATAGGCGTGGGCGACGTCCGGCGCGTCGAAGCAGCGCACTACGTGCGCGATCGCATCCACCTCGCGGATGTGTCCGAGGAACCGGTTGCCCAGGCCCTCGCCCTTGTGGGCGCCTTCCACGAGGCCCGCTATGTCCACGAACTCCACCTGCGTAGGGACCACCCGTTCCGGCTTGAAGATGGCGGAGATGTTTACGAGCCTGGGGTCTGGAACAGCCACCATGCCCGTGTTCTGGTCCTTGGTGCAGAAGGGATATTTCTCGGCAGGTACGTGCGCAGCCGTCATGGCGTTGAAAAGCGTGGATTTGCCGACGTTCGGCAGTCCGACTATTCCGCAGTTTAGGCTCATGGGCGCATGGTGCCAAAGACGGGCGAGAAAGGCAAGAAAGGCAAGAAAGGCAAGAAAGGCAAGAAAGGTGGTAAGGGCGGAATCTACCTCCCCCCGCCCCTCCTTACAAAGGAGGGGTACGTACCCTCCCCTTTGTAAGGGGAGGGATAGGGTGGGGTAGATCTCGCACTTCACACTTTGCTGGCCTGACTGGCATTGCTGGCCTTCCTTCCTTTTTGCAGGAGCTGCTCCCGGCAAATCAGGAATATCAACACAAGGCCGTTGCTTTGGTCCGGCAAGCGAGGTATAGAGCGCACTGCGGGGGCTTTGTAAGGAGGCTTTGATGCGTGCAGCGGAGATGTGTGTATTGAGTTCCCTGGTATTGGCCGCGTGCGGCGGTGAGGAGTTTACCGCCGGCGCCAACTCTTCTGATGCGGGGATCGACACTTCGAGCGACATAGTCGTCGCGCCGGATTCGCCTTCTGATGTGCAACCGGATGACGCGATGAATCCCGATGCGCTGCTCGATGCGGATGTTTTTACGAAGCCGGATGCCGGCGACGCCGAAGCAGGTCCTAACAAGCCGAAGCCGCCCAAGGCGAATTTTTATTCTGATGCACCGTGCCCTTTCCCGGCGAGTTTGAGCTACGAGCAGGTCAGCAACACGTTGCTAATGGCGTGCGGTGCGTACGCCGGCCAGCCGAATGCGCTCCACAGGTCGCAGCCGCTCAATCAGAACGGCGCCTGGACAAAGGTCGGCAATGCAAAGGGCTATCCCTCCAATCACATCGCGCTCAACGATCAATACTATCTGGTGACGCACTCGGCTCCCAACGGTTTCACGATCATCAACGGCAAGAACAACACGTCCACGGCCAGCGTGGATTTCGCCGCAATAAGCCCTCTTGATCCGCTCTACGCGCAGATCAAGTCCACGATCAACAATCCGGCAGGCGCGGTGCTCGTGGGCGGGCAGCTCTGTGTTGCGACATCGAACCTCGATCAGATCGATCCGAACGATCCATCCAAGACCACGTTCAAGCCGGGCAGCGTCATCTGCACGCCGTACAATTTTGACGGCACGGTGAGCGTTGCCATGACATACGCGCTTATGACCTCCGGCGTAAATCCCACCGGCATGGCGCTCATCGACAAGGATCCTGTCTCCGTAGATGGCGGAACGATCCAGCGATTTGCGGCGCTCTCCTCCAACAGCTACGCGAACAATCCCGCCGATGATGCCAAACTCGACATATTCGAGATCAATTCCGGCAGCAGCAATTCGATATCCCTCGGCAAGAGAACTACGCAGACCGCGCCGGTGCTGGCAAGGACCGAGGACGGCGCATCCTTCCTCATCGGTGTGCAGAAGCCGTCAGCGGGATTCCTGGGCATCAGGTGGGAGGACGGCGCAAGCTCATATCCTTCAACCCAGCTCAAGGCGAATAACTACATTTACGGGATGGGCATATTTGGAAAACTAGCGCTCGCCACGGACGCGGGCATGTACGATAATCCTGCAAAGAGCGGTCAGCTTATCATCCAAAATATGGATCCGTCCGGATGGAAGGGCGAGCTGGCCACGCCGCTGCCGGGGATGGCCGGCCCGTCGATAGTGATAAATGGAAAACACTTTGCGGCGGTCACGGTCTCGGTCCAGGGGGACGCAGGCCCTGAGTCAAAAGGACAGGTACTCGTGACCGACCTGGCCGGACTACAGTAGCAATAAATCGAGCAACAAAAATTGCTGCGCGACGATAAGTGATGCGACTGAAGGAGAGAGACCGATGACAAACTGGATGACCGCAGTTGGCGTGACTCTGGGGTTCGGCGTGGCGGGATGCACGCTCGATACGATGGGCGAACTCGAGCCCCCCTCTGGAACTGATGCCAATACATATACAGGTGGAGCCGGTGGGAGCGATTCGGACGTGTCCCAGCCCGATGTGAGCACCGGGGGGGCAGGCGGGTATACCGGCGGGGCGGGGGGCATTGCGGGCTCGGCCGGCTCGGCCGGTTGGCCGCAGGGCGGCTCCGGAGGTATTGCAGGAAGCGGAGGCGAAGGCGGTACGGCGGGGACGGGTGGCACTGGCGGAGGTCCGGCCGGTTCGAGCGGCACGGGAGGCGCTGGAGGTTTTGGTGGCGGTACGGCTGGTACTGCAGGCAGCTCCGGCACCGGCGGCACCGCGGGTTCTGGCGGTTCGGGGCCCCTGGCGCCGATCGCGTCTTATTATTCGGATGCGCCGTGTCCCTGGGCCGCGAGCTTGAGATACGAGGTAGTGAACAACTCGCTTCTGATGGCGTGCGGCGCCGTGGGTGTCCAGCCCAACGCGCTCTTCAGGTCTCCCGCGCTCGGGCAGACAGGCGCGTGGACCAAACTCGGAAACTCGGGCGGCTATCCGTCCAACCACATTGCTCTCAACGATCAGTACTATGCGGTCATGCACTCCTCGCCGCACGGCTTCACGATCATCAACGGCAAGACCTCGCAGGTCACAGCGGGCGTGAATTTCGGATCTATAAGCCCGCTCGATCCGCTCTATGCGCAGATTAAGTCCACGATAAATAATCCGTCGGGCGCGGTCCTGGCGGGCGGAAAGCTCTGCGTTGCGACATCCAACCTGAAGCATGCGGATGCGGACCCGACCCTGACGACCTTCTATCCGGGCAGCGTGATCTGCATGCCCTACAATTACGACGGCACGGTGAGCGTGGCATGGGCGACCGCGCAGCTTACGTCCGGCCTCAATCCGACCGGCATGGCGCTCATCGACAAGGATCCTGTTCCTGTAGAGGGCGGCCAGGTGCAGCGCTATGCGGTGCTCTCTTCCAACAGCTACGGATGGGATCCGGGCGACGGCGCAGCCAACGCGGCGATGCTGGATGTGTGCGACGCGATGAACGACTCAGGATGCAAATCCTTTAATCTCGGAAAGATCACGGCCCAGATGTCGCCCACCCTTACGATGACCGAGGATGGCGCATCGTTCCTCGTCGGCATGCAGAAGCCGAACGCGGCCTTCTTCGGGGTCAAGTGGGAGGACGGCACGCAGTCGTATCCACTGACGATGCTGATCATGCAGGTCAAGAATTTCATCTACGGCACCAACGTCTTTGGAAAGATAGCGCTGATCACGGACGCCGGAGTGTACGGCGATGCGTTGAAAGGCGGCGCGCTGCTCTCCCGCAATATGGATTCCAACGGGTGGAAGGGTACGCTTGTGACGAATCTTCCGGGGGCCGCAGGGCCGTCGGTGGTGGTGAACACCAAACATTATGTAGCGCTGACCGTCGAGAACAGCACTGATGCAGGCAGCGAGCCCGTCGGCAAGGTATATGAGACGGAGCTGAGCGGGCTGCAGTGAAAAAGTTGTCATCCTGAGGCCATGGGCCTCTAACAAAAATTCGCCGAAGGATCCCACGCGGACATCGGGATTCTTCGGCGAATTTGTATTTTAGCATGGCCTCAGGATGACTTCTTGTCAGTAGAAGTAGACCCCTCCTGCATCCGCAGCGCCCGCGAGATCGACCAGGTACGCGCCGACGACGATGAGATCGCTGTCGATGCCGACCGAGTAGCCGAACTGGTCGTTGCCCGCACCGTCAGACGCGAGGAGCTTTGCCTCCTCTGCCCACGTCGTGCCGTTGTACTTGTAAACGAATGCCGCGCCCGCATCGCCGGCCTTGTCGTCGTTGAGGTGGCTGCCCACGATCGCGTAGTTGTTGCTTATCGAAACCGAGGACCCGAACTGGTCGTTTACCGAGGTCGTCGATGGCGTCAGCACTTTCTCCTCCGCCCACGCAGCGCCGCTGTACCTCAAGACTACGGCTGAGCCGGCTTTGCTGCCGTCGCTCGGCGAGCCCGCGATCGCCACATTGCCGTCTATTGCAACGCCTTTTCCGAACTGGTCGTTTGCTGCGCCGCCGTCTGCGGTCGCGTCTAACGAAGGAATTGCACTTAGCGTGTAGAAATAGATGCGTCCCGCATTTGCAGGTACAAAGTCATTGTAAGGTGCGCCTACTAGTAGCGTAATTCCACTCAGGGAAACTGAAAATCCGAACTGATCGTTGGCGACGGCGCCTTTTATTTCAGGTTTGGCGACCCATCCGGCAGTAGCGTAATAATATACGCCACCGTTATCGAGCTTGCCTCCGTTATCGTCTTCGGGCGCCCCTATAGCAGCGACGTCTGCGCTGATCGCAACGGACGCGCCGAACTTGTCGTTTGCCAGGCCGTCGGATGCGGTCAGGATCGTCTCTTCCGCCCACGCAGCTCCTGTACGCTTGAACACGGCCGCCACTCCGGAGAGATCGGCGTTGCCCCAGCCCGTAGGGTTGCCGACTATTGCCAGATTCCCGCTGACGGCGACCGACTTTCCATACGTGCCGTGGGTGTTCGCGATTCCTGCTGGAACTGCGAGTTCAGCTTCTTTGGTCCATACACCATTGCTGTATCTATATATGAAAGCACTGCCCATCTTATTTGGATTAAGATTAAAATAGTGAGGCGCCCCCACGATCGCCGTGTCGCCGTCGATTGCGACCGCATATCCGTATTCATCATCAAAGGTTGCCGGGGCATCTTTAATGCTCAGCAGCTCGCTGCCTCCGAACGCCGGCGTGGCTGATTTCTCCTCCGACAGCGTGCCCTCGCCTGTGGAATTCACGGCAGCGACCCTGTAATAATACGTGTTGAGGTTGCTGATATTCGCATGCGCAAAATTATTGGCGGTCGACGTCTGAGTGTTCGGCGTGCTCGTGTCGATGCCGGCGGTCGTGTTCCAGTACAACTTGTATGATGTAGCGCCGCTCACCGCATCCCAGTTGAGCGCGACGCTCTTGTTGCCGACGGTAATCGCAAGGCCCGTCGGTGCAGCGGGCAGACCCAGCAGCGGCGTGGTTGTGACCTCATCCGAGAGCGCGCCCACGCCATCCGCATTCACAGCCGCCACTACGTAGTAGTACGCAGTTCCGTTCGTGAGCCCCGTGTGCGTGTAGGGCGCGTCTGTGACATCGATCTCCGTCGGTGTGTCGGTGGATTTGGAGATCGAGGCCGCTATGCCCGCCGAGTTTGCCGTGAAGACCGCGTAACCCGTAGCGCCATCCACGGCATTCCAGTTGAGGACCACCTGCGCATCCCCGGCCGAGGCTGATACGCCTGTAGGAGCGGCCAACCCGTTGCTGCCCGCACCGCCGCCGCCGCTCCCGCCTCCGCATGCTGCGATGAGGCACGCGCATGAGAGCGCGGCTATTGCCGTGATCGAACGGACTCTTTCCCAGAGCACCATTTGAGCCTCCCTCCAATTATTGCTATATTGGGTTTGTCAGTCTTTCTACAACAAGAGCCGCCCAATATTCAAGGGAAAAAGCGAATCTACGGGCATTTGCGGGCAGGTGGGGCCGGCCTCCGAGACGCTTGGAATCTGCCGGATAAGATGTTATGACTGTCTCAGTCGAACGGAGGGTTGTCATGCGCATAGTTCGAATCGCGTGCGTTGTTTTGCTGCCATTCATCTTCTCCATTGGCTGCGGGATCGTCGAGACGGAGATAAGCATCAATTCGATAACGCCTTCAGCCGGCACCGTCCACGGCGGCACTGAGGTAGTCATCTCCGGCACCCAGTTCGATTCCACCACCACCGCGGCCTTTGGCACGCAGCCCGCTACGGTGACGCAGGCGCAATCGACGTCGCTTACCGTCATAGCCCCGTCCGCGATCGAGACGGGGGCCGTGGACGTGACCGTCACCAATTCCAAGGCAAAGAGCGTAACGCGCAAGGGCGGCTACACCTACGTGAGCATGCTCGCCGTGGCAAACCGGGACTCAGCGCAGGCGGCGCTTTTCAATGTCGACACCGCGAACTTCACTATGACCGCCTTCTCCAAGTCGCCTTTTTCCACCCAGGGCGTGGCCCCGCAGGACGCTGCTGCGGATGTCGAGCACGGCCTCGTCTTCGTGCCCAACGGAAACAGCTCCACGCTCGCGGTCTTTAGCGCCTCGTATGTCGACGGGACGCTTACTCAGAGCGGCAGTCCGGCAGGAGTGAATTCGGTGGGACCCGTGGCCGTGGCGGTCGACTCCAATCACCTGCTGGCGTTCACCGCGAACAGGACATCGGGCACTGTGAGCAGCTTCACCTATGATCCTGTGACCGGAAAGGCCACGAACGTGAGCGGAACTACCAGCACGCAGGGCGCGGCGCCGACCGATGTCAAGATCGACTCCACGCTCATGCTCCTCTTTGCGACGAATTCCGGCAGCAACACGATCGCGGTCTTCTCATATGATGCCGCGGGCGATCTCACCGAAGTCGCGGGCTCTCCATTCACAGCGGGCGGTGCCGGCGCGTCCGCCGTTGCGGTGGATGTCTCCTCTCACCTCATATTCACCGCGGATTCCAATTCAGCGCAGGTCTCGGTCTTCACGTTCGACTCGAGCGGCAAACTCACCGCCGCTGCCGGATCGCCCTTTGCCGCAAACGGCGTGGGGCCGGCGGACGTGGTGGTAGATGCGGACCGCAACATATTGTTCGTGGCGAACCAAAGCAGCAAGACCGTGTCGTCCTTCACCTACGACGACACCGGCGCCCTGACGCTGGTCTCGACGCCCGGCAGCGGCGGCACGGACCCCGTGGCCCTTGCCGTGGACATCGGGCATAGCACGCTCTATTGCGCAAACGCTGGCAGCGCTACCGTGTCCATATTAACTTACGGCGCGGATGGTACTCTCACGGAAGAGGGGACCCCGGTGTCTGCGGGAGGGACCGCTCCGTTCGGGCTCGCCTATCTTCCGTGACTAGTGATTAGTGACTGGCGTGAATGACTTGATCTACCTCCCCTGGCCCCTCCTTACAAAGGAGGGGAATGTTCCCTCCCCTTTGTAAGGGGAGGGTCAGGGTGGGGTAGACCCTGAATGCAACCGCTAGTCACCAGTCACGTACTAATATGCCATCTCTTCACTTTATTTCACTCGGTTGTCCCAAAAACCTCGTCGATTCAGAGGTGATGCTGGGCCTTCTGGTCAAGGATGGATTCGTGCTGACCGAGGATCCCTCCGCGGCCGAGGTCATCGTGGTGAACACCTGCGCATTTATCGAGGACGCGAAGAAAGAGGCGATAGAGACAGTGCTCGAGATGTCGCAGCAGAAAAAGCGCGGGAGATGCAGGCTGCTCGTCGTGGCGGGGTGTCTGCCGCAGCGCTACAGCGAGGAAATAGCGGAGCTGTTTCCCGAGGTGGATCTCTTTGTCGGCGCCGGAGAGTTCCATCGAGTCGCGGAACTTGTGAAGGGCCTGGATGGCGGGCAGCGCGTGCAGGTAGGCCGGCCATCATATATATACGATCACGAGGCGCCTCGAGTGGCTGCCACGCCCCCGCACATGGCGTACATAAAGATTGCGGAGGGATGCTTTCATCCCTGCTCGTTCTGCATCATCCCGAGGATACGCGGCAAGTTTCGTTCGCGAACGCCCGACTCGATAGTGGAGGAGGCGCGCGAAATGCTCTCGCGTGGCGTGCGCGAGCTCAACATCATCGCGCAGGACACGACCGCCTACGGCCGCGACATAGGCGCCGACCTGGCGGAGCTGCTCGGCAGGCTATGCAGCCTGCAGGGCAGGAAGTGGATCAGAATGCTTTACGCATACCCGCACGATTTCCCTCTGGCGGTGATAGAGGCCATGAAGATGCATGGCGAGATATGCAGGTATCTCGATATCCCCATCCAGCATATAAGCGATCGGGTGCTCGCGGCCATGCGGCGCAAGGGAGAGGGAGCCGAGATACGCCGCCTCATCGGGCTTATGAGAAAAGAGCTTCCCGGCGTCGCGCTGCGCACCAGCCTGATCGCCGGTTTTCCAGGCGAGACCGACGATGATTTTTCAGCGCTCCTCGACTTCGTGCGCGAGTCGGAATTCGAGCACCTGGGCGTATTCGTCTACTCGCCGGAAGAGGGCACTCCCGCTGCCCGGCTCAGGGGGCGGATCCGAGCCGAGGTCGCGGAGGAGCGAAGGCAGCGGATCATGGAGTTGCAGCGCGCCATCTCGCAGCGCAAGAATCAGGCCCTCGTCGGCAGGCGGCTCACAGCCCTTGTCGAAGGGCCGTCGCAGGAGACGGAGCACCTGATCCAGGCGCGTCATGAAGGCCAGGCCCCTGACATCGACGGGGTGATCTACATCAACGAGGGCCTGGCGCCCGCGGGCGAATTCGCCACCGTGGAGATCACGGAAGCTCACGAATATGACCTCGTTGGAAAAATAATCGACAAGCCGACACCGTGCCAAAGTACGCGGTGATCCGCGGCTGGCTACGTGCCAAAGTACGCGGTGATCCGCGGCTGGCATCTCGCAAGCCCGCAGGCAGGTTATGCTCCTCGCCACATAAGGAGCAGTGTCCCCAGCCCATCATCTCGCAAGCCGATAACGAGTCTAGGTCAGTTTATAAGGCTAACGGTGAATCACCTGCCACCGCGGTCCCCATTGCTCGAAGCTGGGCTGGGGACACCGCTCATCATGCGCCATGATATACTTGCGTATTGGCATGCAGTAAGCGGGGTTTTCACGTTTGTGGCAATGCAATGGGACACGACACTGGCACGGAGCAAGCGATGACCCGCGGCCTGCCTACCGGCAGGCAGGCTTCGAGCAATGGGGACCGCGAAGGCTATAATTCCACCGTTAGCCGCATGAGCTGGAAATAACTCGGTGTCGGTTTGCCCGCCTGCCAGCCGGCGGGCAGGCCAGCCGAACATATGCATTCGGAGGGAGATGTGATACTGTCAACGCATGGTTACATTCCTCAGGGCGATTGTCTGGATCTTTGCCGCGTTCATCAGGAGGAGGCGGCGGGTGTGGCGCCCTGGCATGCCGATAGAGTGTCTAGTAGTGGGCTACGGCGGCGCGAACAACACGGGCGCTGAGGCGAGGACGTCCGAGGCGATCCGGCAGATGCTGGACGCGGACCCGCGCGTGCGCGTGACGCTCACGTCCCTGGACCGCCGCCGCACGCTCCGCTATCTGGACGAGAGCGAGCGCCTGCGCGTTGCGCAGATCAATCCGGTCTTCGTCGTGAGCATAGCGCGGCTCGTCGCGAAGGCCGACATCGTGGTCCTCGTAGAGGGGAGCTGCTTCAAGGAGAATTTCTCGCCCGCGCTTTTGTGGTTTTTTCTCTACTCCGCCGACCTTGCCCAGAGGGTAGGGATACCCACCGTCGCTTACGGGGTCGATGCGGGGGCACTCACTCCGGCAAACGCCAGCTGGGCCAAGGCCGTGGCGCAGCGCATGGACCTGCTGATGGTGCGCACCGACAACGCCGCCTTTGTACTCCGATCCCTCGGAGTCGACCGTGAGATAGCCGTGACCACCGATACGGCGTTTTCGCTCGTGCCGGAGGATCGGCAGTGGGCGGAAACGGTCCTCGCGGGGCAGGGCGTTGACATGAAGGGACCGATCGTCGGTATCGCATTTGAGGAGTTTTTCTGGTGGCCCGTCGTTCCCTGCATCCTCAAGGCCGCCCTCGGCGTGCAAAAGGACCGATACAAGTCGATCTACTATCATTCCTGGCGCGGCGACTCCCGGAGAAAGAGCAAGGAGATGAAGGAGTCGATCGCCGCGTACGCTGACTGGGCCGTGACGGAGCTGGGCGCCCAGGTTGTCTTCTTCGCGATGGAGAGCCTGGATATTTCTCCCTGCAGGGATGTGATGGCGATTATGCAATCGCCGTCGGTGCTGATCGATGCGGACCATGCGAGCGCAGCGCAGATGACTTCTCTTCTGCGCAGGCTGGATTGGCTCGTGACATGCCGGTATCACGCCCTCGTCCTGGCGATGGGTGGCGCGATCCCGGTGATAGGGCTCGCGCATGACGAGCGCATCGCCTCGATCATGGACGAGCTCGGCCTGCTTCAGGATTTTCTCCTCTCTTACGAGGAGGAGAGGATAGCCGCGCAGCTCATGCAGAAGACCCTGGCGCTTCGCGCAGAGGCGGATCGCATCCGACGCCGCATCGAATCCACCATGCCGCGGTACCATAGCCGCATGGACGATAACAGGAAGCGCTTCGCGGATCTTGTAGCGGGAAGATTTCCTTCGGACCGGGGCGGCCTCAGCGAACCGCGGGTGGAACAGGGGTGAGTATGACTCCGGGGCCTATCGCTGCATCGTTCCCTTCGTAGACCATGGCACCGCCTTCCAGGACGGCATCTTCAGGGGAGCCTTCGCCCTCCGCGCTCTCGGGCGGGGAGTCATGCGAGTCAGCGCCCGAGGAGAGGGCTGCAGACGAGGGGGGAGGGCCCGATTCCGCTGAAGCAGACGGCTTCGGCGCCGACCGCAGCGGCGACAGGGTTCCGCCGTCGTTGCCGGAGCTCTTTTTCGGCTTCGCCGTCGCCTCGATTATCTGATCGCGATGGTCGATGAGATAGTTGTAGGCGAAGCGGAGCACGTCGTCGTCGGAACGGTTCTGTTCCATGAACTTCACGAACATTCCGCGGAAAGTCTGGGTAGGCGCAAGCGACTGCGCGGCGCTCTCGAGGACCAGCATCATCTTGCACAGGCATCTCTTCGTAGCTTCGCTGCCGACGAAGAGGATCGCATCATTGCCGGACTCGGCGTGAATCTGTTCCCTCTCGAGCCAGAAATCCACCTTTGCGTTAAGCTCATCCAGCGGGTTTTTTCTAATGCCGGTCGGTGAGTACAGGTGTTTTGTCTCGACGAGCTGCCGCTCGATGTGCGCTATGAGCTCACGGCCCGATAACGCCGGGATCTTCATGCGATCCGATATGGCGAGAGCCTCCGGGTCTGGCAGCCACGGCCGATCGCTGCCCTGGAAGACCACGGCTATGGATGGGCCGGAGTGCCTGGCGGGCGGCCTCTGCATCGCCGCGCGCAAGGCCGCGAGCGTCTGAGGCCGTATGAGCAGGTTGACAAACTCCTGCTCGGGAGCAAGCTCTGCGGCATTTGCGCTCGCGAAAGCGGCGGCGGCCGACGAGTTGCTCCACTGGCCGTTCTCCTTCAGGAAGAACGGGACGATTTTGTCGCAGATGATCTTTTCCGGAAGGAGCTCGAACAAGAGGGTGAGCAGCGCGATCGGCTTTGAGAATTCCGGATGCGCCTCCGCAAACATGAGCATTGATTTGACGAGGTTCTTCTGGCGATCGGCTACGCCGCTCGTCGAATCCTCGCATTCCCTTATCTTTTGGAGGATCTGCTGGACGTGTGCATCGATCATCCTGGCGAATTCGGGTGCGACGCCGTAGAGCCGCTCGATGGGGCTGTATCCCTTCCACTCCGACTTGTCCGTCCATGGATCCGTGTGGCCCGTGAGCCACTCAGCTGCGGTCATTCCCTCGACCTGCTTTGAAGCCATTGCCGCGCGTATTTCCTGCCCGTGCGCGCCGTACAGCTCGATGAAGCGCCTGCGAAACGCTCCTGTCGCATCGCGGCCCTTTACGCCTTGCATTGAGTCGTAGTCGGCCGCGATCGCCTCTATGCCGGAAAGCAGTTCCGGGCGGAGGCGTTCATAGGTCAAGGAGATCATGGTCAGCGCGTTTGCAAACTCCGGGAACGCATCGAACATCCTCACGAGCCCAGGCCGGGCGCAGCCATGCCCCTCTTTCAGCGCCTCCACGAGCGCCCAGACCTGGCTTCCTCCCACGGACCCGGTCTCGGGCCAGAGCCGTGCCAGCTCCGCGTCGGGCGCGGTAAACGGCGCGATCAGCTGAGGCGCATGCAGGCCGGTGGAGGACTGCATGAGTTCGCTGTCCGCGATCACCGCTGGACGTATCGAGAGATAGTCATCGCGCATGAATTTCTCGAGTGCGGCCTCGCGCTGCTCGCGGTGCGAGAGCATGAGCTCCTCCACCTGCGCGAACGTCTCGCGGATTTCAGCCGCGTCCGACTCGTTGCCATGGCGCGTCGACCACTCGTGCATGAGGAATACCCTCGCGGCCATTCGGCGAACGGTCGGGCTGCTCTCGATGAGTTCGCGGATCTTTCCCGCGCTTGGACCGATTCGAGCCAACCAGTCCAGGAGGACCGGTTTTTTTACGCGCTCCGCCTCCGGAAGCGAGGCGGCTCCGATCGCCAGCTCCTTATAGGCCCCCCGCATCTCGTTCTGCGCAGCGTGTAGATCGAGCGGCGGTTTGCCGCCGGGCCGCTGTTCCGCGTGTGCTATGGTCTTGAGAGTGCTCTGGAGCATGTGATGAATCGGCATGGAGGCATCGGCGGCGGCAGAGGCGATCCAGCCGAGATCGATGAGCGCAGGATCGCTGTGGATCCTCCACATTAGGCGCATCAAGGCGAGCCGCTCGGGCTGCAATGCGACAGGCGCGCTGTCGAGCGCCAGCTGATCGAGCGACGCGATTCCGTTAAGGCGCAGGTCGAAGCTCATCCACTTTCCGTCGTCGAGATCGAAGTGACGCACCGATCTCTTTCCCTCCTGAAGAGCCTGGCGTACCTCGAGCACGTCCACGTTGAGAAAACGCCTGGTCCCATCAGGGAGATTGGCGATCATGGTGCCAAACTCAGGATGTTCGATCAACCGCGCGAAGCGGCGGGCCAGCCTTGCGTGTTCATCTGGCGTGTAGGAGGGCGGGCGGAGTCCGATCGAACTTATCGTTATCGGGGCCGGCCCTCCCTTCGAGACAAAGAAGATCTTGGCCGGCTTCCTGAGCGCGGAGACGATCCTCGCCCTGTTAGACAGCGCCCACTCGCGCACGATCCCGCGCGCTTCAGAGGGGGCACCTGCAATCGGCCTTGATGCGAGGTTTGCAAATAGATCGAGGAGCAGGGCGTGGGACCTCCCCCCCCTCAGTCCTTCCCTTGCGAAGAGCGCTATCAGGCCGGCCTCCGCGCTGTTCTCCGCCACAGCCGCGCCCAGCGTATTGATGAGGCGATGCAGCGGATGCTCCTGGGGCAGCTCCTCGTGATTTGCGAGCCTGATGCCGCGCTCCTCCTTCGCAATCTCGACGGTATTCCCGAATGCGTCGCGGATCGACAACGGGCTGCGCCGTCCGGATTTGAGCCATCCATCTACGAGCGATGCCTGCTGCTGGCCGATCTGCCTTGCCTCGCCGCGGCGGGAGAGTATCCGGCCAAAGAGCAGGGGCTTCAGCGCGTTCTGCGCCCTGGTATCGTAATTTCCCTCCGGCGCCTCCGATGCAAAATCGTACCTGCCTTCTTCCGCAGGTGCGACGCCCTGTTTGGACAAATCGAGTCCCGCCATCGGCCCGATCGGCAGCCTATTCTCCGCATTCGACAGCGCATCCGCGAGCTCCGAGATCCTCGTCTCCATGCCCTGGATGATGGCCTGGATATCGTCCGCCGTTCGCCCGCCATTGTGGATCGCAGTGGAGAGCCGCCCCGCGGTGGCTGCAAGCTCATTCCAGCGGGCGTCATCGACTGCTGCGGCCATTGCATCCACGAGACGCTGCGACGCGTGCGAAGTCAGGGAAGGCGCGTCCGACGAGGGGTCGTGCACTTCGATCAGTTCGACGATCTGACTTCGCAGCACATCCAGCCTCATCATGATCCCCGAAGTCGATCCTGACAGGGAAGCCGAGGCCTGGACCGCCGCCGCGAATCTCAGGACGTCTGCTGGAGAGTCTTGGTTCAGGGACTGCTTGATTTTCTCAAAATCCGCTGAGCTCTGAGCGACATCATTTGCGCGGAGTTCTTCGAGTTCCTGCAGGGATCTCTCCAGGCTCTCGATGAGCGCCTCCGCATCAGCCTGCGCCTCGGCCGCCCGCCGCTCGGCTTGGGAGACATCGGACAATTGTCTTAGCTCGCTCTGTCTCTTCTTGCCCGCTGCATGGGCCTCCACGATCTGGTCCTGCGCCCTTGCGATGTTCTGTTCCGCCCTGACCATATTCTCACGGATTGTCCGTACTGCGCCTTCGCCGTGGCCAAGCTGTTCGGCTATGCGCGCCGCCTTTCCAGACAGATCCCCCAAGTGTAAGTGAGATCTCTGGATGTCCGAAAGATTGTTGAAGCTGGACTGGATGCTTGCCATGAACGCAGTCACGGCCCGCTCGTCCATTTCCAATATCTCCGGGGCCCTTATGAAGATCTTCGCCGATCGCTCGAGGTGTCCTGAGACCTCTCGCGCCATCAGGCTGAGCTCCGTCTCAAGGGAGGTGTTGCGCGCAATGAATTCGCGTCCCATTCGTGCGCGCCGCGCTTCTTGTGCGGGAATTACCCGTTCGCTATAGGTGCGCAGGGCAGCGGCTTTCAGCGGCTCTCCCGATGGACGATCCCCCAAAAGCTCGCGCAGGAGCAGGAGCTTCTGCTCCGCTGCTACGAGATCGTCAAAGGAGACGGCGCCCGCCAGGTCGGCGGCCCTCAACATGAGTATCTCAACCGTTGGCGGCAGGTTGTCAGCATCCTCGGCGACGGTATCGATTGCGAGCATGCCCTCCTCGACCCTGCTTGAGAGCTGCTCTTCAGCCCATGTGAACCAGCGGCCCACGAGCGTGCGGTAGAACGCCGCCATCTTCTCGGTGATGTCGAGGTGCGGCACAAACGCGTCCCCGAGGGCCTCCGCTACGATTCCGTCCGTGTCGACCGGCGATACGGATGTCAGCCTGTGAGAGACATAGCGTTCAGCGAAGGCCTGCAGCGCTTCATCCGTGATGTATCGCGCTACGAATCTCTCCCGCACAAAGGAAGTCAGCCCGAGCCAGGGAGCGGCCATGAGCTCTCTGAAGGTCTTGAGGTCCCGCTGATGCTTTGCGACGATGTGCGCGAGCATGCCGGCCTCGGTGCCGTTCGTCCTGACGCCCTGAGAAGAGACGGCGATAGCCCTGTGGATGTCGTCGTCATCGACCGTCTCGCCCGATATGATTTTCTCGCGGAGCCGCCAGAATGCATTCCAGACCGCATCGCGGTTATAGGAACTGCGCTTGTCGATCCGTCGGACGCTCCACTCGAATGAGAAGAGCTCAAATCTCTGCAGCGCAAGCCCCTGTGTGGGCAACGCTGTCGCGTCGTTCGCTAAAGCTATGGGCGGGGCGCCGCGCTGCTCGTTGTATCTCTCCAGGGCGTCGAGCGCCTGCAGCGCAGCGAGCTCGCGGCGCGGGGCCTGGTAATTCGACGATTCCAGATCGACAAAGAGCCGGACGAGGGCCGGATCGATCGGGATTCCCGAATCCACATCGCGTTCCTGCGGAAAGAGCGCGACATAGCTTTCGACCGCGCGTCGCGCGATCACAGGCTCGGCGGCCGCGTCCGCTGCAAGGACAGGCGCCGGTTCGTGCGGCAAGCTGTTGCGAAGCGTCGCTACTATGTCTGCATTGGCGCCGTGGCGCTGGTGATGGACATCCCCAATCGTATCGCGCAGGTGGACCGTCGCCTGCTCCTTCTCCATCTGGACATAATCCAGCGCCGCCTGCTCCCACCATGGCTCCTCGCTCTTGAGAAACGCCCGCGTGGCCGAGGCCACTAAAGCCGGATCCTGGGCGTTTTCGGCCGAGATATAACCTCGATTCAACGCATGCCAGGCGTAGATGCGCATGAGCGTGACGGCATTGGTTCTGCTCTGGCCCCAATTCTCTTCACCCGCCTTCAGAGCGATGTCGTTCAGGAAGAGGACGGCGGAGTCGTCGGAACCGGTGCGGCGCCCCTCCATCCTTACCGCCGCGATAAACGGAAGCGGGCCGAGCACTGACGGCATCTGGCCCCGCACGCGCACGAAGAAGAAGAGGTCTTCGGCCATCCCGCGCAGGTCGAGATAAAAATCGTTGACGTCCCTCAGGTCCGCGCCCTTCGCCGATTCGTTGTCGAAGAGCTGCTTGTCGAACCCATCGATTCGCAGGGCAAACGATCTATGGTGCTCCATGAGCTCGGCCAGCGATGTCATCCTTCCGTCCGAATATGAGAATGTGAGTTGCGGGCTCTGCTGCTCATGGACCGACTGTATCTGCGCCAGGTATTTGCCGGAAAGCTCCAGCATGGCGCGATATGCGCCTCGCCGCACGTCGAGCTGAAGCGTATTCCTGCGGCTGTTCGTCGGCGCCCTGTAGCCGGTGGGATAGCGCGCCTCGTCGTTTATTATGTGGATGGCCGGGCCGAGGCCGCTGCCCGCCATCGGGGCGGAGAGCATCTCCCCGTTGGGGCCGTATACCGCGGTCGTGTGATAGAGTATATCCGCCGCGCGCGGCAGGGTGGCGAGGAAGAGATAGATGGTGCGCTCGCGCTCCGGGGTGGCGCCGACGCTCGCGGCGAGCGGTTTCGCATACCGCTCGACGTTGCGGTAGACGGGGTTATGCAGACCATCCGCATGCTGCGATAGCGTTCGTTTGAGCACGAGCGTAGGGAAAGCCTGCTGTTCTATCTGTTTCGCCCATGTCTCGTAGGTGAGGTCCCTGAGCGAAAATTTATCGCCCATAATCGAGAGCGGCACTTCGATGCGTATCGAACCGTCGGCGCCGCGGCTCCGCGCGTTTGCCACGAGCTCCCCGAAGAGCGGATAAATTGCGCTGAGATAATCCACCGCGTTCACGTCGAAGCCCTGCGAGCGCAGGAAGAGATACGCGGGCAGCATTGCCGAGAGCGCTTCGCCGGTGCGGGGCTCCACGGCCACGTCCTCGGGGTGGCCGTCCGAGAGTCTCGCCTCGACATAGCGGTTCCAATCGTCGTCCGTGATCCGGTCCGGGACATACTTTGCCCCGAGCGAGGCGAACCCGGCTGTCGCCCTCGCGCGTTCCACCGTCTTTTGCCATACTTCCGGATCTGTGATGTTCTTCTCAGGGTGAGCCAGCAGCAACTCGAACGTCTCTTCATCCGATTTGCTGAGGGCGAGAAGCGTTTCCCAGATGCGGCCGCTCATCACGGCCGGCCTCTGGCGTGCGCTGCCCCAGAGCATAAACCTGGTCAGCGTATAGTTTGTCGCGGATTCAAACTGATCCTCAAAGCGTGCCCGTCCCTCCGAATCTCGCGGCAGCCAGGGGGCGAGCAGCTCACGCAACCCGCCGAGCGGGTATGCGGCGCTGTCCTGAAACGGGGGCGGTATTGTAGAAGGCGCTGATCGCGCGGATGGCCGTCCGCCCAGGCGCTTGGCCCTGAGCCTCGTGCCCACGATCTCGAGCGCTGCGGCGTTTTCATGCACGAACCGCGCGAATGGGCTGATCAGATGTCCTATCTCGTAGTTATTCCTGCCGGGAGTCCTTCCAAGCGTATCCCGAAATCCGTAACGCAGGGAGTCCGTTATCAGTTTATCGGCCGGGGGCCGTCCTTGACCAGTCTTCAGCGGATCGAAATGTTCCCTTAGATAAGCGATGGCGGTTGAGATGATGCGGCGATCGTTATTTATATCAATGCTGAGCGGGTCGTCGCGACGCAGGTCCTGCGCGATCGAGCTCGCGAGCAACTCGACCCTTTCATTGATCGCACTCTGCGTGAGCCGCGGTTGCGCCAGCAGCTGCGCGACGCCGGCCGACCCGGCGGATGCGATCAGCTGCAGAGAAGGGGTTTCTTCTTTCGGGCTGACGTATGAATCAGGCGGCGCGGATGGATGTGTGCTTTGCGGTTCATAAGTGTTTTGCTCAGGTGGGTATGAACCGTATTCTCTGTCCGGACCTTGTGTGCCGCCTGTCGGCGGCCTTAGGGTGACCATCGTGGCCGTCCGCTTCTATATGTCTTGCTATCTTTTTTACTAGCACTTAGGCAAGGGAAATACGCATTAAATCAGCGTTGGAGCTATGGAGACCGGCGCCAGACCAGGACCGATGAGCTCGTAAGGGAGGGCGGTCTCTGTCATGTCGATCTGAGTGGTATCTGCGGCCTCGTCGCTGGTAAAATAGGTATCAGACCCGCCGCTGTGGATCGCATCCGCCGGCGAGGGCAGGGCTGGGATTTCGAGGAAACCGCCCGTAATTATTGGCGTTTGACCGATCGGCAGCGCTAGGCCCAGGGCCCTCCCGCTGTCAGACGGAGCAACAGGTGCCGCGGGCGGGGCTGCCGCGGGCGAGGCAGGTGCGGCGGGGGAGGAGGCGCCCGAGGGGCTGCCCTTGTCGCCGCCGTCCTTCTTCTTTGCTTCTACCGACGCGGCTGGGCCGATGGCCGGCAGCCAGGGCTCAGCTCTTCCAATAAAGTGTATCATAGCAGCTTGGTCAATGTCCGCGCCGTCCAGTTTACTCGAGACGAACTTTCGGACTGCGGAGATCATTTCAGGCCTCGTCAGCTCTGAAACAAATGCGTCCGGCGTCATGCTGCCGCCGCCCGCCGTGAATGATCGGAAAAATTGGCGGACCTCCGGATGCAGCCCTTTATCTTCGGAGGACTGGAATATTCCGCCGACCGTGGCGAGCACTGCAATTGCACCTCTGAACTCAGGGTTCAGTTCTGCAAATCGCAGCATGTTTCTGAATATCTCAGAGCCCCGGACCTGCGCTGCGCCATTTTTCATCAGAATTTCGAGTGCTCCCTTTATCGACGGTTCACCGACATTCGCGTACTCCGGGCATATCGCGAAGAGCCTCTCGATCGGCGTGAATAAGTTCCAGCCTTCGCTCGCTCGCCAGGGTTCACTGAACCCGCTGACCTGTTCCCACCAACTCATGCCGCCCTCGACTTTTCTCGAGAGCAGCTCCCTGATGGTGGGGGCGTGCATGCGGTAGATTCGTTGATAACCTCGCGACAGCTCTTCCGCCTCTTTTTTTGTCATCGGCGTCCCGCGCCTGGTGATCTCAACCATTTTCGTCGTGAGCGGGTCCTGCGCGGCGATAAACTCCTTTGCCGTCCCGGTTTCATTGGCTGTGTTCGCGGCGAGCGTCAGAATTACCGCCGGACGTAACATGCCGGGCACCGCGCGTATCATCTGATCCACGATATCGCTCCTTGGCATATTGAGCAGGACCCTTGTGCTTACCATCGCGGTTTCCGGGAACTCGCGGCCCAATATCGGGTCCGGGTCTGAAAAAGCGGGGATCTCCGAGTAATGCCCCACTTCCTCGAGGCGCTCCTCGAGCGCGATG